>JAZRSO010000017.1:0-6964 GCA_045651525.1 Candidatus Enterousia sp. | reverse complement strand
GCCTGCCATAATGCTTGATGGGTCATGATAAGAATCCTTTTTTTGTTTTTTATTCAAAGCCGGTACAAGACAAAATTCTTACACAGATTTTGCGCAGAATCTATCGGTATGTATGCTTAGGAATCCGCGCTTAAATATCGTAACACTAACAGCATATCGGGCAAAAATTCCTAAAAAATATATATTTCCAACAAAACACCCACGAATCCCGCGATTTCAATACTGATTTTTACATCAAAAAACCGCCCTTTAACAGGACGGTGTAAAATGTGGTTCGGGCAGTTGGATTCGAACCAACGACATACGGATTAACAGCAAGTTCTTGATTTCAGGGCTTTTTTTACAGCATGTCGTGTTGACCCAGATTTCCGCCACTTTTTGCACATATCTGTGTATGCGCCGTATAGCTGTTTTTTAGTATGTAGCAATTATGTAGCAAAAAAATTGCACCCCTGTATACCCACAAGTGTCTAAATCATACAAAAATGACGTCTGCGATATCAAATTCCAAGAAAGACCCCATGGTGCGTTCGAATTTTTCACTGCTTGGTCGCTCTATGGTAACTTTGCCGCTCATCTTTTTGTAAAAGCCCATACTGTGGTTAGCCGAAAAGCACATTAAACCAAATGTTTTTGCGCCCTGGGACATCATTTCTTGTGCAAACGTTTGTAATAACAGCTTGCCAATACCGTTCCCAATGTATTTTGTATCAATATACAGCGAATAAAGTTCCCGATCAGCCGTACATTCGGGGGATTCTGGTACGCCACCATTGATATATCCGATTATGCGATTATCATCGGTTAATACTTTGAAAATATTACCTTGGGCAATTTCTTGTTTCAAGCGTTCCGGAAATTTGGCAATTTTATTAGCGACGACTTCATCGCTAACACGTTGTGCCAGAAAGTCAGCCGATAAAATATTCTGATATGCATATCGCCAGCCATTTGCCCAAATGTTATAAATTGCATTTGCGTCTGCGGGTATTGCGTCACGGATTTGTAAATTTCGGGGCTGGATTTTTATAACCTTGAATTCATTTAATTCCAGCCAATCAGTTTCTTGGAAATCAGGATAATATTTGTTAAAAAATTCAATATGAACTTCACGCCAGTATTCCAGGGACAGATCGCCTTCGCCCTCTGTGCGTGCCCATGTGTCATCAATGTCACAAAAACGGCATTTGCGAACAGATGTAATCTGAATCCGTATTGTTTCACCATGGCTGTTGAATATTTCTTGGATTTCGCCAACATTTGCCATTGGGGAAGCGTCTGAATATCGACCACAGGTTCCACACTTGCGACCATTGCGCACTAAGTCAAACAATTCATCATTATCAAAAGTCCAACGGTTATCCATGCGCTACACCATTTTCTGTGATTATAAGTTTATTAACCTCGTCATAATATCGTTTAGTAATAACCCTGCCAATATGACCAGTATCAGGCATAGAAATTATTCGTAGTTGTGGCAAAAACTTTTGCAACCCATACGCAACAGAGATAGGGGTAATCATATCATTTTCCCCCTGAACCGTTGTGATAGGAATACCAGAAAGTTTATTTAGGTTATTTTTTACCTTGGTACCAAAATCAAAGAAATCATTTGACACATAATGCAAGAAAACTCTCTTGCTAGAAATAAGGCGATTGTCCACATCATTGGCAGAGCAAAATTTTGCATTGTTTAGCTGAAATAATTCTAATTCCCAATTAACGATAGCGGCAACAATATCCTGTTTTCGTTTAAAGCCACATTTTTCATATTTGTTCAGTAATTCTCGTGCCTCAGTTGTCCTGACGATGTTTATAAATTTTTCATATGCATCAGGCAATGAATGGTGTTGTTTAAAGAACAAGCTATTAAAATCATAAGGAATAAATACAGAAGATAAGTAAACGGATAAAACTTGTTCTGTAAACTGCTCGGCAAAAGCCATTGCTAATGTGCTGCCATAGGAATAACCGGAAACAACACACTTGGAAATATTCAGGTAGCACAACAGACGATATGCATCGTCCACCGCATCCTGACAGGTATTTTCGGCGATTTCCGCATCAGGTGTCGACCTGCCACAACCACGCTGATCAAAAAATATAACATAAAATTTTTCAAGATCTATCATATCGATATATCTGGTAGAAAAACCACCGCCAGGGCCACCGTGAAAACATAATAATGGGACACCATTTTCATTACCATAAGTCTCATAGTAGATTTTATGTATAGAACTAACAGGTAAAAGTCCAGCTTGAATCTTGTTCATATTACTAACCCAGTATATTGTCTAAAATGGACTTCCAATCCCTAAAATAATAATCGGAAAGGTCTTTTAATTTTTTATCGTCATTGTTGATATGCTTGTTCTCAATGGCGACAACCGTTGCATGATTGGCTTTTGCAGATAATACCCCATCCACAGAATCCTCAAAGACCAAAAAAGAAGAATCAGATGATGCCCCAATTGCGTCCAAAGCTTTCTTATAGGGTTCTGGCGATGGTTTTTGTTCCAGTACATCATCTTGGGTAATTACACAGTCAAAGAAAGAGTTGATATTCAAATGGTCCCTCAGGTTTGAGAGGGGATGAAAACTAAAATAGTCTATTTCTGCTCTTTTTGATCCTGTAACAAGTAGCAATTTCTTGTCAGGAAATTCGGATTTGATAGTCTTTAGAGCTTTAATAGCTCCAGGCTTTGGCTTAATAAGGGGCTTTATAGTATTCTCGTCAAACCATGACAGCCGAGAGGAAATTTCCTCTGCTGTCAATTTGCCCGTGCCAAACAATCTGTCCAGAAATAAATAGTACTCAATTGAATAAGGTATATTTAATTGCTGTCTAAATTTCAATTCTTGCTGTTCTAGAAAGTTTCTTGAAATATCCTGATTGTAGAAATGGTTAATATACAGCTTATCTTTTTCCAGATAAATAGGATGCGAATCCACCAAGGTTCCATCAAAATCAAAAGCAAAAAAGTCGAAATCTTTTATGTTTAACATATAAAAAAGCATCTCGGCACCAATGTGCCGAGAGATACGTTTATTTTTGTCCCAAAGTTTCAATAACCCAGTTTTTAATAACAACAGGATATAATTTTGTGTCTATCAAATCGGAAATTTTCACTTTTTCAAAGCCAATCAAATCCTCTTTGCTGCTGATGTCATCTGTATTGATGTCCACACGTTTGACAACTTCAATCCCATATAAGAAATTTCCTTTGGAATCATATCCCTGATTTTCAATAGCCAATAAGATGCCATCATGAATAGTGATGTCAGATTCTGCGACACCCATTTCTTCATTCAGTTCACGTGTAATGCACTGATTCAATGTTTCGCCAATTTCCAATCCGCCACCAGGCAAGAAATAATAACCACCAGCCAAGTGCTTGCATAAAACGATGCTATCACCTTGAACGATTAAACATCTACTTGTTGTTTGTGTTCTCATTTTTTCTCCTTTTTTTGGTTCTAGTATATTTTTCAAAATACTTTCTGTCCAGCAAGAAACCTGACAGCCAGTACATTTTATGACGGTGCATACTTATCGTCAATTTTGTTCTCAAATTGTAAAATCTCATTATATCATATTGGTCAGACAATGATTTGAGAATTTTTTGAGTAGATTTCAATAGGTCTTTGCGTTGTGTTAATGGTGTAAATAAGATATCCATTAACAATAAATCATAGACCATTTTTTTTGATATTTGTTGGTATGCAGCAGAACAATTAGAACAAGCATCAAAGAACTTGTTGATATCCACACAGTTAGCAACCTTTGATGCAATTGTATCGTCTGTTACTTTGTAATTTTGCATAATGCTGTTGCTTGAGAGTCTATAAAACACCGCAACAACATCAGTTATTAGCAACTTTTTTATACGAGAAAGTGTCTTAATCGTAAAATTAACATCCTCACATGGGCGCATTCCAGGATAAAATCTGCAAGCTTTGATTGCAGAACGTTTGTACAAATAAAGCCACGCAAACATCGGATCCTTATACCATGAGGTTAGAGTTTGTGATGGATTGGTTATAATTTGTTCCACACATACTGTGCTTGATTTTTCTGGAATGTTTTTAATCTTGAAAGAATCTTCAACCTTAAGCCTTTGACCCTTGACCGCATCGGCGGAGTGATTGCATGCAATCTCATATAATTTTTCTAATGCATTGGGGTTGATACAATCATCAGAATCCAGAAATATTACGTGTTTTCCACGTGCAGCCTTTAATCCTGTATTCCTAGCAACACTAAGTCCACGATTTTTTTCGTGCTGTATCAGGGAGAAACGGGAATCTTGATTGCAAAAATTGTTGATAATCTCTACTGAGCTATCTGAACTGCCATCATCAACAACTATGGCCTCCCAATCTGCAAAAGACTGCATTGAAACAGATTTCAAGCAATCATCTAGATATTTTGAGTTATTATAGTTTGCAATGATTATTGAAACAGACACAGTCATTATTTAGCCCTCTGGGATTTGCCTATAGGACCTATAGCTGCACAGAACTGAGCATATACTTGCTCTATAGTCACATTCGCATTTATGTGTTTGACATCATATGCACTGTTCAAAACGGCCAACAGATGCGGCAATTGTTGCATGTAATCATTATAGCGTCTTGTGTAATATGCTGACACAGTCTCATTATCATGCATTTTTAGCATTTCCATTGGACGTATTCCACGGCTTACCATCCTCTGAATGGCGTTTTGCTGGGAAACATCAAAGAATATAACGTCTGAATAGGATATATCGTACAGCTCTGACATTTTCTTGAATTCTTTAATCTCCGACATGTGGTGTGGGAAACCAGACACGATGTAGTTTGGACTGTCATTTTGTTCAATGGCCTCAAACAACACACCCGTTGTTGTTTCAGCAGACGATAGTCTTTTTTGCCGTACATCCTCATATAGGGTATCACGAAATCTGGACTTAAATTCATTTGTCGCTATGTGTCGATAAATATCACCCATCGATAGATGTGCATAGTCTTTGTGTTCCAGAATATATTTTTCTGCCATTGTGTCTTTCCCAGCACCAGGACAGCCAGCGATAAAAATTACTTCTTTACTTTTCATTTGGATACATCCTATTGATATAATCTGTGACGTATTCATCGTCAGGAAGATATATGAATTCTTTGTAGTTACAATTATTTTTCAGAAAATCATGTTCTTCGTTTGAAGATAGAATCTTATCTAGAATCCCTACAAAATGTCCATTGTTGCCACGCTTGCGAGCATCGTCTAATATCTTCTGTTTTCTTGTTGGAAGAGGATACAGGATTGTGTATTCAATCCCAAGTTTATCAAGTTCCGCAAACAACTCCCTGGCAAGGGTAATAAATATAAACTTATATTTACCAAGATTGTCGACAATATCATTTATGTAGTTTTGCGGATAATCTGGATTTGGAACAAAATTATCATCCCCCTTGCTTATTTCATCGTCAACAATTTTGTCAGGATAGATACGACTATAATGGATCGACTCTATATCAAGACAAATTTTTGGGTTGTTATTCGCAAAGGTCGTTTTCCCAAAACAACCCCAAGCAGAGATTATAATAGTTCCTTTATTATTCATTTTTTATCGCATAAAATGTGTATTGTTCGTTTTGTATAGTCTCTAAATCATTTGTTGGATCCGTTGGCGAAAAGCTATAAACCGTTGGTCCCATAGAGCTAACACCTGCACAGCCAAACCTTTTTCGCAATTCAGATAAGATGACCTTAGTTCCCTCAGACTGGATTTCTTCTTCCTTTGCCTTTGACCCCATATGTACAATTTTATCGATGCCGGCAGCAAAAGTTTCAAAATCATTTTCTAGGATTGCCGGAACACATTCGCCATAAAACTCTCTATAGACAGATTTTGTTACATCGACGGGCTCCGGAAGAATAGCGTCCCAGAAATCATTCTCTAATTTTGCAGACAGGGACTGCAGGTCTTTTGGAACGGCTACAATTGTCCAAAAAGGGAATTCCTCAATGCGTGTAATTGCATTAACAGGTCTTTCAATAGTATTTTTATAACTGACACCATTTTCGATTATCATGCCAGGGTTAAATAGTAGATTTAATCCCAGGGTAGATACATGACCAACACCCATATCAAATAAATCATTTATTGATAAACTAACCCCACAATGTATTGCACATAGCAAGTATATGCCACCAACAACCTGGGTAGAGATGCCGATCCCCGTATGTTCTTGCAGTTCATCCGGCAAATCAACGGAAACATCAAAGAAAATAGTTTTGCCTATTTTAGAACGCAGAAGCTCAAAATCTATACGATAATCCAGATTGTATTGTCTCTTATTGTGATTTAAAGAGATACGGTCTGTATCTGCGGATGTTGAACACTTTAACACAATAGGGAAATTGTCCAAAGACATGCCAAAGCTGCCATGTTTTAAGATGCCAATGTAATCCGACAAATCAAGACTAAAGAAATGTAATCTGGGGTAAACGACCAACGAGGAATTTATACCGTCTGAAGAGAAACAAGGCAAAGAATTCGTCGTGTTTATGGATCTCATGACTCAAGTTTGCATTTGATTATAGGATAAAAAAACCGAAGTGCAAGTAAAAATAAGAGGTTTATTATTGGTATTAGCCACCCTAAAAAACATGAAAAATCCCAAAATTCGATTCGAGGCAAAAGTTTGATTTTTTTGTCGGGTGCCGTCGATGAGCCGTTGTTTCAAAAACTGACAAAATATGATTTAATACTATTTAGATGTGTTTTAATGTAGTTTTGATACATTATGATACAAATTTTTTTAGTAAAAACAGGATGTTTTTTGCTGGTTTTGCAAGACTTTTACTTTTTTATGTGCTATAAATTATATGTACAGATATAAAAAGTTGTTGTGATATCAGATTGTATAAAGCGACCTTTTTATATCCTACAAACCATATTGAAACCCAAAGGAGAAT
>JAZRSO010000016.1:0-54814 GCA_045651525.1 Candidatus Enterousia sp. | reverse complement strand
AATCTTGGTAATTTCATTGCCAGTTGTACATGCAGAATCACTGTAATACGTGGTCGAACCCGTCTTTTTATATACCGCTGTTGTACCACCAGTGCCACCATTTGTTGTGTTGTTCAATGTAATTTTATTACAGATTGGTGTCCACTTTGCATATAATGTACCATTTGCCAAGAAAGCGGTTGTTTTTCCACTGTTTAACTTACCATATGAATCAATAACCTGTGTTCCGGTACCGATCTTTTCCGTCCAAAATCCACCAAATTTATAACCTGTATATACCGGCATTGTTGTTAATTCTGTAAATTCTGTGGTCGCACCAGAATTGCTGTACCAACCTGTATTATACTTTACATAAATCGATGTTGGGAGCGCATTTGTTGTAACTGCTGTGCCAGTGCCGGTCGATGACGTCGCATAGTACTTGGAATCCAAGGTTACTGTGTATGTACTTATAGAACATGACTTTGTACTGCCCAATGATACAGTTGTCGATGGCGATGAGTACCCTGTCGCGCACGCCGTCTGCCCCGCCAGTTTTACATACTCTAGTTTTGAGTTAGTCGCATCAGCCTTTGGCGAAGATACATTACGTGGTCCGAATACAGTTGTCCAGGTCAACCCATTTGTTGAAACATCTATTTGAACATTATTATATGTACGATTATCCGCACTATACATTGCAAATTTAAGAGAACCGATATTCTTTATCGCCCCCATATCCCATGTTATATAATTATTTGCGGTCGTACTTGAATACAAATTTTGTGCCGTACTACCATCTGTTGCATATGTTGGATTCGTACCAGTTGTCGCATTTTTGCCGGATAATAAATTTGTGCCAGTCGCATCGGCCGATGCAAAGGCCTGAATTTCAATAACATGTGTACCAGCCGAATTAACCGTATTCCCAGCAGATTTCAATCGGATATAACGCGCTGGGATTGTTGTTGACACAGACGCATTAACAACAGCTTTCTTACAATCAGACATCTCATCATGCGCAGACGCGGTCGTACCAGATGATGAATAGCCCGCCATACAATAATCAACAGGCACAAAATTACCATAACTTGCCACACGTGCACCTGGCGCCCACCAACCACCAGATGGAGATGTACAGTTACCATATCTTTCTGCAATCATCGTACCTGCAGGACACTGAATCTGACACGATGAGACACTTGTTTTTCCATTTGATGTACTGTATGTATAATCGCCCGGACAAGATGTACATTTACTTGCACCCGCCGCTGAATATGTCGCACCAGTACATATAAACCTGCCCATTTCTGTGTTATATGTACCAGACGAACACAATGGCATTGATGTATAACCAGGGCAATAATACCCAGCCGGACATTTTGCAGCAGTTTTGTAATACATAGGATTTGTGGTTGTGTTACAATATGTACTGGAATAGCGTTCAGTAAAATAATAACCTGGATTTAATTTTTTATACAAAAAGCCATCTGCAACATTTGTGAACCTGCTGACATCATATTTACCAGTACTCGTATTATATTTAACCCCACCCCATTCAACTGTTCCAGCCTCATTTGTCAATGTATATATTGCCAAACACTGCGAAATACTGCTTTGCCCTGTATACCAGCCTGTTGCCTGACCAGAGGAATAAGACAACGAAAAACCCGTAACACTGGGGTATGAAGTCACACGTGTCGTACTATTGAATGCCGGACACGCCGTTATCCCCTGATCAGCAGTTTCACTGTACAAAAACGTCCCACCAGTACAATACGCACCAACCGTTGAACCGCTGACCGTTGTAGTTTTTGGACATTCCGCAGCTGTCATCGAACCTTTTGGCAAATAATAACCAGGTTTCACCGTTATCGAACGTGCCTTACACGTTGCAGTCATCGACGCAACCCCAGCAGAACCATTCTGCACAAAAGACGTTATTGTGTTCGTACCACCATCTTTACTATAACCTGTATTACACGTAATTGTTGCATATGGCATATTATATTCATCCACAGAAACAGGGCCGCACGTACCATTTGTTGCGGTGCATGTCGCCTCGGTCCATTTAGGTATCGCCTCAACAGAAAAATATGTATCACCATAAGCAGACGCCGCCCCTGTTATATCCTCAATAGCATTACCCCAAACAGAACTTAAAACGCCAGTCAAATCATCCACTGTTTGCCAACCAGTCAAAACATGACCAGACTTGTAACACACAGGCATCAAACAGTTTTTTGAAGCATCAGCACAACCCAAATAACAAGAATCATCATCATAACAATAAGTTGTATACATACTATCTGGGCACATATACATAATCGTCATTTTTGAGTTATACGACACAGACCCACTAGACCCCGGCGAACAAACCAACGAATTAACAGAACTTCTGTTACACCAATTTGAATCTAGTTCACCAGCACCCACACACGCCAAAGAACCACACTCATAATTATATGCAACACTCTGCTGTTCAGCATTATCCCCTTCAGCACACTTTGTACACACAATCGCAACACCAGTTGAAACACCCTTAGGATCAGAACCTTTTGATGGACAATAATAATCAGAAAGTTGAGTATACGTCAGTTTTTCAGTAGAAACACAATCAGCATAGACATTATTTACAGTAGAAAATACCGTGCAAAATACAAATATTGCACAGAACAAATGCTTTACATTCTTGTAAAAACCAAGCATTTCCGACCTTTCCTACAGATTCCACCCTGATACCTGCATACAATAGTACTACTAAAAAAAAACATAAACAAGTTTAATTTCTGCCATTTTTTGCAAATTGTAGGAATTATTTTTCTTGACATAAAAAACACTGAAAAACCAATACTAACAATGTATATACAAAAACAGATTGCCGTTTTTTTATTCAAATAAAATACAATAAAAAAACGCCCAAACGGGCGGTTTTTATCCACGAAATCCCAGTGCGACAATAAACATTTCTACACTATCTTTGCGTGATGATGGTGGTTTAATATGATGAACAGATTCAAAATGTTGCTTGATTTGTTTCAGCAATTCATTTGTGGTGCCCCCTGTAAAAGACTTACAAACAAATGTTCCGCCTGGCTTTAACGCGCGCAAGGCAAAGTCAAACGCATATTCCAACAACACCATTTGACGAATATGATCTGTCTTTTTATGTCCAACAGTATTTGGCGCCATATCAGACACAACAACATCAACAGTACCCTGGCCATACACGTCTGCCGGCAACCCAAGTTTTTCATTCAACCAATCCAATGCTGCATCAGATGTAAAGTCACCTTGGTATGTTTCAACACCAACAATTGGTGAAATTTCCAACAAATCCATCGCAAAAATACGCGTCTTTGGAAATGTGCGCGCGATATACTGCGACCACGAACCTGGGGCAGCACCTAAATCAACCACTACCTGACCATTACGCAAAAACTTGAACTTTTCGTTCATTTCAATCAGTTTATACGCAGCACGCGCACGATAACCGTCTTTTTGCGCACGCGCAACATACGGATCAGCCGCCTGACGTTGCAACCACGCGACCGAAGACTTTTTGCTGGCAATTTTTTTATTGGTTATTTTCATAATCTTGTTACCTTGCCCTGTTACCAACAATACGCCAATACGCCTTTTTTGCATTAATGGGCGCCTGTTCTACATCCATATATTCCATAGATGCCCCAACAGTTGGCACGCCAACGAAACGACACGCAGGCAAACGGAACAACTTGTTCCCATCGGTCTTTACAGTATAATACAATACCGTCTTGCCCACAGAATCATATGTTGATTGATGTTCTATATCAACACTTACTATGCGTTCCATCTTATTTTGCCCCTGGGAATCCACCGCCCTGTTGCATACGTTGCATAACAGCTTCCATGCCGCCCATACGCTGAATCATAGCCATCTGCTGTTTCATTTTTGTATATTGTTTAATCATATGTTCTACTTCACGTACTGTGCAACCCGCAGTTTCGGCGATACGCGCCTTGGCATTTGCGAAAATCTTTTCTGGTTCTGCGCGTTCTGTGGCAGTCATCGCTTCCAGTATTTTTATTTGTGCATCAACACTGCCGTCTTTGATTTTTTCCTTCATGGCATTAACAGCACCACTCATACCTGGCACCATCTTCAACAGACCGCTAAAATTGCTCATCTTTTTAATTTGCTTTAACTGCGCCAGCATATCGTTCATATCAAATTTACCAGACATCATACGCTCTGCAGTTTCTTTCATACCACTTGGCATTTTATCTGCGCCCAATTCCTTTTCTGCAACACGAACATCAGCCTCGGCCACGTTTTCTGCAACTGCTTTATTTTTCTTTCTACCAAAACCAAACATTTATTACTCCTTTGTTTTGCTGTTTATCTTAGTCTTTTTTATCGGTTTTTCCAAATACTTTTTTAAGTACTGACCTGTTTTCGATTCCTCGCACGCGGCAATATCTTCCGGTACACCTGCGGTAATCAGCTGACCACCACCTGCACCACCTGTTGGTCCCAAATCAATAATCCAGTCGGCTGTTTTTATTACTTCCAGATTGTGTTCAATAACAATTACAGTGTTTCCCTGCTCTACCAATTCGTGTAAAACAGACAACAGCATTTTAATATCTTCGAAATGTAATCCTGTGGTTGGTTCGTCCAAGATATAGATTGTTTCGCCTGTACTGCGTGCGGCTAACTCTTTGGACAGTTTTATACGTTGCGCTTCGCCCCCAGATAAATCCAGCGAACTTTGCCCCAGTTTGATATAGTCCAATCCAACACGTTTTAACAATTCCAGTTTACGCGCGATTTTCGGCACATTTACAAAGAATCTGTACGCTTCTTCAACAGTCATATTCAGCACATCAGCAATTGATTTACCCTTGTATTTAACCGCCAATGTTTCTTCATTATAACGCGAACCATGACAGCAATCACATTCAACATAGACATCTGCCAAGAAATTCATTTCTATTTTAATCTGACCATCGCCTTGACACGCCTCGCATCGGCCACCTTTGACATTAAATGAAAAGCGACCAGATGTATAACCACGGGCTTTGGCCTCAGGCAGTGCTGCGAAAAAGTCGCGAATATCACTAAACACGCCTGTATAAGTTGCAGGATTACTGCGTGGGCTGCGTCCAATTGGCGATTGGTCAATATCAACAACCTTGTCGACATTTTCCATACCACGAATAACATCGTGCCGACCTGTTTCCAATTTAGAATTATACAGCGCACGCATCAACGCAGGATACAATGTGTTTAACAACAATGTGGATTTACCAGACCCAGAAACGCCAGTCAACGCAATAAATTTACCCAACGGAAATTCAACAGTTATATTTTTCAAGTTATTTTCACATGCACCTTGCACAACGATTGATTTGCCATTTCCTGTGCGACGTTGTTTTGGCACGTCTATTTTACGCGCACCCGATAAATATTGCCCTGTGATAGAATCTTTATTTTTTATAACCTGTTCTGGTGTACCGGCTGCAATAACATTACCACCATTTATGCCTGCACCACGTCCAATATCAACCAAATAATCTGCAGCACGCATTGCATCTTCGTCATGTTCAACAACGATAACAGTATTATCTTTGTCACGCAGCATTTTCAAGGTTTCCAGCAATTTGTCATTATCGCTTTGATGCAATCCGATTGATGGTTCATCCAGCACATACAAAACCCCTGACAGACCACTACCAATCTGCGATGCCAAACGAATGCGTTGTGCTTCGCCACCT
Organism: Candidatus Enterousia sp.; assembly: GCA_045651525.1. Taxonomy (GTDB): domain Bacteria; phylum Pseudomonadota; class Alphaproteobacteria; order Rs-D84; family Rs-D84; genus Enterousia. The sequence continues at coordinate 49,075 of JAZRSO010000016.1, read as the reverse complement.
GATAACGTCCCCGCCATACGCGATAAAGTTAAATAGCCCAATCCAACATTCTGCAAGAAATATAATCTGTCTGTAATTTCACGCAGAACCATACGACCAATTTCATTATCTTTCTGCGACAAATGATTTGGTAAATCTTGGAACCAGCGCAAACTATCATCAACAGACATATCGCAAACGTCCATAATATCTGCACCATTGATACGCACACACAACGCGTGAATATTTAAACGCTTGCCATGACAGATTGGACAAGGCTTTTCAGATTGATATTTTGCCAGTTCGGCACGCATTGCCTCGGACTCTGATTCGCGCCAGCGACGCTCTATATTTGGGATAACGCCTTCGTATGGCTTTTCATAAACAAATCCATTCCAGTTGATTTTTATAGGCTCGTCCCCACTGCCGTACAGAACTAAATCTTTTTGTTCTTGGGTCAGTGTGTGCCATGGCTTTGATAATGGTATCTTGAATTTTTTATGTAACGCGTCTAATAAATGTTCAAACTGGCTAAGCATACCGCCACGCGACCACGGCGCAATTGCACCACCAAGTATAGATTTTGTCGGATCAGGGATAACCAAATCAGGCGACATATTCAACTGAACACCCAACCCATCACAGTTTTGACATGCCCCCATTGGCGCATTAAAAGAAAATAATCTTGGCTCAATTTTTGGAACTGTAAAACCGCTTACCGGACATGCATAAGTTTGTGAATACAATGTATCTTCGTTTGTGTCTAATCTGCGCACCAACACAGCCCCCGGCACCAAACGCAACGAACCTTCGAACGAAGAATACAGACGCGAGCGAAATTCTTCATCATCTGGATTTGCAGGCATTTGCAATCTGTCAACAATAACAAAGATATTATGCTTTTTATTTTTATCTAATACAGGCACAGCACTTAAATCAACCAATTCGCCATCAATAATTGCACGTTGATATCCCTGCTTGACCAAGAACGCTAATTCTTTACGATATTCACCTTTGCGTTCACGCACCAATGGCGCCAAGATAAATATCTTTACCCCACTTGGGATTTTCATAGTCCAATCCACCATTTCTGCGACAGTCTGTGATTTAATCGGCAAACCTGTTACAGGCGAATGAGGCACCCCAATACGCGCCCACAACAGACGCAAATAATCATAAATTTCCGTAACTGTACCGACCGTAGAACGCGGATTTTTCGATGTTGTTTTTTGTTCGATTGAAATTGCAGGCGCCAAGCCTTCGATTAAATCAACATCTGGCTTTTTTTGCATATCCAAGAATTGACGCGCATAACTGGACAGCGATTCCACATATCTGCGTTGACCTTCGGCATAGATGGTATTAAACGCCAACGATGATTTACCAGACCCAGACACGCCAGTAAAGACCACCAATTTATTTTTTGGTAAGTCTAAATCAATATCTTTAAGATTATTTTCGCGTGCGCCGCGAATTTTTATAACACTTGCCATAGTATTTTTAGATATAGAAAAAATAATTAACTTTTCAATACAAAGGGCGAACTTTTTCGCCCTTTTATGAAATCTTTCTTATTTTGTGCCCAATAAACTTTTCGGCGACATTGAAATTCCAGATTTACGCACATGGTCTGCCCCAACATCTGGTATTAATTTTCCATTTACCCAAATATCAATACCACCGGCATTACCAAATGTAGCCTTGTACTTATCGCCAGCAGGAACATAGTAAACATCACCCGGAACCAAAACACGACTGAACACAGTATTACCACGTCCATCTTCGATTTTTACCCATGATTCTTGGGATGCCTGTAAAACAACATCTGCCTTTTTACGATTATCAGTACCGAATCTTTCGCGCACATCCAATTTATATTCTGGTTCCGACACAGCTTCTGCAACTGTTGCGCTGGCATTATCAACATTTACTTCTTCGGATGGACCAGAAAAAGCAACGATTAAAACGATTGTTAAAACGATTGCCAATAATGCGCCCAAGAACCACTTCCAGTTCTGATATATGAATTGATAGCATTTAACGAACAAGATTTTTGCCCAATGCTCTTCTTCTTTGATACTTGGCATTGCGCATGCTGTCACATCTTCGTCATCTTTGTTACAATCAGATGTCAGCCCCATTTCTTTTTTTATTTTCGCGACAATTTCGTCTGGATTTAATCCCAGTTCCATTGCATAATTACGTGCAAAGCCCAAGATATATACAGTTTCTGGAATAACATTATAGTTACCGTTTTCCAACGCTTCCAAGAATTCTTCACGAATACATAATTGCTTTGCAATTGTTGGCAATTCACGCTTGCGGCGACCTGTTGTACGTGCATTACGCAACATTTCACCAGCAGTCATTTCAACCACAGGTGTTTCAACGATATTTTCTGTTACTGCCATTTCTTCTGTCATGATATAAATCCTTGGTTATTTATTATACCTAGATAATAGACCAAAATTCTTGAATTGCAACCTTTAAGAGATTGCTATCTGTTATCTGATTGACTTTTATACGAAATTCAGACGAATTTTTCATACCTGCACTGTACCACGCGGCGTGTTTTCTGAACATTGGCACAGCCGTCTTTTCACCGTAATATTCCAGCGCATATTCCAAATGCCGCAGTACCACAGAACCAACATTTTCTGGCACTGCACCACCCATCATTTCAGATAAAACCCACGGTTTTCCCATTAATCCGCGGCCAACCATCGCACCACTGTACCCCAATGATTCCGCCATTTTTAAATCATCAGCTGTTTTAATATCACCATTTGCAATAATTGGTATCGGGCTGTTTTTAATTTCTGGCAATCTGGCAGGTCCCACATATAATTGCGCCCGTGTTCGCCCATGCAAGGTCGCAAACCGCACGCCACAATCGCCCGCAATACGAATTAAATCCGCCCAGTCTTTATGTTGTTCATCCCACCCCAGGCGCGTTTTAATTGACACAGGAATTTGTACCGCCCGCACCACCGCATCCATAATTTTACCCGCCAACACATGGTCTTGCATCAGGAACGCACCGGCACCAGCACGAGTTGCCACCTTTGGTACAGGACAGCCCATATTTATATCAATCCATTTTGCACCATTATCTTGCAGTATTTTGGCTGCATCTGCCATTAATGCGACATTTGCGCCGAAAATTTGTGCGCCAATATTGCCTTCTGCACTGTAATTATCAAAATTCCGCAGACAGTTTTTATGCGCCCCGACCAGCGAATGACAAGAAATCATTTCTGTAACCATTGGTGCGTCTGGCGAAAATTCACGAACGATACGACGAAACGGCCGGTCTGTAATTCCAGCAAGCGGTGCAGCAAAAATTTGATTATTAGTAAACATTTGTGATATAATGACATGCATGAAGGAAAAAATCAAAAATTTATTTAGCTTTCTTGGCCGTGCATGGTCTGGTGGCATTCGTGGCAAGGCTGGCATTGCCCTGACCTTGTTTGCAGGTTTTATGTTTATCGGTCTGTTTTGTGGCCCGGTCAGTGTTCAACGTTTTGGCATAAACGTATGGCGTTTAAACAACGCGATTGAACAACTGGACACAGAAAAACAAGAATTACAAAAAATTAATCAGCATATACTGTTGCTACAACATCACAGCCCCGATTACATCGAAGAACTGGGGCTGCGATATTTAAACATTGGCGACCCAAAGGTCAAAATTTTAAAGATTTAGTTTAATATCCAAATTGTTGCATTCAGATACAGTGCAAAACACAACCATATAACATATGGCCATACCAAGTATGATGCAGGTTTGCTGATTGGTTTGAACGCGAACAACATCCAAATTGACACCGCCAACAGCGCAATCAGACACAATACAGAAACTTCTATCATATGTACGCCAAAGAATAAATAAGTCCACAAACCATTCAACAACAATTGTGTGATAAACAAGGTGTACGCCTTGGTTTTACTGTGGCGTGTTTTGGTATTATTCATAACCAAGAATAATGCAATACCCAACAACGCATACAAGACAGTCCACGCGAAACCAAACACCCAACCATCTGGGGTCAGCACCGAATTATTCAGTGCATTGTACCACACATCGTTGCTGTGGCTGGGGGTGAACATAACCCCAAAGATACCTGGTAAAAACGCGATAACCATCGCGATAACAAATGTAAAAAATTTTTTCATATTTTCACTCCTTTTGCCAATGATTGTATCAGTTAATTAGCACTCACGCATCAGGAACGATTTCCAAATAAAAAACTAATTTTTATATGTCGTATCATCACAGACATAATACTCTGTTGAATTATACATTATTTTTAAAAACCGTGCAGAATCCCTGGTCATAACAGTTGGCACAGTTGTCATATTGGCATAATAAACCCTATCTTCATATTTTACATGTAATGATGGCTCTGTTACCTTATGTGATTTTAGATACATAATACCATCATCCACATGCAATAAACGTTCATAACATTCCCACGAGCCAACGGGTGAAAACATACCATCTGGACATTCTTGAATACCCTGCGTTTCTGTTTTAGAAAACGTATATATTCCACCAACACAATAACTGTTTTCCGGACATTTAACACAGCCATCCGTATTTGCAGGCATATAAAATCCCGTTGCACAATCGTGTTTGTTCGGTTCGTATATTGCAAAAATATCGGTTGGGAAATTTGCCGCACACACATTGTTCATTGTGGTTGTGATATTTTCTGTAAAATATAAACCTTGGAATCTGTTTGGATTAAATTGAAATGTTCCGCCGGGACAATTAAAACCACTGGGGCACGGTTTGCATCCCAATGTATTTGCAGGCAAATAATAATCAGATGAACAGTTGTACGTATATGGTTCGTATACAGCTAAATAATTATATATACTGGTATTACAAACAATATCATCTGCCACCGCAATTTGCGTTATGAATAAAAACGACAAAAATGCGAATAATTTTTTCATAAATTATTCACCGACAATTGGCCCTGCAATAAAGTCGCCGGTTCCAGAGGCGTAAAACATTTTGCGAGTCACAAGATCATACATACCTGCAATGCCATTTCTATCGATTGCAGGTCTCCCATAAAATAAAGCATATCCATCATTATCAAGGATTTTAAAACTGTACCATTTTGCCGATGATGTGTTTCTGGCCGCACTTATAGTGATATACGAAGTCGAGTTAGAAAAATCGGAATTACTCACGGGTACTGAAGCAACCCATGTGTTATCTATGAAAATTTTAGGATTATCATTTCCAGATTCTATCTTTAACAGGTGTGGTTTGTCTAAAAAATTAAAATCTGCGTTGTTGTATCCAGCTGCAAACATTAGTTGTTTTGAACTCGTATGACCATATCTGACATATATATGGTTTCTAGCTGAGTCTATATCCCATACTAATAAAGAGTCCATAGTTCCAAACCAATCTACATCAGCAGATGATAGCATTTGAAATTTTGTTTCTATCCCCAAATAATTAAATGGTTTAATTAATGTGTTTATATAATTAGTCCCAGTTGAAGTAATATACTCAACAAAGACTACCTCGCTTACCCACCCACGAAATGTATAACCGTATTTTTCTGGGGCGGTGGGTGGTGTAACATTTTCACCAGATTCACATGTTGTTGTATGAAATATATTTCCATCAATATGCCAATTTATCGTGTGTGCAATCGCGGTGGTTGCGATAAATAACGCAGATAAAAACAATAAAATTCTTTTCATAACATCCCCCAGTAAAAAAACAAAAAAACCGTCAAGGAATGACGGTCGGGGAGTTCACAAATCACTATAGTATTGATTCTGCTGCTTTCGGGTTTCCCCTGTTATATAACAGACAGCTCCCCGACTTATTAAGTCAGGGATAAATAACGACACAAAACCACAGGAATGACATCGGATAACGATGCCATCAGATATTTTGCACCGACTATAGCAGGCTTGTGACAGCCCCGAATCCAATCCCTTGGATTCAAGCAAATTATAATTCATTTGTGAAAAAATGTAAATATATAAAATAAAAAAATAAAAAATCCCCCAACCGGGGGATTTTTTAATGTAAATATATTTTTTACATACATTTATAAACGGCATGCATTGCAACGCCATCGATTACAGGTTCTTTGACCATTACGCGATAACCTGTTGTACCTTCGCCACAGTCGTTTGGAACAATATTTACAAAAATATGTTCTGCGTCTGTAAATTGTTCATGTGCCAAATCACCAAATTGTATAAACATTGCATTTGGTGCTTCTGCCTGAATTGCAGCCAATTCAGCAACAACTGGACATTTTACAATTGTTGATGTTTCAAATGCCTTTACAACTTCGCATTCTGTACCCATAACAGTCATTGTTTTAACTTCTTCTGAACCGCATGCAGCAACGCCCAAAACAACTGGTAAAATTAAAAGTTTTTTCATTTTATCTCCTTTTCTTTATTGAAGTAGTAATTTTTATCTACGCACACAGTATAATACCCACAAAAAAAGAAATCGATAAAAAAATTAAAACCACCTGATGGTGGTTTGAATTGTAATCTCGCTGTAGCGTCAGCGAAAGCGGATGGCACGCCCTACAGGATTCGAACCTGTGACCTGCAGATTAGAAATCTGATGCTCTATCCAGCTGAGCTAAGGGCGCACATGCGTTATATTTTATACTATTTTTTATAAAATTCAAGTAACAAAACAGTATAAAACTACATTGATTCTGGTACGCGCAGGCCCATCAGGTCAATTGCCGTCAACAATGTCTTGCGCGCCATATTGACGATATGTAACCTGCCCTGCTTGGTCGCCATATCAACATCATCACGCAAAATCGGACAATGATGATAGAATGTGTTTATATCCTGGGCCAAATCATAGGCATAGTTTGCCAACAAATCTGTCGCACGCTTTGCAAATGCGTTTTCCAAAACCTTGTCAAAGTCCATCAGGCGCAACATCAAATTGCGTTCTTCGTCCGCCAATTTCGCAATATCAGAATTTGGCACAACACCCATTGATTCCGCCTTTTTGACAACAGAATTCAAACGAACCGCCGTATACAAGATGTATGGGCCTGTGCGACCTTCGAATTGGGTAACAGAATCTGTATCAAAAACATAGTCTGATTTAACATCATGCATCAGGTCATTAAACTTTAACGCCGCCAATGCGACCATTTCAACGGTTTCATCTGGCAGGTCTTTGCCAGATTCCGTCGCGCGACGACGCACAGAATCTGCGACCATATCAACCATATCGTGCAGACTTGGCACATTACCGTCACGGGTTTTGAACGGTTTGCCATCGGCACCCGTAATTGTACCAAACCCAACATGCTGCAAACGTGCAGAATCCATACCCGCCAAACGCGCCGCACGGAATATCTGTGTAAAGTGCAGATTTTGACGACTGTCTGTGAAATAGATTATATCGTCTGGATTATCTGTTGTTGTACGGTAATATATTGCCGCCAAATCAGCCGCCGCATATGTTTGGGCGCCGGCGCTGGAACACCACAATACCGGTGGCATTGGCGCAGTATCTTCGTCTGTTTTCACGGGAATAATATCCGCCCCATCGTCATGAACAATCAGATTCTTTTCATCTAATATTTTTTGTACATGCGGAACATATGCCGCAACCAGTTTTTCGCCCTTGTTTTCATCAAAAGGCAAGATATTCAATCTGACCAAGATATCATCAATCTGTGCCAAAGACATTGGTGCAAATTCGTTATAAATCTTGTTATATTCAGGATTTCCTTTTTGCAAATCCACAGTCACCTGTAGTGCATGTTTTAACCATGCCTCGTCTTCTTTGGCGCGTGCGGTTGATGCAGGATACATTGCATTTATATCATCTGCATTTTTTGGCATACCGTTTTCCAAAATCCATGCAATAATCAGCCCCATCGGACGCCCCCAGTCGCCCATATGGTTATAAGACTTGGTCTTGTGTCCCAGATGTCTGGCGATACGATTAAATGTGTCACCAACCACAGTTGTACGCAAATGCCCGATATGCAGTGCCTTGCCGATATTATAGCTGCCGTAATCCATATCGATTTGCAGTTGTTTTTTATCTTCGCAATAGCCTGTTGTGTATTTATCTGTATTTATCAAGAAATCATCTTTCAATTTAATATTGATAAACCCAGGGCCTGCAACACTGACATTTTCAACGAACGCCAGTTCTGATAATTTTGGTAAAATCATATCTGCGATATCACGTGGTGATTTTTTCAACGCCTTGACCAACATCATCGCAACATTTGTTGAATAGTCGCCAAAGGTGCGGATTTTTGGCACCTCGACCGCGATTGAATTAATAACATCCGGTGTCAAGACATCCTGAAACGCGTCAATTTCTTGAATCTTGGACTTTATACTATCAGAAATAAAATTATAGATATTCATATTAAACCTCGCATAAATTGCACAGATGATACACTATATTTTTCACATATTCAACAAGGAAAAACAACGACAAATTTATCTGATTTTTTCATACTGTGACTTAATTAAATGTCTAAAATCTTCCATAAACCAAGAAAATCCAACCTTGTCTTCTACCGATGTGATTAGTAACGAATCTTTTATCATATCAATTGGTGGCCGCCAATTTGGGTCATATACACCATATCCATGTCCACCATCTTCATAAAATATATACGTCATACGAATATCATATGAATTTCGTTCATTTTCTGAAAAAACTAATCTACGAAACATTGCAGGATGGGCCACGCAGAACAGAATCTTTTCGGGATATAGTACATCTTCTGCTTTTTTAATCTTGATATACGTTTCATAAAAACAATCATCTGATCTATCATAATTTTTAGCGGAATAAGCCAATGTAATGTCTGTTTGAATGTTTGCCATTTCAAGGGCTTCTATGATTTGGTATATTTTGTATCCATGTTTTAAAATTTCATCGGCAGAAGCGCGACTAGAACTACCACCAATAATCATAATTTTTTGAACACGTGATGGCAACGCATGACGATTTAATGTGTGCATGTGACGCATACAATCTGGCATTCCAGACAAATAACGGCCAATATTTACAGAACCGCCTGCAACACTATATTCGGTTTGAATATCATAATTTTGCATAAATGTTTCATGCGTTGGTAAATCCAATTTTTCAAATTGTTGTATTTTACTTACACCTTCGGCCCAGCCATAACGTGCCAAATTCACTGCATCTTGAAAGGTCCAGGTATGTGTAAATTTATAAGCCTTGTCACTAATGAGGTGCGAGGAGCGTCTGTCTTCTTTGCCGGGCCAATCAACCCAATTTAAAAATTGTTCCCATTCGTAAAATTTCTGTATTCGCTGATATCGTTGATTGGTTCTTATAATTTCAGGTTCCCAATCTTTATCTGTTTTTTGTATTTGTTCTGTGCCTGCAATATGTACTTTTTTACCGTCACCATTACCACCACTGCCAGACTGCGGAATATAGAAATCCCCCAAATACCCCATAGACCCAAGATGTTCTTGCATCCAATTCATTATCTTGTACTACCGCGTAATTTATCAGCATCTGCCATTGACATACCCTTGAATACAACCATTTTTTCAACTGCATCACGTGGCAAACCAATGTTTAACAATTTATCGCCATGTAATACAGCACGTGTACCAACAACGACTTTCATATCCAGTTTTTCTGCATTTTTACGAACAGAATGAACCCATGCCAACCATTCTTTATTTGAACACAATCTTTCTTCCAGTTGCGTGTCATAATCGGTATAGACCATTACAAACCTGTCAAGTGTCGCAGCATCCAATGGATTGCGCCCAACATATTTTATATTCGCACCTGTGCCATACGTATTACCAGATGCAGTCAAAATAAATCTTGGATGTTTTTGAACAATTTTATCAGGGAACATGTATTTATCCTGACTCATTGCGTTGTTTATAACAGTCATAACATTTGGATTTCCGGCATCTATTTCTTCAAAGCTGAAAATACCGCCATGTTCATACGCCTGTCTAAACGCAGAAGAAACATATTTTCCATTTGCATCATTATAACCAATGATATTGTAATCGCTGGTCAAAGCATTCACAGACATTGGATAAAAACCTAAATTCATCGCATTTGCAATCTGGGCCAAAATTGTTGATTTTCCACTGCCCGCGGGACCAACCAAGAACGGCGAACACCCAGCCGCAATCACACGATAAACTGTTTCAAAACAAATATGCTGTGTCGCATAATCAACATCTATTTTTGTATCCAGCGACTTACGAACGACGGCATCTTGTATCTGTCCAAGACGTCCTTTGGTTAAAGCAACCTCTTTTTCCAGATTATCTAGTTGTTGCCCTATTTTGTATTTTTTATTATCAAATTCTTCCACCGCTTTGATAACACTATCTACCTTTCCGCTTTTTTTCAACTGATGAAAATAATACAAAGAATCAAATAACCCCATTTTATATACCCCATATAACTCTTGAAAAAAACAATAGCACACAAAATTTTATTGTCAAGCAAACAATAGACAAAACAGTCAATCAGTGTTCTTGCATATACAGTAAATAATCATATTAAATACAATTGATTTATTTTTTCAAATTTACTTTAATACCCCTTACGAAAAGACAAAGGAAATATAAACATGAACAAAATCATTGGTCTGTCCACAAAACAAGTTCTTGCAAACCGTAACAAATACGGTATCAACCAAATGCCACGCCCAAAACAGAAAACAATCTGGAACTTTCTGGGCGAAGTTTTTTCAGACAAATTAAATATCGTTTTATTAATAATGGCACTGATATTTGTGGTTCTGGGCATTATCGGTTATGGCAGCATTTCCGAAGCCATCGGAATCGGTATTGTTCTGGTTGTTGTTGCCGTTACAACAGTATGCACAAAAATGAAAAGCCAGCGCAGTGCCGAAGAACTGTATCAAAAATCATCGCGCCAAAGTGTAACCGTCATCCGAAACGGAAAACCAATACAAATTGACAGCACCCAGGTTGTATATGACGATATTGTTGTTTTACGTTCTGGCGAAAAAATCTGTGCAGACGGCTATATCATTCATGGCGAAATAGAAGTGAACAATTCTATTTTAAATGGCGAAAGCGTCGAAGTTAAAAAGACCCCCGTCCCCAGCAAATATATCTATAACCAAAGTGCAACAATAACATCTGATGACTACACAGACGCACACAGCGTATTTGCCGGAACAACTGTTGTCAGTGGCAAAGGATATATGCGTGTTGTACGTATTGGCGCAAACACAGAAAACGCAAAAATAATGTCATCACTGTATGCAATAGATGAACTTAAAACGACATTACAAATCCAACTGGACAACATCGCCACCATTATCAGCAAACTGGGGTCTGTGTGTGCGCTGATAATATTCGCAGTATTACTGATAACGAATATGTACGCGACTGGATTTGTCTTGGACGCGTCATTTGTGTATATATTTTTCAGCTCGCTAACTGTTGCGCTAACGATATTTGTTGCCGCAGTTCCCGAAGGTCTGCCATTTATCATCGGTATTATTACCAGTCAAAATGTAAACAGAATGATAAAGTCAAACATATTGGCAAAAAATCCACACAAAATCCCCGAATCTGGCAACATCCAACTGTTATGCACCGACAAAACAGGAACATTAACCAAAGGATTCTTACAACCTGTGCATAATTTTTCTGGTGACGGCACAGATATCGGCTTTAACCAAGACGACAAAAACGCCATAAAAAACTACTTTTTTACAAGTCTTGCATTGACCTGTGACTGTACATTTGACGCGCAAAATAAAATTGTTGGTGGGAACATGACTTGTCGCGCGTTATTTATGGCGATTAAAAAGATTTCAAAATATATAACAAACCTGCAAAAAAAGAATCCTGTATCAGACAGAATTGTATTTGACAGCGCACGTAAATTTTCTGCGGTACGCACATCTGGCACGCAACCATTATGCTATTATATGGGCGCACCAGAAATCATCTTGGCACACGCCAAAAATTATATAGACGCAAATGGCGAAACGCACACACTGGACAAAGAAAAAATTCAAGACATAATACACCAAAACGCCAAACAAGCCATGCGCCTTGTCACTGTTGCATTCAGTCACAGCTGGGTCAAAAAAGACTCAATTCCAAACGATTTGACGTTTGTTACAATGATTGCGATGCGTGACCAGGTTCGCCCAGGCGTAAACAGCGTTATCAAAACAATGTCTAAATCAGGCGTCCAAGTTATGATGATAACAGGCGACATTCTGGAAACAGCACGCGCAATCGCAGTTGATTGTGGAATTATCGAAACAGATTCTGACATTGCAATCACGGCTAGTGAATTTGATAAAATGTCAGACGATGAAATCAAACGCATTTTACCCAACGTAAAGGTTATCGCACGTGCCACCCCCGGCACCAAATTACGACTGGTTAAACTTGCGCAATCTGTTGGATTATGTATCGGGATGTGTGGCGACGGCACAAATGATGCCCCTGCCCTGAAACGTGCAGACGTTGGTTTTGCAATGGGCGACGGCACAGATGTCTGCAAGGAATCCAGCGACATTATCATCACAGACAATAATTTCTTGTCTATTGCGAACTGTATCTTGCTGGGGCGCACATTTGTACACAATGTTGTAAATTTCCTGAAATTCCAATTACCAATAAACTTTACATTGGTTGTATTAAGTATTCTGTTCCCTGTTTTATTTGGACTGGACGCATTTACCGCAGTACAAATTCTGCTGGTAAATATCGTTATGGACAGCTTGAATTCTTTGGCATTCGGTGGAGAAGCACCACGCAAAGAATATCTGCAAGAACCAACACACGGTAAAAACGCACCATTACTTGGCAAACCTGCAATGGCTCAAATTGCATGGACAACATTTGGATTCTGTGGGGTATTTGCGATATTGGGCATACTGCACAGTCGCGGCATGTTTGCAAGCGAAGAAATATATATGTCTGCACGATTTGCCTTGTTGATAATAATGGCGGTTGTAAACGGATTTTGCGTACGCGCACGCGGTTGGAATATTCTGTCAGGTTTGTCACAAAACCCGATGTTCGTGGCTGTTGCGCTGGGGATTATATCCTGCACAGTATTATCAGTATATTTTGGCGGAAACTTCTTGCAACTGACCCCAATCAGTCTGAAACAATGGGCAATTGTGTTTGGTTTATCACTGATAATCATACCGATAAATATGATTTACAAGGCGATATTTACCAAATCAGAAAAGTAAAGAAAAACCGCCCATTTGGGCGGTGTTTTGTTATTATCTGCGTACTTTAATTTTTTTATGCAACTTAACCAAAACATCTTTTTTAAAATCAGAATAACGCCGGGTTGCAGCACGCGCATCATCCCTTGTATACAATTCGTCTGTTTTATGAACTGCATCAATCACATTTTCTGCTGTCTTGGTTAAATTTTGTGCCTTGACCAAGATATTTTTCTGTGTATTTTCTGCATTCAATTCGTCAAATATTTCCTGCTGGCCATATTTTGTATTTACAACGATGCACATAGATGCAATTTTTGTAAACAAATCTTGCAATCTGGCCATTGTTTCCATCTTTTCATCAGAAATACGATACGAATACCCACGACTTTTAGTTGCTGGCACACCATACTGTCTTGTATAATATTCAGAATGAACCTTATTCTCAGTATCACAAAAACAACCAGACGAAATAAGAAACTCATTTACAATTACTTTTTCATACATCTTTGGAATCAAAGTCTGAATTTCTTCAACATATGCGTTTAACAATTTATAATTTGGGTGTTTTGTGTTATGAATTACCCGTATTACCCGTGTATAATTCTTTTGTTCGTATATATATCTGTTTGGGTTATATTGGCACTTTTTAAACGCGCCACGATAACGTTTTGGTAATTTTTCAAATTCGGTTGCATCAATTTCTTTGATTTCAGTTTCATATTTATACGTTAAAACATCTGCAATCAAAACTTCATTTAATGCTGCAAATAACGCACCCCACATCAGCATTCTATTATGTGGCGTTTCTTTATAATAACCCTCGAAACCATGCAGTTTATTCACATATGTGCTCAAGATTTTTTGCGCTAAATTAGTTGATGCATCATAATTTTTTTTCTGACGAAACGCATCATGATTTACCATATTCGCGGGTGTATTTGACTTGAAAATCGGCAAAATAACACGCTTTACAAAGTCCACAGGACTCATATAGCGTTCTGATAACTCCTTGCCATTTTGCAATTCATATTTTTCTGTATTGTCTGTTTTTGATTCCTGTATCTTTTTTGTACCCCAGCCAAACATATTATACCTCTTTGTTTTATTGTCTGCGCATTATAGACAAAAAAATCAAAAACACAACAAAAAATTGACAATTTGTTTTTTGTGCCATATCGGCCATAATTTATGATATAAAAATTATCTGCCTTTAACAAAATTTGTTCTTAATTTTTTTACAGCCAAATTTTCTGTAATCAGACCGTTTCGCATAACTACCTTGTCGCCGCGCTCAATATACGGAACAAAACTATACGGACTTACATCATAATCAATAATATATGTCTTACCGATTTTATCTGTTGCATATATATACTTTTTGTCGCCTTGGTCAGACTTTAAATAAGTCCCCAATACACACAATGTATCATTAACGTTTTTCTTTATCGTACCCTTTTTGATATCGGGCGTCATCTTACCATCTATATTACGAACACTAATCGTAACAATTGTAGATACACTTGGTTTAGTATTATTTTCAGCATTCGCACGCGCCCCAAAACCACCCATAATCATTGCAGACGCCAACGCAAATAAAGTATGTTTAGATTTCATTTTTTTCCTTTTACTTACACGCATATTAATAGTACACAATTGCACATTTATCAAGCTTTAACTCCAATTTATCATTCATATTGCGCCAACAAATCGTTCCATACCTGGGGGGCATTGACCTCTTCTAAATACGTTTTCAAGAAATTAAAAATTACTTTATGGCGCGCCGCTAAACAACGACGTCCTGGTTCTGTCAACGCCATATCACGCAAGTGAAACAATTTATCAAAGAAATGATTTACCACCGGACAATACGTGGCATGTCTGTATTGTTCTATATCCAGTTCTGTGGGCAAACATTCCGGCTCAAAGAACGGTTCACGTCCCCCAGAACGGTGCGCCCGATATTCAATACATCTAATAACACCGATTATACCTGTGGCGTCTGCCATATCTGCATCAGAAACAATTTTTCCTTCGATACTGTCTGGACAGGTTCCACCCAAACGCTTGCTGTATCCGATTGTTTTTACAATATCAATACATTTATTGTTAAATTCAGAATCAAATCTGGCGCCATCTAATATACGTCTGGTATTGGTCAGCAAACGCGCAGATTCTGCGCCAAACAATTTGTAATCATCACAGTCATGCAATAATGCCCCCGCAGCAACCAAATCACGATTGGCATGTGGGATTTCATCACAGAATTTCATCGCCATATCATAGACACGAAAAATATGTTTATCATCATGCCCACTGGCATCACCGCCCAGCAATTCAGAAACCGCCAATTTTATATATTCAATCCCAGTCATATTTTAATCCCCTTTTTGACAATATATTCGCACAATCGTCATCACAGCGCCACAAAAAAAACCGCCGCAAATGCGACGGTTTGAATTTCGTGGTCGGGGCGATTTCTGCCTCGATACACAACAATAAAAACCTACAAAAAAACTTGACACCAGAATTGTTTTTGTCTACGCTACACTTAACCAAATCCAACAAAAAGGTAAGAAAATGTCAATTATCTCCCTTATGGGTGCAACCCAGAACGGTGCGTTTATAACAAGTCGGAGACGCTCTACATATTCATCTGATTCATCTGAATCTTCGGTTCCCGATCCAAAACTGGACCCCAATGAAGAGAACATAGAAACAGAACAAGAAAAATTGGATTATGCAGTAGCCTATATAAAAAAACATATAAACAAAACCGAATCCACAAATGTTGTCGCCGGGCAAAAACGAATTGACTTAATCAACGCGTGCAGAGAACTAGTTAATTGTCCAGATGTTATGATCACCAGCGTTTCTGGTTGGGGTGGTGTTGAGCTTAAAATAATGCCAAAAAGCGAATACAAACAACCTATCATCTTTGCAATTGAACATCACACGCATCTTTACAGCGACACTGATGGCTATTGGGAACGTTACAATTTAAGGATTAGTCCAAAGCTTTTCTATAGTTTTTATCTTTTTAGTGGCAACGACCTTGATGAATTAAAAAAACTGTTTAAATTTTGTGAATCAAAAAAAATTATTTTGCAGGAACCTCTTAAAAACCCGACACCAACAAATGTTGATGGAAAAAACACAAAATCAAAACTTCCCGCAGAGGTAAAAGCAATTTTATTTGTGGGTGCATGTATGATAGGTTCTTGGTTTATCGCCCCCCTTATAGGTTTTAATATACAGAATCACTTGAACAAAAAAAATGATTCCAAGACCAAGACAAAAGAACAAATTGAAAAACAAGTTAAAACATACGAAGAATCTCTTCCTGGTTACCTAGAACAAAAACAACAAGCTGATCGTTATCGCGATAGCCTGATGACGAACAATAAAATCCGTTAATAAAAAGGTATATACAAAGAAAACAAAAACACTTTGACAAACAGGCATTTTTGTAATATTATACCATTCGTCAGAAAAACAAGGATTAAAATATGCCAAAAAAATATAAGGCAAAAAACAGCACTGCACAAAATAATTAAAAGGAACAAAAATGAAAAAAATTATACCCTATTTCACTAAAATTTATCGTGTTATTCTGTATATAAGTACAGATAATAAATTCTGCGTTGCATATTCTGCCAACAACATTTTTTCCAAAGAACGTAAAAATGAAAATTTATCAGAAATGCAAAAAATGCATTTTATAGACATCGACAGCGCAAATCTGTATTTGGCACAAAAAATATATCCAAATATAGATACATTAAACGGTATGGTTACAAACGCAACAATCACCAGTGACAAACAAGAAGACGCTGAATTGTTGGCATATAATAATATATCAAGGGGCGGTTCTGGCGAACAATATTATTTTGCAGGCAAAGAAAACCTGAAAGATTCTTATTTTTCTTTCTATATGCATTCAGAACAAAATATCAGACGCCAGATTTTAAACAAACACAAATCATTAAAACAAAGGTAAATCGTTCCAAACAGAAAATTAAAACCGCCACAAACGGGACCCAGCCGTACTTGGCGAATGATTATCGAACTAAGATTATCGAAATGGGGTGAAAGATTGAAAAGGCAAAAAAAAATACTTTTTCAAATAAAAAAACGGACAAATTTGTCCGTTTTTTATTATTTTGAATTTGCATATACTTTGTTATATGCTGTTTGAAAGCTTCTTATTCTTTGTTCGTTACTTAAATTTCTGATAATATTTGTGTCAAGAAGATTTCCTTTTTGATTGTATTCTATTATATCACCAACGACACATTCTGCGTGCGCTTTTCCATTTCCAAAACGATCAATATATATTGTGATATCTTCTTGTATTGTTGGGTCATATACTACAAGTTTGTTTTTATGCTTTTCTTTTACAATTGCTAAAGATATTTGTTTGTCGCGATTTTCATTTTTTGCTAACATCAATATTTCTGCGTATTTTGTTTGCATTTTATATCCTTTTATGGTTATTGTTTTAATAATAACACATAAAATACGTTTGTCAAACATTTGTAGTGGTTCGAGAAACAGCTAAAAACAGCTCTTTTACAAACACAACTCTTGAACTCTGTACATGTGTTATAAATCGAATAAAAAACCACTCTTGTTAAGCGGGTTGAGTTTCGTACGGCACATAAATGCGCTTGGCGTTCTGGCGAATCCTTTCGCCCCTCTTTTACAGATTTAATAAAAAGACCGCATAAAGCGGTCTTTTTATTAAATCTGGTCGGGGCGAAAGGATTCGAACCTTCGACATCTTGGTCCCAAACCAAGCACTCTACCAGACTGAGCTACACCCCGAAACGAAGTCTATTATAACAGCATTTTTTTTAATTGCAAATTTATTTTTATACTTGTATGACTTTGTTATTTTTTCTATTATACACATGAAATGAGAAGGATGTTTTTCTGTTTTATCGCTTTATTTTGTACACTCAGCGCCGCTGACGCCATGACGCGTGACGCCGAATTGACCAACACAACGCCGTATAATTACAACTATATGTACCCATATATGAATAATCAGATGCGTACAAATTTAAATCCTGGAACAACAACATCACAATCATTAAATCCAATAAATACGGTGGTAAAAACAACAAAAATGTCCGGCGATCGTCGTGTTGTATCACGCCCCACCCCTGCACGCAGTGCAACAAACACCGCTGCAAAACCTGCACAACGTCGTGTGGTACAACGTGGTACCCTGGGTGGCACGGCACGCAGTGGGATTCCACAATCTAATCAACGTCGTGTTGTCGCACGTTCTGGGGTTCGTAATAACGCAAATATGCGGGCAACCCGACTGGATGCACAAACAAGCATTCAGCGTAACGCCACGTCCGGCACATACACGCAAACAGCCCCCCGTGTTACTTCAACCAGATGCTTGGCTGACTATACAGAATGTATGAATCATTATTGCGAGCGTGCAAACACTGCATACAATCGTTGCTATTGCAGTTCAAAGCTATCGCAAATTGACGCCCAGTATCAAAATGAAATCAATTCATTACTGACACAAATCACAACGGTAAAAAATGAAAATCAATGGTCTGACGCGGAAATGAACGAATATTGGATGGACACTATCGGAAAATATTACAACGAAAATTCATGGGCAAATATTGATGACGCATTGAACAGCATTAATTGGGCTGATTTGGAAAGTCGCGTTCGTGGACAAAGCGCATTTGCCACTGGTCATCAGTTTTGTTCACAACACTTAACTGGTTGTTATTACATGGCAAACAATTTACGTGACGCATATCGTTCTGAAATTGCGCGCGATTGCGACGCATATGAAAAATCACTGCAACGCATGAAAACTGCAGCAGAAAGCATGGTAGAATCGTACAAATGACACACAAAGTAATTGGTATCAAATACAGCCGTGGCGCCACCAAACAAATAAAAGATGGCGGTCCTGCATTGGCCCCAGACGTTGTACACGAAATGTTTCCAAACGAAGAATGGACATTTGTCACACCTGATGGCATTAATTTTGAAAAATATATAAACGACAGATTTGGCGAAAACGCGTTAATTCAACAAAGAATATATGACGCAACGCCACGCGCGCCCAATATTTTAATTGGTGGCGACCATTCTGTAAACTTTGGACATTTTGCCGCCGTTGCAGACACGTTGGATACAGATGATTTATGTTTGGTGTATATTGACGCACATCTTGATATTCACTCGCCAGAAAGCTCTCGGGCTGAGGCATCAGGCGCACCACACGGCACAAACGTACGCGCATTACTGGGCGATGGAGATGTGCGCTGGCTGAATATTCCGCGACGACGACCTGTATTAAAGCCTGAAAATCTGTTCTATATTGGCACGCGTTCTTTTGAGCCTTCAGAACACAAATACATTACCGACCATAATATAAATGTTTCATACGCATCTGACATAAAAACGCTGTCAGATATTGAAAAAATTTCTAAACATATACTTGATAAAATAGGCAACCGACCATTTGTTGTGTCTTTTGATTTTGACGCGATAAATCCGCAGTATTTTTCTGATGTATGGGTACCAGAATCAGACGGTCTGACAATTGAAATGTCAAAATATTTAATAAACACATTTAACAACGCATACAGTTTTGAGTTTGTTGAATACGCACCATCTGTTTGCAATTCGTGTTATTATACCGTTCGTGAATTGGTTGGACTGGTTATTAAATAAGTTTAACGCTGTTTTGATTGGAAATAATTTTCAATTGCCTGATTTACAAAACATTCATCCAGTACTTTTTGCACCAATTTTTCCAGATTTTTATAATCTAGTTTGTTTGTAATACCGTTTAAATGTTTTTCAACCGCCGCAATATCACCTGCAATCATTTGTCTGGCCAGCTTACGTTCTTTGTAAGAGCATTTGCCATAAAAAGTCAGTTTTGTACTGCCAAAATCAATTCTGCGCCCCTTGCGATAATTGCTGGATCTATTGTCACATACAGATGTATGAAATATCACATAATTTTTATCTGTCTGTTTCACATTATCTGGCGCATCACCTGCCCACTTGGACAGCATATAATATTCATCACGCAACGATGCCAGATATATCGGAACATTACGATTTGGTTCTGCATGATTGGCTGCGAACGCCGTTGGTATTTCAAACCAAGGACCATGTCCCAACAATCCGTAATCATCCGTACATCTATTAAAAATTTTTAATGCATAATCTGCATTTATTTCTGGAAAAGACAACTTGTACACAAACCCAATCATACCACGCCATGGACGCAGATGCCCAACGCTTGAAATCGAACGACAATTTAATATACAATCTGTACCAAATAATTCACTGATATCAGACAATTTATATGCAGACACACGTTTTCCACGTTCCATATCCCAGTCTATATGACATTTTGCTTGCATAAAATTATTATAGTAATCCGCTACAAATTTTGCCACACAGTCATGAAATTTTGCTGTGACCTGTGCTATTTGTTCCCGTGGTACACGCGCACGCAATTCCGGTGGTAACGCACCCACCCGGCCAGAAACATTGCATTGGTAAACAATATCCTGTATCAGATATGTTTCAGGTGTCCAATTATGTTTGAAATATTTTGTCAGTCCCGCATGCTTTGGATGCGGTTTATTTGGTTTTGCTGAAAAAATTAAATCTTTGTCGGACACGAACACTAACATAACACAAAACAAAGCACTGTCAATTTTTATTGTATTTTTCGCACATTTTATTGTGCCGATATATATTACGTGCCAAATCATCACTGATAATTTCCCAATCATTTGCACGACCATATATTGGTGTACATAAAATGCTGGCACACACATTATTCTGCAATGGTGTATTTTTCGTACAGGCGCTTGCGAATATCAGCAACCCCACGACGATAAGTTTCTGCATTGATAATTCCTTGAATTTTTATTATTTCACTTTGCATTTGTGTACTATTTGCGACCACCTGCCCTTGACACTGACGACGCCCATTGGAAAATCCTACATAATACACACAGACAATAAAAACAACGACAACTACCATCAATATTAAATACATTCGCATAATATACCCCCATAAAAAATGCCCCATCGGGGCATTTTTATTGATTCATTGATGAAAAGAAATCATCATTTGTCTTGGTCAGACGCAATTTATCTAACAAGAACTCCATCGCCTCTAACGTTCCCATTGGGTTGATAATGCGACGCAAGACATACATTTTTGACAATATGTCTTTACCAACCAACAAGTCTTCTTTACGTGTACCAGACTTTGTAATATCAATCGCCGGATAAACGCGTTTATCAGACAGTTTTCTGTCCAAGATAATTTCACTATTACCTGTACCCTTGAATTCTTCAAAGATAACTTCGTCCATTTTAGACCCCGTATCAACCAGCGCAGTTGCAATAATCGTCAGCGAACCACCACCTTCGATATTACGTGCCGCACCAAAGAAACGTTTTGGACGTTGTAATGCGTATGCGTCAACACCACCGGTTAAAACCTTGCCGCTGGATGGAACACATGTATTATACGCACGGCCCAAACGTGTAATAGAATCCAACAGAATAACAACGTCTTGCCCTGCTTCGACCAAGCGTTTTGCCTTTTCGATAACCATTTCTGCAACCTGAATATGACGTGCCGCCGGTTCGTCAAATGTCGAAGAAATAACTTCGCCTTTTACACTGCGTTGCATATCTGTAACTTCTTCGGGACGTTCGTCAATCAACAGAACAATCAGTTTAACATCTGGGTAATTTGTTGCGATACTGTGCGCGATATTCTGTAACATAACAGTTTTTCCGGTACGTGGTGGCGCAACAATCAGCGAACGTTGCCCCTTACCCGTCGGGGAAATCAAGTCAATAACACGTGCAGACAGATTGCGCCCCTTGTCTTTATCATCGGCAACCTCCATTTTCAACATTTCATCAGGATACAATGGTGTCATATCATCAAAAGACACACGATGTTTTAATTTTTCTGGATTATCACCATTTACACGTTCAATTGTTTCCAACGCGAAATAGCGCTCAGACTCATTTTGTGGTGCTTGAATTTGTCCTTCGATATAATCACCAGTTTTCAACCCATACTTTTTAATCAGGTTTGGTGAAACATATAAATCATCTGGCCCCGCCAGATAGTTTGATTCTGGCGCACGCAAGAAACCAAAACCATCCTGCATACGTTCCAAAACACCATCACCAATCAATACAACCTTTTTATCAGCTGCGAACACGCGCATAACCGCAAAGCGTAATTGTTGTACGTTTAATTGTGATGGATTTTCAATACCCATATCTTCTGCCATTTTCAGCAATTGCTGTGGCGATTTAGCCTTTAATTCATTAATATGCATAAATTTTTCCTTTGTTGGAGATTTTCAGCCATCCGAACGGTGCTGTCTTGATAACACGTATGTTACACTAAATTGACAAAAAAGTCAAGTTTTTTTATGGTCCTACGTAATATAGTGTCACATTACCTATTTCATCTTTTAAATCAATCGTCCCCAAACTGTCCGTCAGTTTTATATTTGGGTCTATATAGCATTGTGTTTTACTTGTTGTTAAAACCGATTTGTCTATTATAAAAGCAACCGGACAGTCTTTACATGTTGTTTGCCCAGCCTCATCTTGATATTTATATCCTGACTCTTCGGAACACTTTTTGCATTCTTTATCATCTTCATAATAACCAACGGGACATTTTTGACAGGCACCACCGCTACTGTTACCCGTTGAATAAGATAAAACACCACCAGATTCAGTAAATGTAGTTGCCCCAGCGGCACATGTGGTACATGCACTTATACCATTACCACCGGCATTGGCGTTATATGTTCCAGCGGGACATGGTGTGCATACAATATTCGCCTCTTTTGTTGAATCAGTCACAGTTTTATCGGCACTTTTATAATACCCCGCCGCGCACCGCCAACTACCTGTTGGGGCCCGTGTTGGAACACAAAAATAATTACCATCAATTTGCTCTAATTTGCGAAACCATGCCTGTTGATATCCCGGCAAGACATCTACATACTCAACTGAATCTTCATCACAATATGCACAACCTTGGCAGGTCTCCTCATGAAAAGACAAAGAACACTGTTTTTCCTGTTGAACTTCATGGCGACAATGTACATCTTCAACTTTACCTGTACGATACCACCCCTTCGCAATATTACACGAAGCAGGAAATTTATTTTCTGTTAAACAATTATGCAATATACTATTAAAGTTAATTATATAGCCCTCAAAAGACGATACTTCTTTGCCACTTTTATATAACGTACGAGTCGCCTCTTTGATGGAACCAGCATCCAAACAATAGCCAAAACAGACAATCTTACACTCTTTTAATACCCTCCAATTACTTACACATCCGCAATACGAATCAAGAGGAGGTAAAGAGCACTCAAATTTTAGGGTATATTGATAACAACCAGTTGGCGGCTTGTTGTCATCTGTATAATAGCTTCTTACTTCGCTTTCTGTACCACAATAACCAGAACAACTGCCGTTTCCGGAACGACACACATTGTCGACATGTTCTGCATCTGCTGTTTCCAGGCTTTGGCATACCAGCAATACGATAAATAACAGTTTAATAAAATTTGTTAACATAGCCCCCACCATATTTAAACAAAAAACCACTGAAATCATTCAAGTGGTTGGAGGTTAGAAACTATTACAAGGTATAGCGGGTTTATTCAATATATTCACCGCCCTCCAACCCATGGTTGGAGATATTTATCATCACACATCGTGACGCCTTGTAATCGGGTTTCTACGCCCCAACATCATATAAATGATGTCAAACATATTCTAATTTATTTCATGGATTTTTGCAAATAAAAAACCGCGTATTGCGGTTTTTTAATCAGAATCTGTACATTCCAGTAAATCTTATGTTATGCAACTGCATTTCTTGATTGTACTGATATCGATAATCCAATCCAAATTGCAGTCCATTTGCAGATAACATTTCAAATCCACCACCGATATTTGCCCACAATGGTTCAACATTTATATCATATGACGAATAATTTGTCGCACCTGCAAATTTGTATTCAATACTGTCTTTCATACCCAGTACATCATATTCAATACCAATTGTTGCATATGGGCGAATCTGGAACCACGCAGATGGATATATACGCTTTTGCGCGGTCAACGAATACCCTGGTGTCAACATAAAGTAACCGTCTTGTTTATATTTCATAAATTCACTGCCTGCCGCATCCGATGAAATATCTAGACCAAAGTTATATCCAACACGTGCATAAACATTACCAACAATATATTGATTCAAGATATCATGCAACAGACCAAATTCAGAAATCAAACTAAACGCAGTGCCATCACCATCAATCGTATCAACAAATGTCTGATTACGTTCCACATCAAACAAGTGTGCGTCAACAAATGCATTACCATACAAACGCGCCTTGTCACCCAATGTTTTCATCAAATAACCACCAAATCCAACATTTGTATCTGTGACATTTGTGTCAAGGTGCCCCATTTGTGAAACATTTGTATAACTTAAATCAAACACATCGCCCGCTGCGGATGCACTGTGTGATACATGACCGGCCAATCCCAAAATCAACGTGTCAGATTCTTGCCAGTCAAAACCACCAGATATCGCAAAACGATTTCCATCTGTATGATTACCACTTAATGTATTCTGATAGAACATACCATAATCAACATCCAACCATGCTTTATCCAGACGACGGTTACGGTTCCAGATAAATTCATCAACCATACGGTCTTCGAACGAACGGAATGTTGTATGTTCATTCAACGCCATCAAACCAGCGACCTGTTCACCATCCGCCCCTTCGAATAAACGACTGAAACTGGACAATGTATTACCATCATAATAAACCACATAATCTTCCATACGGTTATACAATTCCTTCATAGACAATTCCATATTTGTGCCCTGGAATATAACCGGCAAAACCTCTAATGGGGTTTTATTATAGAATTTATTAGCCTGTAATTGGCCAGCAATCATTGAATCGATTGCCCCTGCTGCAAAATATTCAGAATCTTTGTGCATTGGCACATCTGCAACAATCGGTTGAATTGGGAACAATGCCACAGGCCCACCAAAACGTTCATCGAACACCACATATAAACTGTCTTTTTCGCCATCATTATCAGAATCACGGACAGAAATATACGCAGGCAACCCATCAGATTCTGGATTTAAATCATTGAAATACGCAACACATGTTGAACCATCTTCGTTACAGAATTTGACATTTATATTGAGAATCTTGGTTGAAATATCAGACACGCCACCATCTGCATGCAACAGCCAAATCGCAGTACCCTGGTCAATCATATCAAATATTTTTATACCGACCTGGGAATCTTCCAGATATTCGTTTTCTGCACTGCCCAAACCATCCATCGTCAAATCAGACGAGAATTTTCCACCAACCGCAATCAGCGGTTTTGCATCAGGCGCATTTGTAATCTGCCCCAGTTTACCACCTGATAAATTGACACTTGCCCAATAATTTATATCTGTTGTATTTAACCCAGTGCCATCTGCATACGGCAAAATCGCAGCCATCAACGAACTGTTCCCATCAAACAGATAGTCGCCTGTAATTTGCATTTTTTCCAAACCGATAAAGTCAACGCCACCAGAAACGTCGCCATCAACAAAAACATTCATCCAATTTGTTGACGGACTTGCAGAAATTGTTAAATCAGTCGCAACGATATCGCCCGCCACAGTAATATCACTGGAATTTATATTTAATTTACCGGTTTGATTAATACCGCCAACATTAAACGTACCCGCATTTATAGTATATGTATCTGGCACGATATTCATCATTGCGGACGAATCACCCTGCCCCAATACACCATCCACAGTCAACACATTGGCTATATCTAGGCCCACCCCAGACAACACAACCTGACCATATGCAACATCAAAACTGTCTGCATATATATAATTACCAACAGATTCCAAGAACATATTGCCATCATTATTTGAAATCTTATTTGCGATTTTGATGCCCCCATCTGCAACAATTTCTGTATGGCCATTATTTATAATATTTTCTGCATTAAACGCACCAGATATATCATACTCAGCGGTTGCATCCGCATATACAGACAAATCGCCAGAAATATCCAGCTTGGACAATTTATACAAACCATCCCCTGCAACAACATTAAAATTACCACCTGTTGTCATATTTTTTGCAGAGAATTGTTTTACGCCAACTAAATTCAAGGCCCCTGTCTGCGCTCCCTGAACAATATCGCCAGTAACACCCACATTATCCGCAGATACAAGCGCTGTACCTGACGCATTCAAATTTACTGTGCCACCATTAACTGTTATATCTTTGACCGACAAAGTATCAAAAGAAACATTCAGCATTCCGCCCGCCTGATTTAGAATATTACCATTTACAGTAACGTTCGTAACCGCAGAATTCTGGTCGGTATATGCAATATTCATCAGCCCAGAATTTGTAACCCCTCCAACAGATACAGAACTGTCGGCAAACAAGTCAATCTTTGCACCTGTATAATTTTCAACATCCTTTAATTTAATCGTACCCGCATCCACCGAGAAAACACCACTATTTTGGATTAAACCGTTTGCATTTACAGTCTGCGCAATCGCAGATACAGTCCCCTGATTGTTCAACGCACCAAAGATCAAATCGCCACCAGAATCCAAGGTTAAATTCTTGTCCACAGCAATCTGAACATCGTTTAACAAGATATTTCCATTATTTGTTCGCAATACGAAAGAATCACTCATCAATGACAAACCGGCTTCATCGGCATTCTGATTGTCAGATCTGAGCGCACCTGCAACATTTATATCGCCATTTGTCGCGACAATACCATCACCATACGCAAGAATTAATCCATTATGATTCAACGAACCAACAGTTGCAGTGTCAGAATATATTGCAATTGTACCAACAGAATCAACCCCACCAACATTACCAGAAACAGTCAAATCGCCATTATCTGTGTCTTGCAAGATTAAATTACTGCCCTGGGCAACAGAAACATCACCGGTAATATCAATATTATCAGAAATAAAACGTACGGTCTTACTTGGCGATTCTAAATTCCAACCATTTTGCAAATCAATCTTCGCAGCACTTAATGCAAAAATACTAGACCCGATATCAAGCGTCCCTATCAAAGAAAAATCGCCACCGACATCAATTTTCGTAACAGACGAATCCAGATTTACCACCCCTGCATCTGCCACTGTCATATCGCCTGTAACATTAACACCACCTGCCAATACTTTTAAATTCAACGTTGCATCATCAACATCAATTCCACCAAATTGTATTGGGGCGCCATCCCCCGAATCAGAACCAATAATATTCGTTACACCTTGATTTGTGACATCCAGCAGACCGTTAACACTAACATTCTTGGCATGTAATGTAAAATTACCATTATTGTTTGCAATATCGCCTGCAATTGTTATCGTTCCAATCAGGCTGGTTGACGAACCAACCTTCATTACAGCATTTTCGCCGTTATTAGAAATGTTGCCCAGAATAACATTTGCAGCATTTATTGTCGCATTCCCGCGATTCGATACAACGCCTGTTGCACTTACAGCACCAGACGCAATAACACTTAACGATGCACCGTCATTTACATTCATCGCATTTTGAACAGACGCATCAGCAGCAGAATTCAACACTACATTTGCCGCATTTACACTTAAATTTCCCTTTAACGCAGACAAATAAGACGCAGATAATTGTCGTTCAATGTCCAAGGTCATATTTGCGCCAGAATTTTCAACAGCAGTTGCAGTTAAATTACCACTAACCTCATCTGTAACATTCAGTGTAAACGAATTCAAAGAATTTAACAGTGCCGTATTTGTTCCAAAATCAACAGTACCTGTTGTCAAAGAAAATACATTATCAACAGCAGAATTCGCGTTAACCGAAATTCCATTAGAAAACGTTGTTTTGCCAGATATTGTCGCATCAAAATTACCACGACTAAATGAAGATGAGCCTGAAACTGTTAAATTTTCGGCAACCAAACTTAGCCCAGAATTATTGCCATCATTCTGTATAGACCCCGAAACATTGATATCTTTTGCGTCAACCGTCAGTAACCCACCAGAATTTTCCAGATTACCACCAATCGTAACATCACCACCCGCCTGAATAGACATATTACCTGTATTCGCAGATTTTTGCACATCTTGCGCAATAGTTATATCACCAGAACTTTTAATATCAGACGTACCTGCGCCATCAAAAGCATTTAATGCAGTCATCGACACATCACCATCCAAGGCACCGATATTTATCGTGCCACCAGAATTTACATTTACAATGCCCACACTGATAGCATTTGCAGCCAAATCCACATCACCATCAGCATGAACACCCCCATTTATCTGAATTGATTTCAGATTAGAAACATTCAATTTTGCGCCCGACGTAACATACACATTGGCAGGATTATCTGTATCGCCCACCAAGAAATTCCCAACAATATCGCCATCAATATTATTAGCACCACGCACATTAAGCGTCCAACCATCTAATACAGATAATATTGTACCAACAGAAACATTCCTGACTGTATCAATTGAAAAAACATTGTCTGTATTTGCACCCGCCATTATATACAGTGCATTATTTTGTATTAAATCGGAATCAGGTACTTCTTCCTGCCCAACATACATACCATTTGCAAAATTCACACCATAATCAGTTGCATTTACCAAAACGTCAACATCATTTATTGAATTACCCTCATTAATACGAATAGAATTCCCATTTGCCCGCGCCTGTTGCCACCCTGTACTGGTCGCATCAATAACACCAACCCCCAACGTAATATCCCAATCATCCTCATCAAAAGGCACAACAGCAGCACCTGCGCCCACCGGCAACAGGCAGCAAATCAAAGAAATTAGCTTTTTAAACATTTTTTTATTTTCTTCCAATCGTATTTATGATAACAATTATGACACATTTTGTCTTTATAAGGCAAGACTAAATTAAACATAATTATGAAAGGGAGAAAAAAGTATGTTTGAAATAAAAAAAATTCACGCAAGACAAATTATGGACAGCCGTGGCAACCCAACAATTGAATGCGACATTGAATTATCTGGGGGCGCATTCGGTCGTGCTGCTGTTCCATCAGGTGCATCAACCGGTACTTTCGAGGCACTGGAACTGCGTGACGGCGGCAATACATACATGGGCAAAGGCGTATCAACAGCTGTACGCAATGTAAATGAAATAATTGCCCCTGCGTTAATCGGAATGAACGCAACACAACAAACAGAACTGGATAACAAAATGCTGGCGCTGGACGGCACAGCAAACAAAGACAAACTGGGGGCAAACGCAATTTTGGCTGTTTCTATGGCATTGGCACACGCGGCCGCAAACGCCCAGCATATTCCATTATATAAATACATCGCAAATGTATATGGCAACGAAAATCCATGTGTATTACCACGACCAATGATGAATATTATCAACGGTGGCGCGCATGCAGACAATGGTCTGGACGCCCAAGAATTTATGATTATTCCAAACGGCGCAAAATCCGAAGTTGACGCAATCCGTATGGGGTCCGAAGTGTTCCATAACCTGAAATCCATCTTAAAGAAAGGCGGCAATTCAACAAACGTTGGTGACGAAGGCGGTTTTGCACCAAACTTTGACAATTGCGCAACTGCACTGGACACAATTATCGCAGCAATCAAGGCCGCCGGTTATATCCCAGGCGAACAAATTTCAATTGGACTGGACGTTGCATCATCTGAATTCTATAAAGACGGCGTTTATCACTTTGAAGGCAAACAATTATCATCAGACGAAATGATTGCGTTCTATGAACAGCTGATAGCCGAATATCCAATCATATCTATCGAAGACGCATTGGCCGAAGAAGATTGGAATGGATGGAAAAAACTGACAGAAACCATTGGCAACAAATGTCAGTTGGTTGGCGACGACCTGTTCGTTACGAATCCAAAACGCTTGGAACGCGGGATTGAAAACGGCGTTGCAAATGCGATTTTAATCAAAGTAAATCAAATCGGCACACTGACCGAAACACTGGCTGCGATTAAAATGGCACAAGACGCAAATTATGGTGTAATTATTTCCCACCGCAGTGGTGAAACCGAAGACACCACAATCGCAGATTTGGCGGTTGCTACCAATGCAGGTCAAATAAAAACAGGCTCTATGTCACGCACAGATCGCATGGCAAAATACAATCAGCTGATTCGTATCGAAGAAGCACTGGACAAAGCCGCAAAGTATGGTATATAATCCGTACAGGAATGATTTATAGGGGGGCGTTCACGCGCCCCTTTTTTACAAAGAAATGATTGATATTAGTGAAATTTTATTTGTTGTAAAATATGCCGCATGCGTCATGGTTTTGCTGGGCATAATATTGGCCCCCGCATGGGTCGCCCGCCAGAACGGCAAGGATAAACCTGCAATGCAGGCAGTAAGACTGGGCAGTTGGGTCTTTGGATGGTCTATTATTGGCTGGATATACGCGTTATACCAAGCAGTAAAAAAATAAAAAAATCGACAAATAGTCTTGACAAATCTATTTTTTGGTATATATTTATTGTAAAATAAACAACAAAGGATTTTATTATGCCTACAAAAAAACAAGTCAAGGCCGCTGCACGTAAAGTTCGCAAGACACGTAATGCGACTGTAAAAAAACAAAATCGTCAATCAGCATGGACACGCATTTGGAATGCGATTTGCTGGCCATTTCACAAAATCGCGAAACTATTTCGCAAATTATGGAATTGGATTTGTGACATAAACTTTATTGGATTATTAAATTCAGCACTATTGATATCAATCATCGTACTGTTTTCTATGTTAATTGTTGATTTTACAAAATGTAACAAAGAACCTGTTGTTATTATTGCCCAGCCTGTACCTGTAACAAAACCAGCATCAGAACAACGTAATGTTGTTACACGCAAACCATCATTACCTGTTATAAATAAAAAACTGTCAGAACCAGTTAATGTTATTCCGGTAAAAAAATCAGAAGTAAAAATAGCAAAAAAACAAACCGCAATTCAGAATAAAAAAATACTGGGCGACGTTATAATTGACAGTCGTGGTGCCGGCGCGATATTACAATATAACACACACGTAAACGGCAACGTGTATTTGCAAAATATGCACAAATACACCCTGCCATGCGGAACAAAAATAAACGGCAATATGTTCCTGCGCGATATTGGTTTATTGCAATTCTGTGGCGATTTCACAGTCACAGGCAATATATACGTCAGCCCACGTTCTTCGTTTGGTCCAATTCCAAAGACAGCACGTGTTGGTGGATATGTAGTGTTATAAGAATTCATGTTTTCTCCCTTGAAAAAATACCGTTTGAATACGGTATTTTTTTTCGTGGTATAAAAAATATTTTTCTTATATAATAGAAACACCCACATTAAACAAAGGAAGGAAAAATGTTCGAAAAATTATTAAACGTATTGTCTAAAAACTTGGGCTATACTGTTGTATTGGCTGTTGCGCTGTTATTATTTGCTATCTTTTCTGACGGCTTGGTTGCTGGTTTAATCACCGCAATATCTGCATTACTGGTTTACACTTGCGTTCAAGCACTGTACCACGAATACAAGGCAATCCCCAGCAAAAAGGCGGCACCTGTCAAGAAAACAACAACCACAAAAAAGAAAGCAAAAAAATAAATTCCTAAATCCGCCAATGGCGGATTTTTTTATTTTTATCATACACTAATTTGTGGTATAATACACGGTATGAGAAAAAGAAACACTTTTATTATATCTATGATGATATGTGCATTGTCTGCACCTGCGATTGCGGGCTGGCAATATGATGGAATTTATGTCAGGGATGGTTGGTACACCGATGACGGCACACGTTTTGTAATTTCCGCGCGCGGCGGCGCATCTATTGGTATGGCATCAATCAAAAATGATGCGGGGGCGATTTCTACTGGGTTCAACTATGATTCTGACATAGATTCACTTATACCGACATACGACCCAGCCGCCGCCGGATTACCATATGCTGGATACTATGAACTGTCAGACATACCAGCCGACAAAGATTTTTCAAACTTTTCATTCGCAGCTGGCGCCAGTATTGGTTGGACAGTTCCAAACGCAACCCAATGGCGGATTGAGGCTGGCTGGGATCATATCGTAAAAAGCGATTATAACGCTTCCCCAATGTTTAGCGGCATCGTCACTTTAAAAGACGGGACATATACAACACCATTTTCATTGGACATACGCAGTGGATCTGTAAATTCAGAAATCACAACGGATGTTGTCAGTGTAATGGCATTTTATGATTTCTTTGACGGAATGTATAAACCTGCGCGCAAAATCATACCATACGTTGGTTTTGGTATCGGATATGCAGATTCAAAAACAGTATTAAACCTATCTGACCCATATGGCGACATTGCTTTTCAACAAGACCTTAGTCAATATGGCGAAATTAATGGCGCAGACATGATTGAATTCTATAAATCCGAACGCCACACATCTAACTTTGCCGGATTATTATCAGCCGGTATGTCATACGGCATTACAGAAAAGATGTTCTTGGACTTTGGCGCACGCATGATGTATATTCCACGTGTTAAGTGGGGCTTGACCAATGCTGACGACACCAAACATCGCGAATTTTTCAGTGCAGAAAACCTGATTTATTTAAATCTGATGCTGGGTATAAGATTCGAATTCTAAACAGCATAAAAAAACAAACAATAAATAAAAAATCCCGCAAATGCGGGATTTTTTATTTATTTTATAAGACCAAACGATGTAATGTAATTAAACGATATTCCCATAACAAAGTTACTGCCATACACATCAACCCCACGTGCGCGGGCGCGACGATACTGAACATACGGCCCCATCGTTAAATCACCCCATAAATTCGTATCAAGACGCACAACTGCACTTAAATCACGTTCTAGATCTGTCGGAACATATTCAGAAAAACTTAAGTATTCGCGATAATAACCATTTGTTGACAGTTTTACACCATCACGGATTGCATATTCCAAACGCCAGCCAATTTCCGCCGCCAGTTTACTGGTCTGTTCGCCAGCATACGTAAAATCATATTCATACACACCGGTCAGATATAAACTTTTGATAATTTCATTATCAAACAATGAAATACCGCCATTTGCACGCAAGATATTTTGGCGTGGCGCATCACCCGTCGATTTAAATTCCGTATCATATGCACCACGTACTGTTGGACCCAACTTAAATCCAGCAAATTCCCAGCACGCATAAGACAGGTCACTAGATAAAATAATATCATCGGCATTTTCACTGACTGTTTCTGGGGCATTATATGGCTTCAGCGTTGTTTCGCCATATTCCATAAACAATGTATTATCCCATTGGAAACGCCCCTTGCTGTACTGTAATGCAGTATCAAATATTCCTTTGATAAAATCCTGGCTGTCTGCCTTTAATGCAGACACAGGCGAATCTTGATATTCTGCGGCATGTCTGACAGTTGTTTTTGACCATTCCAACCCGATACGACGCACATTTAAATCCAGTTTTTCGCCATCTGCCGCAAACGCACCACACGGCAACAGAGTCGCCAAAACAAGCATTGATATTTTTTTCATTTTCATCCCTTTTAATAAAAAAAACTATTTCCAAATATTTAGTTTGCCATCCCTGTCGGCATATTTCCACCCTGCCCCACGTACAGCAATTGTAAACGCACCACGCACAGATGCCGGCATTAAAACAGTCACAGTATCACCAACAATATTTTGCGTATCTAAATTAATATTATTATCACGTGCGATTTGATTTATTTCGCCCCAGCCCTGCAACGCATCAGACATTTTAATCACTGCCGTAAACATATCTTGATTTTGCGCATCAGGAATCCAATTTTGCACCCCATTATCGTTCAGCCATTTTCGCACTGCATCCACATCCAAGACCATTGAAACATTTGCAGAATACGTTGTATCAGATGTCTGTTCGCCATCAATACTAATAGACGAAATCAACCCAACCAAATCAGTTGATTTTGTGTTATTCATCAATTCCTGCAATGCCACAACATCAACATATTGCCGCACAGAATCAGATATAATTTGCCGTCTAGCCTCGTCAAAAGCGATATTTTTTGCAGCATTTGCAGTATCACTGGTTATATTCACAGGCACAATACCGCGCATATCAGTCGCCCACGCGCCCCCCAGTCCCAACAAACACATACAACAAATAATAAAACACTTCATTTTCAACACACGCACCTTGTTCCTAGAATCTGGCATTTAAACCAACCCTGACGCCCAATGATTTATAGAAAGATTCTATTTCGCCATCTGCACTGCAAACCCAACCTGGGCAATCTTCTTCCAGTTGCTTGATATAAATAGCAGACGCATTACCATAAACAGAATCCAATATCATATCAGGATCGTTACCAGCATTTATCCAATCCTGTAATATAATATTATACTGTTCATTATAGAAATTACCATTTAAATATGTTTTTGCATCTGCATCAGACACAGTATAATAATCATACGTAACACCAACTGATAAAGACAACGCATCCGTTATTGCACCGGTCCAATTTGCCCCCATTCCCAAATGGAACGCGCCACCCATTCCGGCCGAATCTTCGACAGACTTTGGATGCGCCCAATCAAAACGATATGGTTGATCACCTGTTGCAGTATATGACGGCAATCCCAATTCCACAAATGCATTTACATGATTATATTGATTAATATCATACGTCATATCCAATGCCAAATATGGACCAGACCATTCAACTTCGTATTTATGACTGATGTCAGATTGCTGAAAAAAGAAATTATTACTAATATCTATAAATTCTGCCCCAGGCGCCAATTCTATTTCAACATTATCAAATTCATTTATAGCCCCATCGCCATTGGTATCCGAACGCAATGGAACATCCGCAATATAACCACCACCTGTTGCAGGATAATACACATAAACCACACCATCACATTGTAATTCACCTGTTACAGAATCTGTAATACAGCCCCCATTTCCTTCAAAGACCTGTAATGCCATTCCTTGGTTATTATGCGTTTCCAAATCATACTTTAAATAGCGCCACCCCACAGACGGTGTAATTTTTAGCTTTCCCCACTTGATAAAATCTTTTAAACCGATTCCAGCATTAAAGCCCAACATACTGCCGTCTTTACTGGTACCGATTGACATAGCCTTGCCCACAAAATCCCCAACGTAAATTTCATTTCCATTTTCATCTGTATTGACACCTTCGGCAACAAAGAAACCGCCATTTGTCATATCGTCGTCAACCATTGTTGATTCACCGGCCTGCATACCATATTGGACCCCAGCACCAATTTGCACCTGTGTTTTATTACCAAACACATATCCCGCATTTATATCCAACACATTCCAATCAACATTATCATAATGCAAGATAGACGCAGCCTCTTTCATTTCAAATTGCCACATTGACGTTTGGCGCGAAATTCCAGCCCCCAACGTAAAACCATTATTAGATTTCTGAACAGATGTTTGTTGATTTTGTTGTCTTGATTGATTTTGCTGATACTGATTCGTACGTCCAACATTTGAATATCCTGCATTTGCGTATTGATTACGTGTATATGCCGACATTCCCTGGGACGAATAAGCGTTATTTGCATTACGTTGTGAATATGAATTTTGCCCATATCTTGCCTGTGGCGATTGATAACCACCGGTATAATAAGTACCCGCAGCATTTGCCACAACCGGCAACAATGCAAAGATTGAACAATTCAAAAACAATTTTGACAACAGTTTCATGATATAATCCTTTCCATAATCAAACGTATTTTATCATAAAAAAGGTTGAAAAACAAATCACAACTTGATAAAAGTAATAGGAACATTGCGACCATGGCGGAACTGGTAGACGCGCAGCACTAAGGATGCTGTGGGGCAACCCGTGGGGGTTCGATTCCCCCTGGTCGCACCAATTTTACTTATTGGCTTTGCCAATTAGGAAAATTGAGTGTCCAGGCCGCGCGTAAGCGAAGACGGACGGAAAGCACTAAAGTTTATTTTACTTATTGGCTTTGCCAATTAGGAAAATTGAGTGTCCAGGCCGTGCGTAAGCGAAGACGGACGGAAAGCACCAAAGTTTATTTTACTTATTGGCTTTTTTCATTACATTTTTACATATTTTCTGCTTGCCTGATTTTTCAAAATTTTGCTAAGATTCCAAATATAGGAATGAAGGGAATACGTTTACTTTTGTCAGTACTGCTGATACCGCTTGTATTTCAAGCGGCGTTTGCCGATGAAGAAATTGACACATCACGCGCCGCAACACGTCGTGGCACAACCACAACCGTTTCTTCGAACCGCCAAAAATCTGACACAACATCCGCCCCACAGAAAAAGCAAAGCGCTGTATCCCGCACCACAGACATCGACAAAACAAAAACATCTGTCCGCGAACGCAGCACCACAAAACAAGTATCTGCACGCACAGACAACAATACCGCTGTTATTGACAGAAACGCGAACACCAAGAAATCCGCCACAAAAAGCTTGTCTGCACGTACTGCGACAAATGTTCAAACCAGAACCCCCAGTGCAAATAACACAAAACGTGTAACGAATCGCACCGTGACACAGCCCACGGCAAAATCGTCTGTCAAATCTGCGCGCGTGGCGACAAACACCGCAAAGCGAACAAAAAATGCGACAATTTCCCGCAATGCGACGGACACACCAACAGTTACAGCTGAACAATTTCAATCTCGCAATTTTTCTGCATGTAAAAATGTATTTTTTGAATGCATGGACGAATTTTGCGCAAACAAAGATTCAACACTGAAACGTTGCGCATGCTCGGCCAGAATTCACGATTTTGACAGAACCCAAAAAAGCCTTGAACAGGTCGAAGATAAATTACTAGATTTCAGCGAACGCTTGCTGACTGTAAACTTGGACCAAGAAGACGCACTGGCAATGAACACCGCAACCGAAGGCGAACTTGCCAAAACCAAAGATAAAACAAAATCAAATCAAATCTTGGATTCGATTGCAAAAAAACTAAACACCAGTTTTGATGACAACAACTTTAATCAGGGCTTAAATGCAATATCATTATCACTGAACGCAGATGCCGCGTTTGATAACATCGATTCGATGTTGGGCGCATCTACGACCAGCAAATCAGGCACTGCATTATATGCGGCGGCACTGCCTGTATGTCGCGAAATGGCGATGGAGGTTTGCAGTGAATCTGACCAAAAAATCGCCGAAGAAAGTTATCAGCTGGCGATTACCCAGGACTGTAACTTGGTTCAAAAATCGTACGAGGCACAAACAGAACAAGCGCGCAACAAAGTATTTGAAAGCGGTGCATTACTGGATATGTCACGTCTGGACATATATCAAAAACGCAATTCTGACGATATTTTGACATGTAAACGCAAAATGATAAATATGCTGACAGATACAACCGTATGTGGTGACAAGATGTCAAAATGCTTGGACACGACCGGAAAATACATCGACCCATCAACAGGCGAAGCTGTCTTGACCACAGATTTATATGAAATAACCAATCTTATAAAACGTCCGACTGGCGATGACACATGGCGTTCAATTCCAGAAAATGAGGAGTTTGTAAAATATCTGAACACCAAAAAGATATATCTGGAACCAGCGATGGAAAAATGCCAAAACATATCTGATTACGTCTGGGAATCTTTTATGGAAGACGCATTGGCACAAATCAAGTTGGCCCAAGAAGCAAAAATAAACGAACTGCGTCAGTCCTGCACAACACTGACGGCACAATGTTTGGCAGATTCTGCGAAATCAATCACAGATTTCGATGCCCGCGCACTGTCTATATTTGGGGTCAAGGCAGATTACACAGTAAATCAGATGTGCGCCGATATCAAAAGTGCATGTACCGCATTGATAAACACACAAAGTGCGACCGACCCATCAGACCCAGACGCGCCAACAACCCCATCAGAATGGGATACTGGCATGACAGATATTGCCACAGAAAAAACATACGAAACAATACTTGCCACCTGTCGCGAGGTTGGAAAAAACTGTATCATTCAGGCATGCAGTGCGATTTCTGGAAACTTTGGTCTGTGTGAAAATATCGGCACATCCATTAACAGAAAATCTATTATCAACCGTCGTTCCTGCTGGGATGAAGTGGAACAATGCGTTGCCGATGCGGGTGCTGACGCAATCAACAGAATTATGACATTAAAAGGCCGTTTAGGTATTGACAGTGACGGCGATGGCACTATCCTCGAAGACTATTCCAATTCTGGACATCTATATGATGAATTATACGCCAACAGTACATATAACAGCATTTACGATTGGAAAGGAGGCGATTATCCTAAAGGAAACAAAGACATTACAGGCGCACAAATATATCGCTTAACAGAACAAATCTGGGGTAATTGCGAAACCGCCCCAGGTGCCACACCCGCAGACGAAAACGACGAGGTCACCAACAAAATTATCGTAAATTATGACGCAAGCAACAAGGACAATCCAAATAACGCCCACGAAACACTGTTGTCTTGGTTTGCGCGCAACACCAAAACAGAAAAAGCTTGGGACAGCTGCCGTGACACAACATGTCCGGAAAACAGCAAATCATACGATGGACAATGCCTGCCAATATCTATGTTTGCCGAATCTGGCGAATATTGCCCAAAAGATGATAAAAAATATTACTCGTTTACAGCAAATGGTATTACACAATGTTGCCTCGCCGACAATTATATTAAATATGAGACAGGCAATGGCGTATGTTGCAAAGAAGGCCGTGCAACAGTAGGCACCAATTCCCTCTATGCCGCAGAAAATTCTGTTACAGAAGCAACCAACACATATGTATGCTCAGCAGACCCAGGAACAACATCAGCCACCCCAGTATTCAGCACAACCACCCACGACTATTTCTGTTTAAACGGAACACCAAATTACAAAGCAGCCGAGATACAGTGTCCAAATGGGTACTTTATTGCCGTAACAAGAGGAAAAGCTGGTAGCCTTACCCGAGGGTTCCATTACACCCCAACAGAAAGAGTTGACGCAAGTACAAACGAGGTTCCATATAATGAAAATGCAAGGAATTTTTATTACGACAAAAACGCTGTCGTATATGAAGGAATAACCCCAGAACTGACAGATTGTACTAAATACATATTTGAAAATATTACAGAGCTTACAGCCCCCCACACCAAAAACTATGGCGTTGTATACAACGGTTGGTATCAAGCAGCCGGCACAAACCCAAACAAATGCGATTACAAGACCGACATCACATCCTCAGGAACAACCTCTGGTCGCTGGAATGTAACATTACCATTAAGCGGCGAGGACACCCCATAAAAACCACCGCCCCAGGCGGTGTCATTATTCCTTTGTCATTGCAAGGGGTGGGCCCCTGCCCCCCAATCACTATTACCGTCATACCGGCGAAGGCCGGTATCTATTGAGTTCGTATTTCTTTACGTTTTTGTGGAATACAATGGCCCCCGACCTGCGTCGGGGTGACGATGTTTTTGTGTTACATCCCCCTTGTATTATGCGGGATTTTTTATATCCGTATTTCTGATATCACAGTGTTTATTTTTTTCAATTCTTCATCTGTAAATCGGCCCAAGACCCAATCGGCGGCATCTGTTTTTAAATCAAAATCACGTGGGTGATTTATACCAATTCTGATACGTCTGTAATCACGACCAACATTGGCATCAATGGATTTTATGCCGTTGTGCCCTGCACTGCCACCGCCGACTTTTTCACGCAAATTCCCAACCGCAATATCCATATCGTCATGAATTACAATCAGATTTTCCAACGGTACCTTGTAAAACGTCATCAGCGCCAATACCGCCGTGCCACTGTTATTCATATACGTCTGGGGCTTGGCCAATATAACACGCCGTCCATCAACATCCACACGCGTGGTCAGTGCGTTTTTTTCTGACCGCCATGTTGCATCATCGCCCGCCAACGCATCCAGCGCCATAAAACCAACGTTATGACGCGTCTTGACATATTCCGGCCCAGGATTTCCCAACCCAATAATTA
The DNA here is from genome assembly GCA_045651525.1 of Candidatus Enterousia sp. Taxonomy (GTDB): domain Bacteria; phylum Pseudomonadota; class Alphaproteobacteria; order Rs-D84; family Rs-D84; genus Enterousia. The sequence goes on along the minus strand of JAZRSO010000016.1, from coordinate 8,632 downwards.
AAACAGGTTTATTTTCTTGCATATTTCATACCCTTTTCTTATTATAATAACATATAAAGGAGAAAACATGAAAACAAAAACACTTGGTTTTTTAACAACTGCTGCAATTATGTTGACTGCTGGTGCTGCAAACGCAAATTTATTATTTGATGTTTATGCTGGTGGTACGTTTGGAATTGGTGGATACACATTATTTGCAGATAAAAATGAATCTTTCTCTTCAACGACATATGGTGCGGTTTTGGGTATGGATATCCCAATGTTCCGTATCGAACTGGAATACAATTACCTGGATTCTGATGACGCAACATTAAATATGGGCTTTGTAAATGGTTACTTTAAATTACCAACCCCTGTGGTAAAACCATACATCGGTGCAGGTATCGGCACAACATTCAGCAGTGAATTTACACCTGTTGCACACACAACAATTGATATTGATGATACAATCGTATATCAAGGTATGCTGGGCGTAACACTGGACATTCCTGTTGTTCCATTTAACATTGACCTCGAAGGTCGCGTTATATACGCATCTGACCTGATTGAATATATGAATGACACTGCAGATGTTCTGCAATACGAAGGTCGTGTAAAATTACGCTATGTATTCTAAACAAACCGGAATACGCTTTTAAAAACAACGGGGGCGTTACGCCCCCTAAATTAAACAAAAAATGGATAAAACCAAATGCTGACACTGATTGATGGAAATTCTTTGTTATTTCGTGCTTATTATGGTGTTCACAGTCGGCTGACAAAATCAGACGGCACACCGACCGGCGCAGTATATGGTTTTATCAATATGATTGTGCCAATATTATCATCTGCAAAATCTGACGATATAATAATATGTGTCTTTGACGCATCACGCATAACATTCCGCCAAGACATATACCCCCAATATAAAATGAACAGATCGGAAACACCTGCGGACTTGGTTGCCCAGGGCGAAACGATTCGCCACGCATTGGTTCAAATGGGGATACCTGTACTGTGCGTCCCCGGGGTCGAAGCAGACGATGTCATCGCCACACTGGCACGTAATAACTGCGATTCTGTTGATTCAACCCGCATTATCACCAGTGACAAAGACTTAATGCAACTGGTATCAAATTGTGTATTTTTGTACGATACGATGAAACAACTGGAAATTCGTACCCCCCAGGTACTGGAAAAATTTGGTGTTCAGCCGAACCAAGTAACTGATGTACAATCATTGATGGGCGATTCGTCAGACAATGTGCCTGGTGTTCCAGGAATTGGTCCCAAAAAAGCATCTGAACTTATCAATCAATTTGGCACGCTGGACAACTTGTACGCCAACCTGAATCAGATTCAAAACGAACGCATACGCAATTTATTAAATGACAACCGTGAAATGGCATACATTTCTAAACAACTGGTGACGTTAAAAGACGACCTTGATTTATCTGGCATGAAAATCACCCCATTCAGATTTAATAAATCTGGGGCGTTATCGTTTGTTAAAAATGAACTGGAAAGCAAATCACTGTTTGAAAAAATTGGCAAAAGTTTTCCTGACACAGAATCTGAACAAAATGATTTTGGGTTCTATTTCGCCGGCAACGCATGTGAAATCAGTTCGGCAACACATACCAGTACAAAACCAGAAAACAAACAAATAGAATTCAAACACAAAACAATAAATACTGCAGATGAACTGACAAATTTTTTATCCAGCGTCACAGACATTATCGCCATTGACACGGAAACAACCGGACTGAACCATACGCGTGATAAACTGGTTGGAATATCATTGGCAACATCAAAAACAGACGGCATATACATACCAATCAAACACAAAACAGGTGCGTCTGATTTATTCAGTGACGAAACATTGGCACCAAATCAATTATCAATTGACGAAGTCCATAAATTATTATGGCCAATACTGACAGACAAAAAAATCACTAAAATCGGGCATAATTTAAAATATGATTTGCATATTCTTGCTAACGAAGGATGGGATATTGAAAAAATCGCACCGATTGATGATACAATGTTGCTGTCATATATATTGCATGGCACGACGCATGGTCATGGGCTGGACGAACTGGCACTGAAATATCTGGGACACGAAACGATTAAATTTGCATCTTTGTTTCCGCCTAAAACTAAAAATACAGATATGCGCTTTGACACATTGTCGATTGATATCGCATCTAGATACGCGGCCGAAGACGCATGTATTTGCAGTGCATTGTACGATTTAATGCGCCCAGAATTAAATAAAAACCAGAAACTGTGCGAACTGTACGAAACATGTGATTTGCCATTATTAACAGTACTGTTAAAAATGGAACGTGTTGGTGTTATGATTGATAGAACAAAATTAAATCAGTTATCTGGCGTATTTCATGAACAGTTACAAAAGCTAGAATCAGAAATATGGAAACTGGCCGGTCACGAATTTAATATCGCCAGTCCAAAACAACTGGGGGTAATTTTATTTGATGAATTGGGTTTAACTGCGAATAAAAAGCGTTCTACGGACGCCGACACATTAAACGATTTGATTGATGAACATCCTATTATTGAAAAGATTTTATCATGGCGTTCAATTGCGAAACTGGCTGGCACATACGCAGACACATTGCCGCAACAAATTGCATCTGACGGACGAATTCACACCACTTATTTACAGACCAGCACCAATACAGGTCGCCTGTCCAGTCGTGATCCAAACCTGCAAAATATCCCGATAAAAACCGAACTGGGCGAAGAAATCAGACGCTGTTTTATTGCGTCACCTGGGAATGTTCTAATATCTGTTGATTATTCGCAGATACAGTTACGATTACTGGCAGACATTGCAAACATTCCGACATTCAAAGAAACCTTTAATAATGGCGATGATATTCACACCCAAACTGCACGCAAGATATTCAATATTCCGACCGACCAACCCGTACCAAAAGAGATGCGTCGTGCGGCCAAGACTGTAAACTTTTCTATTATATACGGGATTTCATCATTTGGTCTGGCATCGCAACTGGGGGTCAGTCGCCAACACGCCCAAGGCATTATTGATTCATATATGTCCGGCCTGCCCCAGGTCAAAGACTATATTGAAAAAACAAAACAATTTGCACTGGAAAACGCATGCGTTTATACCCCATGGGGCCGAAAAATAGAATTACCAGAAATTCGCAATCCACGTATGCGCGCATATGCCACACGCGCCGCAATCAACGCCCCAATTCAAGGGTTCGAAGCAGACCTGATGCGACGCGCAATGGTTGATATAGACAAGAATATAATCGCACCAAATTCTGACAAAATCCGTATGATTATGCAGGTACACGACGAAATGGTATTTGAATGCAACTTTGCATATGCCGACCAATTTGCCCAACAAATAAAATACGCCATGGAAAATATCACAAAATTATCTGTTCCATTGGTTGCAGAATATGTAATTGACACACATTGGGGCAAGTAAAGACCGCACAAACTGTGGGCTTGCACAATTAAGAATTTTATGCTTGCACGAATCGGATAAATATTACTAGTATTCCATATCATAAAACACCACACAGGGGGAAAAAGTGATTATCGGAATCGGAATAGATTTGGTTGAATGCGGCCGTTTCTTAGATTGGTCTGCATTTAAAAAACAACGCATTTTTACCAAGAAAGAATTGGAATACGCAGATAACGACAATGCAAATTCTGAACGCCACTTGGCGAATTTCTGGGCCGCGCGTGAGGCTTTTTTAAAAGCCATTGGCACAGGATTTGGTGATGACATTGCATTTTCTGACGTATCTGTTGTTCACAACGATAACGGCCGCCCAGAATTATTGATTGCCGGTGGCGCCAAGGCCGCATTAAAAGAAGTATCTGGTGGCAACGCAACAATACATTTATCGATTACTGACCAGGGCGATTATTGCGCGGCCATGGTTGTGATTGAATCAAAATAAAAAAATCCCCATTTTGGGGATTTTTATTTCTCGTTAAACAGTCTGGCGGGGTCAACAGCACTGTTACCGCGGCGCACTTCCAGATACATTTCTGGCTTATTTGGATTCATACGTCCCACAGGTTCACCTGCCAATACTTCTTGTCCCAGTGCGACATCAATATTACCCAGATTTGTCATAACTGTATTATATCCGTTTTTATGTGACATAATTACAACACGACCAAATCCACGGAAACTGTCTGCAAATTTAACGACACCATCGGCCGGCGCCATAACCAACGCGTCACCGCGCGTACGAACACGCCAACCGTCAGACTTTAACCCCAGGGCAGTCTTTTCTGCGAATCGCACAACAACACGTCCCCGCACTGGCAGATTCAATTTACGTCGTGAAAAACGCGCATCTGCGGACATTTCAGAACTGCCGACCCCGGCAGACAATTCAGAAATACTTTTTGCGCGAGCAGACAAATCTTTCAGTTTTTTTTGCAATGCAACCTGTTGATTTTTCAGTTTTTCATTTTGTGCGCTGCGTGTTTTCAGCAATTTATCCAGTTCTGTTTTTTCGCGATTATATTTTTTTGCAGTTCTATCCAGTTTTTCTTTTTCAGTTGCACGTTCATTACGCAGTTTTTCAATATCTTTGATTTGCTGTTTTGCAACATCAATCTGTTCATCCAACGCATCTGCCGCCCCAGACATCACAGCCGACATCAGCACATAATCGCGCATATTTTCTGTATCAAAGTTCGGATGAGATGCAACGAACAGAATACTGGCCGCAGAATCAGACACCACCGACAGATTTTTTTCCATATCCGCAGTCATTTTTTCAAGTTGCGCATCCAGTTCTGCGATTTTCTTGGCCATTTGCGCCCGTTTATCTTCCAGGGAACTAACCTTGTCTGCGGCACGCACCAAGTCTTTTTTGGTTTTAGACACTTCCCTATCTGACGTTTTAACCTGTTGTTCCAGTTTTTTATTTTGCTGTTCTGTCTGTTTAATTTGCGCATTTATCTTGGACAACTCACTGGCCCCCATCACAGGGCTTAAACACGCAAACAACAAAGAAAATACAACAGCGATTCGCCACATTATTTCTTTACCACTTTCAAGAAAGTCTTTTTACCTTTTTGCACCATAAATTCATCTGCCACAGAAACAATATGTTTGATATCTGCGATTTTGTTTCCGTCTATTTGGATACCGCCCTGTTCGACCATACGTCTGGCCTCTGACTTTGATGGGAACAGACCTGTTGCGACCAAGAAATCCAAGATTGGCATATCGGCACCCATTTCGATTTCAACACTTGGTACATTTGACATATCTGCGCCACCACCAAACAATGCAGACGACGCATTTTCCGCAGCAATCGCCGCATCACGACCATGCGCAATTTCAGTTGCCGCAAACGCCAAAACTTTTTTCGCCTGATTGATATCTGCGCCCTGTAATGCAGACAGTCGCGCAATTTCATCCAGTGGAATTTCTGTGAATATTTTCAAGAATTTTTCAACCAAGTCATCTGGTGTATTGCGGAAATACTGATAATATTCGTATGGGGATGTTTTATCTTCATTCACCCAAACAGCATTACCGGCAGACTTGCCAATTTTATTACCATTTGCATCTGTAATCAGGGATGTTGATAGAACAAACACTTCCTTGCCCAACTTTTTACGCACCAGTTCAATTCCCATAATTGAATTGCCCCACTGGTCTGCGCCACAGAATTGCAAGATACAATTATGCTTTTTATACAGTTCCAAGAAATCAACCGCCTGAAACGTCATATAATTAAATTCCAAGAACGTCATCCCGTTATCCAAGCGACGCTTTACAGATTCCATAGACAACATACGTGGCACGGTAAAATCAGTTCCAAAATCACGCAAGAAATCCAAATGGCTGTAATTTTTCATCCAGTCATAGTTATCAACCATAATTGCCTGATTATCGTCAAAATTGATAAATTTAGATATTGATTTACGCAAACCCGCACAGTTCTTTTCAATTTGTTCATCTGTCATCATTGGGCGTCCCTTGTCACGACCAGACGGGTCACCAATACGCCCTGTTGCGCCACCGACCAATGTAATTGGGCGATGACCATATTTTTGGAACCAACGCATCAGCATCAAAGACGCCAAATGCCCAACATGCAGTGAATCACCGGTTGGATCAGTCCCCCAATATGCGGTAATTTTCCCCGAATTTAATGCGTCATTTAACGCATCCATATTTGATGCTTGATTTATAAAGCCACGCGCCTCTAATTCTTGTAACAGTTCATTTTGCATAATTAAAATCCTTTATCAGGCAAATAATAGCACGTATTTTCACAACTTGCAAGAACACCTAAAATAAAATCACCCAAGCAACGGCATATTTGTCATTCTTCGCAAATTAAAAGTTTTCGCCCACAGCATCAGTCCCATCATTGACGCTATCGAAGACCGCACACTGTCTGACCGAACATTTCTGACAAAGAACAAACGTATTCTTTTTTTTATTTTCTTTACTGTCCGCTGACGCAATAAAATAAAATGATTAAACAATCTGAAACCAACGAAAATCATACCTTCGGTTTGTTTAATGATTGCCTTGGACAACTTCAGATTCAGATTTTGTTCCATAAAAGATTTCACATCTACTTTTATTGCATTCAAGAATTTTTTATCGTTATGAAATATACAGAAATCATCACTGTACCGCAGATAATTTGCACATTTTAACTTATGCTTAACAAACAAATCCAGTTCTGTCAGATACAGATTTCCCATCCATTGACTGGTCAAGTTTCCGATTGGCAAATTTTTACCCCCAGGCAACGAGAACACGATTTTCTTTAACAATCGCAAGATTTTTCTGTCATGAATTTTTCTGGCGACGATATCCATCATAATATTATGGTCAATATTGGGATAGAATTTTCGCACATCGCATTGCAACACGTATTTATTCTTTTTTACGAACAGCATTGCCCGCTGTGCTGCGCTGTGGATTCCGCGTCCAGGGATACATGCATAAGAATCTTTGATAAATCGTTTTTGCCATATTGGTCCCAAGACATTTATTAACGCATGATGCACGATATGGTCTGGGTACAATGGCAATTCATAGATTTCGCGTTTTTTGGGTTCAAACACATAAAATATACGATATTTAGAATTTTCATATCTGTCGTTTTGCAAATCATCACGCAATTTTTTCAGCAATTCATCTTTGTGTTCCAGAAAGAACTTGGTTTGTTTATTTTTTTTCTTGCTTTTAACTGCTTTTTTTACAGCCAATTCAAAATTTTCGATGGAAATAAAATCGTCCCACAGATTTTTATAAGTTTTCATAACAAACAACTATGATTTACGAGAAAGAATAATATCTATCAATTTTTACCACAGTCGTACGAAAGGGTATTTTTTCATTAACACTTTGCATTTGATCAATCAGCACCGCAGACCCAGTAAACAGCACACAGACCTGGCCGTTCATAACGAATTGCAATTGCAGACATTTTCCATCTTGTCTTTTTTTTGATTTTGTAATTCTGTAATCAACAATCAAAATTTCTTTGTTCAGAATTTCATCCAGCCGTTTTTTTTCACCGGGCATTGGCAACTTATCACGTGCAAAATCAGCAAAAGTATGACATTGTCCAACATCTATTTTTGTAATATCTGCCAAAATCATTTTTTTCTCTCTCTCTTTATTATTTAGAATTAATTTGGATATCCAGGACCGTCACCATGATACCAAGCGGGCTACCAGTCCAGATATCCCCTGCGTTCTTAGTTTGGACACAATAATAAATCTATTGTGTCGCTGGAATGTCGCCCCGCCATGATGTGAAAGGCAACGAAACAGATATGTACGTTTTTTGACGCATATCTGAAAAGTGTTTATCACTTTGTCCTTGCAGGCTAGCGAAACTTTTTCCTGTTATAAAAGTTTACATCCCTTTCATCAGGAGCCGACAGACCCAAACAGCCCCCCGCGCAAAGCGGCGTTGTTCTGGGCGTTGTTACCGCAGTTGTTAGCACAATTAGACGCGCAATTCGAAGCGGAGTTCGAGTTGTTGAACACCCAACGCGAATACGCAGCACATCAACATGCGTACAACATTTACGGCGACACACCAACATTGTTTTTTCAAACAATGCAAAAAATATAACTATTTTCTGCATTGTTCTATATTTCCCTTGTACCCCTGCGGGGTTGTACCCACCCCGTCCGCTTCGCGGCCACCCCTCCGTCGCCGTGGGCGGAGCGCCCCGGTGACGGAGGGGAACTTGTCACCGGTTTTAAGTTCTCCTCCCTGGGAGGAGTACGGCGCAGCCGGGAGGTGGGTATGACAAAGGTTTTGTTTCCTTGTCATTCCCGCAAAGGCGGGAATCCACTGCGTCGCAGACAATTATTCTTTTGCCCCTGCGGGGTTGTACCCACCCCGTCCGCTTCGCGGCCACCCCTCCCCGCAGGGGGCGGAGCGCCCCGGCGACGGAGGGGAACTTTCTTTGTCACACCCATCGCAGGCATTTCCCCCTATTTCTTGCGGGCTGCAGAAACAAATATCATTTGTTTCTGCAGCGCATTCCGGCCTGACTACGTCAGGCAACCCATAACAAAAACTGCGTTTTTGCCATGGGACCCATCTCCGGGCACATCATTTGCCGACAGACC
>JAZRSO010000015.1:0-30232 GCA_045651525.1 Candidatus Enterousia sp. | reverse complement strand
CGTCTAAATTTTAAAAACCACCCGTTTGGGCGGTTTTTTAATTTTGTCGGCAAAGGGGCGAGTTGCGAGGCGAGGGGGACTTCCCCCGAAGTACTTTGCGAGCACCAAAATTTTAAAAACCGTCCGAAAGGGCGGTTTTTTAATTTTGTCAGCAAAGGGGCGAGTTGCAAGGCGAGGGGGATTTCCCCCGAAGTACTTTGCGAGCGTCTAAATTTTAAAAACCACCCGTTTGGGCGGTTTTTTAATTTTGTCGGCAAAGGGGCGAGTTGCGAGGCGAGGGGGATTTCCCCCGAAGTACTTTGCGAGCGTCTAAATTTTAAAAACCACCCGTTTGGGCGTTTTTTTTAGTTTTAGTGTTGTTTTGAACTTTGTTTTAAAAATGTTGCAATGTTTTGTTGGAATAGTACCGAGTTTATTCCTTTTATCGCGCAGTTCTCGCAAGTTTGTTTTTCACACTTTGCGCAGTTGTCAGCAGGGAAGTTTTCGTTATAAATTTCTGGACGTGATGATGACGCGAATATTTTAGTCCAGTATTTGTATGATTCTGCATATTGTGGATAGTTTTGCAATTCTTTTAACAGTATAGAGAAACGTTGGATATACGCAATAGAATACTTGTGGTCGCTGATAACACTGCTTGATATGTTAGACAGTGTGTTTTCATGTCTGTTATAAAAATATGTGCTGTCTGGGATTGATATGACTTTGTTTGCTTTTAATACGGCCAACATACAAAACAGCATATCTTCGTCCAATGGCATATTTTCTTCAAAACGTAGGTTATACTTTTCCAGGAAATCGCGTCTATATATCGCAAAATTTGCGCTTTCACGTATGTCTGCATGGTTTAACAGCATTTGTTTAACCGCAGGTTTTTCAGAAAAATTAAACAGTGAACTATATTTGTGTATTTTGATTTTATATACACCTTCGTCTTGTTTTGTTGCGGTAAGTTTGTTTGCCAATCCAACATCAGCAGCGTTTTGTTCGGCTGCATCTACCATTCGTGCAAAGTATTGAGTGTCTGGTGTTAATTGTATCGTCTGATAGGGCATTGGTACAATTTTGCTGACATATTCCAGACTTTGATATGTAGTTGTATAGTGGGGTGTGTATTTTTCAAACGCCTGTGGGTTTGCGCCAACCTTGTCATCTGCGTCGACAAACGTCACGTATTTGCCATGTGCATTGGCCAGTCCGGTGTTTCTTGCCACAGATACGCCCTGATTTTTTTGGTTTATCAAAACGATATTGTTGTGTATTGCTTGATATTTTTCTGCAATGCTTTTTGTTTCGTCATCAGAACCATCGTTAACAATAATAAGTTCGTAGTCGGTGAAATTTTTCTGGCGACATATACTGCCTAAACAGCGTGGCAAGGTGCGTGCTGCATTAAAAGCGGGAATAATAATAGATAATACAGGTTGTTTCATGATGTGAATATAGGCTAAAATATTAGTTTGTCAATTATTTTTTATAAAAAAACCTTTACTTTTAAGAAAATATAATATATAATCCCCTGCAGAGATAAAAAATGACACACAATATTAAACGCTTTAATTAATATAGTGCGACCAACAGAAAATAAACTGCGGGCGCACTGTTATGCGTCCGTTTTTTAATAAAATAAAACAAAGGAAAAAATAAAATGGCAGAAAATACAACACCAATATCAACAAACGAATTGACTGCACGTTTGCAAAAGGCTGAAAATATCAAGGCACGCGATGGCGTTGTATGGAAAGATAAATTTGATCGCACCCACACAATTGAATCTGCACGTGAATTGCCAGATGACACGCCGGTACGTTTGGCGGGTCGTGTAACTGCGCTGCGTTGGTTGGGTAAATTGATGTTTGGTCGTATTTATGACATCAACGGCGAAATTCAGTTTTCTATGTCACGCGAAGAACTGGGCGAAGAAAATTACAAGTTTATGAAGGCAAATGTTGACTTGGGTGACTTTATCGGTATCACAGGTGTTTTGTATCATACCACGGCTGGCGAATTGACGGTCAAAGTATCAAATTACGAAATCTTGGCCAAGGCACTGCGTCCATTGCCAGAAAAGTATCACGGTTTGACAGATATGGAAACCAGATATCGTCAGCGTTATTTGGATATTATTTCTAATCCAGACGCGCGCAACGCGTTACTGGGTCGCTTCAAGATGACACAATATTGGCGTGATTATATGAACAGAAATGGATTCTTGGAAATTGAAACACCTGTATTACAAAATGTTGCGTCTGGTGCGGCGGCGCGTCCATTTACAACACACCACAACGCATTGGATACAGATTTCCAATTGCGTATTTCCCCAGAATTGTTTTTGAAACAGGCAATCGGTGCGGGTTTTGACCGTGTGTACGAAGTGGCCAAGGATTTCCGTAACGAAGGTATGGATGCAACACACTTGCAAGAATTCACAATGGTTGAATGGTATGTTGCATATTGGGATTACAAAGACAATATTAAATTCACATGGGAACTGATTCAAGAATTATTGATGAAGTGCCGTGGTACATTACAGATTGAATACCAGGGTACTCCATTGGATTTCAGCAAATATGAAATGTTGGATTATACCGCCAAGATGAACGAATTCTTTGGTTGCAATATCTTGGACTTTGATGATGTTGATATTTTACGTCAAAAGTTGGTTGACGAAGGTATGTTCCCTTATGATGAACTGGAAGATTTAAAGTCAATCCCAACATTGGTTGACTATGTTTACAAGCGCAAAATCCGTGGCAGTATTGTAAATCCAACGTTCCTGTATAACTATCCTGCGTATATGATGCCATTGGCGCGTCGTAATGATGCAGACGAACACAGAATTGATATGTATCAGTTATTGGTATGTGGTTCTGAAATCTGTAAGGGTTATTCAGAACTTGTAAACCCAATTCAACAGTTGGCAGCATTCGAAGAACAGGCCAAGAATATCGCAAATGGCGATGAAGAGGCCTTTAACCCAGACAATGACTTTGTCCGCGCGATGGAACATGGGTTCCCACCAATTTCTGGTGTTGGTATGGGGGTTGATAGATTGGCTTGCATTGTCTTTGACCAGCCAACTGCACGCGATGTTGTATTGTTCCCAATGATGAAATAAAAAAACAAACAGGACAGATATGTCAAACACAAACGCAGAAAATAATATATTATTACAAACACTGGAACACGACAGAAAAAATCTGGCGTCGATTGATTATGCGCTTGAAAACGGGCGTATTGATGAAACGACGGCGGATTATTTGCGTGGTTTGTATTCGGACAGTATGAATTGGCTGCGTGAAGTGTTTTATGTCTTGGGCAAAACATTTGGTGCGCCCAAGGCGGCTGTTATGAAATATGACTATGAATCTGACAGTGCGGTTGATGAACCAATCAGAATTTCAGATATTTGTCCATTGGAACCATACCTTGTAAATCATCGTCTGGACGCAGACCCAATGCGTAATCAGTTTTTTACGAGTTCTGCGGGACACAAGATTGACCTGTCTGTATCGTCAATTGTAACGGTTATTGTCGCCGCGCAAAAGAAGATAGACAGGGCATTAGACAAGATAACAGGCAAATATTATACTGATTATGTCAATGATGTCGCAGATGCTGCGTTTGACGTTTTGTCGTCGCATGACAGACAGGCGTCTGCCCACGCAATTGCTGATAAAATCCGCGAACGCTTTTCTGACAAGTATATAACAAATGCGTCTGAAACGGTTTTATCTATTATCGGTCGCGGTCATGAAAAGATTGCGGTTGACCTGGTGCGTGCAATTGACAAGATTATGCCCCCATATGCCAGATTACGGGACGTTTGGCGTGTTAAATGCTTGTTTGATTTGATACCACAGGCGCGTTTGTTTATTGAACGTCTGTATGAAATTATGCCGGACAAAATTTTATCTGTGCGTGATAAATTCTATAATATGCAAAATCCGCGTAACTATCGTGATGCCAAGGTTATATTGAACATCAGTACGAATCCTGATGTTGTTGTGCCGATGGAAATTATCTGTCAGGTTCGTACATTCTTTGAATTTGAGCGTCAAACACACGGTGTATATGAAATTGCGCGTAAAAAGAAAACTGTAAAATCCGATAATATCGAAGCAAAATTGGCAAACTTTATGGAAGATGGTGTAAAGTCTTATAACAATATGATTTGTCAGTGTTTGGAAGATTTGTTTGAACGTGTTGGTTGGAATATTTTATATTCCAGAAACAATAACATTTCTATATTCGAAGGTTTTCCAAAAGAATGTACATTATATTACCCGCCCAAGGTACTGGATAATATCTTGGAAAAACTGGACGATGCACTGGAAAACGAAGTGTTCCATGTTGAAAATGCGCCTGTAAAATTGTCAAAACATCAGGAAAGTCGCATTTTCCACTTTATGGCGCGTTTTATATTGGTGTCTGCGATGCCGTATATGCAGCGTGACTGGAACGTTCCTGCGACCAGTCAGGCGGGCAAATTGTTTAACTTTGTTATGAACGAAGTGCAGCGTTATTATAAAAAGAGTTAAAAAATCCCGCCGATTTTGGCGGGTGTTTTTATTCCCCTTGCTTTAATTTGCAAAAAATGTAAAAATTATATCAGGTTCTTATCAGTCTTACAGAACCATAACCAGCATAACAAAGGATTACGATTATGCGTCAAGGAAAAGTAAAATGGTACAATGGTAAAAAGTGTTTCGGCTTTATTAGTCCGGATACACCAAACGCAGACGGCAACACAGATGATGTATTTGTTCATTCCAGCTCATTAAAGGCCGCAGGCATCAGATTTTTAAACGAAAACGATATCGTCGAATTTGAAGAGGAGGTTCGTAACGGTAAATTATCTGCGACAACAATTTCTGTTGTTCAGCGCGACGAAGAATCTGCACAACGTTTCCAGGAACGCCGTGCAGAACGCAGACGCGCGGCCGAAGAACGCAAACAACGCGAAGAAAAATCATCACGTCGTGGTTTTGCATTTTGGAAGAAATAAGTTCTAAATAACACAAAGAATGCCCTGTTTGGGGCATTTTTTTACACTTGTTTCTGTATCCCCGCCCCACACGGGGGCAGGGGCAACCCACCTCCCGGCTGCGCCGTACTCCTCCCAGGGAGGAGAATTTAAAACCGGTGGCAAGTTCCCCTCCGACGCCGGGGCGTTCCGCCCCCTGCGGGGAGGGGGCGCGAAGCGGACGGGGTGGGTTTGTTCTCTTTTGTCATTCCCGCATTCCCCTTTGTCATCCCTGCGAAGGCAGGGATAGGGTCTATTAAATTTACAATATTCAAACATGTGTAATATGTATTATTTTGGCTCGCTACGCTCACACTGTATAGTCCCACTCCTGCCTACGCAGGAGTGACAAAGCATGCCTGCGATAGGCGTGACAAAAAAGGGGCAGGGAGTAAAAGTTCCCCTCCGTCGCCGGGGCGTTCCGCCCCCTGCGGGGAGGGGTGGCCGCGAAGCGGACGGGGTGGGTTTGTTCTCTTTTGTCATTCCCCCCGCAGGCGTGACAAAAATACAAAACCACCGTCACCCTGACGCAGGTCGGGGTCCACTGCATTCCACCAAAGCCAAAGAAATACGAACGCAATGGATACCGGCCTGCGCCGGTATGACGGTAAAAGCGGGGCGTGTTTGTTGTTATATTCCCTTGGGAATGAGTGAACTCAGGTCTGCAGGTGTTGATTCGCCATCTGTGCAGTAGCCATATGTTGCTTCAATCCATTTTGTTTCTGGTGTTTTACTCCAATCTATAATACAAACCTGATTTTTGCTGTCCTTAGAAAGTGTGCCGCCTTTCCAATTATCAGCGACGCCCCAATCTTTTTTGCCCGTGCCTGTGTAATAAACGGCCTCGCATTTTGTTGTGGTACCATTTTTACTGCGGCGACCACCATTACCCCAACATGAACAAATTCCCCAAGAATTTATATCAACATCACGATTATAATCAACCGGGCACATATTTTCGTTTGTTATTACGTTATATTTGGGAGGTATGCTTCCGATTGTTTGTATCTCGCATAATTTATATTCTTTTATCGCATTTTGGTATTCGATAAATCGTCCATCAAGGTTCATACACTGGGTTGACAGAATTGATATAATTTTGTTATAAACCTCGGTCGCGACACCGGTTGGACGCAACCAACGATGTTTTAAGGCCAGGCTTTCTTCTAAACCGTATATTTTAGGTGTAAAACTAGTATTCTCTTGAAAAACACCACCAGAAAATGCGTCACTATTATAAAAAGCATCAAATCCGCCAAAAACCTGCGTTACAAATGCTATATCTTCGGGGTCGGTTTTGTCGCCATTTGCATTAACATCCGCGCACGCATCTACATCCAATAAAGAATCTAAACATGCAGACATACTTCTGTGATACTCTGATGTAGACTCATAAGAGTTACTACCCTTGTCTTTACCCGCAAAAAGAGTAAACCAGTTTGGTGCATATGATTCTTCAAACAAACCGCTGTCTGGGGAATAGAAGTTTATATAATTCAAACCGCCGTGTTTATCAAAACACTGTTGCACAACGGCACGACATGATGCCAAAAGGTCTGTTTTCGTCTGAGAGTTTATATAATCTGCGATAATATTTGTTGTGCCGAACATACCGTTGCAAGATTCAACGTAATCCGAGCACATTTTGTTATTCAGCACGACCTGTTCTGGCACAACAACAATTTCATTTCCCGACGTCAAAGACTGCATTGCGTCTGTTATTGATTTATCGCCACGGGTGTAGCACGATGACACAAAATCAAAGCAACCGCGTTTAATCTCGTCAACTTTGGCCTTTTGTGCGTAATGAATATCTATCAGTGCCTTGTCCAGATAGTTTGACCATGCCACATCTGCCAAGTCAACACATTTATCCATCGCAGGCTGGGCAAACATTTTTACACGCGATTCAAAATTTGTAACAAACTGCTTGTTCGCAGTCAGTTTTGATAACTTCTGATCAACTGTTTGAACACCACTGGCAAACTTTAACATATCGCCCAATTTATAAAAGTCTGTTACACCTGCGATTGGTTTTCCTGTTGCGACATCGATATACTTT
Source organism: Candidatus Enterousia sp. (assembly GCA_045651525.1). Classification (GTDB taxonomy): domain Bacteria; phylum Pseudomonadota; class Alphaproteobacteria; order Rs-D84; family Rs-D84; genus Enterousia. The sequence goes on along the minus strand of JAZRSO010000015.1, from coordinate 23,144 downwards.
CCATTGTCCAGACACTTGTGATAATTTGCGCCACAGACTTCTTCGCTAAGGATTGCGGCCTCTATCTCGTTAATACAGGTTGTAAGATCAGATGAATTATGTTTTTGATAGTTTTCAATACGTGCCAAATCCAGCATTGCACCACCTTCGCGGATTGCAGATTTTAATTGGCTGCGTGTTGCGTCGATTGCGCTTTGCACGATATTGCAATCTTGTTCCACAGCCATCAGATATGCAGTTATTGCACGTTGCAGCGACGCGTCATTACACGTGTCGCGCACAGCCTGACGACACTGTGGATATACAGCGCTGTACAGTGCCTGACCGTCGTATGCAGCGATTGCCTGACCTGTATCTGTCATACCAAACGCATTTACTGTATCAAAAGAAATATTTATACTGTTTAAATCGGAATATTTTCCGATAACATTTGTATCTTCGCCCCGAATAGAGTTCATAATTGCCTGTAACAATGCCTTGGATGCAGATTTATCAGCCGTCAGCGCATTTTCCCCTTCGGATGCAGAATTCATTGCGATAACCTGTTGTGCGGTCATACCAACAGTATCCAAACCTTCTGTAAATTCTGTCAGTTGAACATTTGCGTTTTCCAGAACCTCACGCTGGGCCGCCAAGTCAAACACACGGTCATTACACGAACAGCGACGATAATCGTCGTTTTTTAATGTGCAAAACTGGTCCATACAGGCAAAATAAGCATTTTTGCACTGTTCGTATTCGGCCCCTGTGCGCGTACCCGATACCGCAGATGTCGTGTTTGTCACAGTTGTTGTTCCTGCGCGAGATACAACAGATTTTTGTGCAACAGGCGATGCGTTTCGTGCCGTGGCAGCACGTGATTTTACCGAACCAGTTGTGCGTGAATCTTTGTTATCACGCGAAACAGTTGTCTTGTTTGTACGTGGTGCCAATACGGTTGTGCGTTTTTTTTCAAGAACATTTGTTGTTGCAACGCGTGATTGTGTTTTTTCTGATTTTCCAACGCGCGACACAGCTGTTCCGTCACGAACAGCCGCATCTGCAACGAATGTGCAGACCAATATATTTGCGATTAAAATCAGTAATTTCTTCATCTCTGATAAAATCTTAGCAAATTTATAAATTTCAGTGCAAGCGAATAATCACAACTTTGTATTTAATTAAATAAAATTCTTGTTGCAATTTTGTATGATTTGCATTATTATCATGTTCGCTTTTATGGGCGTATGGCGGAATTGGTAGACGCGCTAGTTTCAGGTACTAGTGGTAGCAATACCTTGGAAGTTCGAGTCTTCTTACGCCCACCACTTGTTTTCATGGATTCGGGGTTGTAGCTCAGTTGATAGAGCGCTACGTTCGCATCGTAGAGGTCGTGGGTTTGAGTCCCATCAGCTCCACCAAGTTTTTATTATGTTATTAATTGCATTGCCCCCGACTGGGGTGTTTTTTTAAAAAAATTTTGACTTGCACTGATATCGTATTTTTTTCTACACTGTTATTAAACGGAAGGGAATACAGATGTTTATATACACAAAAAATCTTGGTTTTTTGCGGGTTTTGGCGATTTTACGCGCGTCGTCTGTTTCGCACAAATTTCACACACATCATGGATAAACAAAGGAAAATAAAATGAGAATGTTAAAAAACACACAAAAATTATTATTCAGTCTGGCACTTGTTGCATTGTATCCACACGCATCGTTTGGCGATGCTGTAAAGTGTGTTGCAATGGGTACAAGCTCCAGTTGTACACATACACCTGCGACAGAATATCAGACAGACTGGGGTTCTGAATGCAGTGGTGTAACAGTTCGTGGTGTATCAATGTGTGGTAATTATGAAAGTGTATCTGGTTTGTCGGCTGGCGAAGTTGTTGAAACTGTATGGCGTAATCATAACGCGTCTGATAATCGTGCATGTTTGTGCAAGATTGTTCAGCCTGTGGCATCGCGTTGGGTGTATGCAGAAACATATTATGATGAAAATGGCGATTCGGGCGCATCGCGTTGCAGTCGTTATTGTGCATTATCATGTGCAGGTAAAATCGCAGACGTGGCCAATAATAAAAAATTCCACGATAATATTTTGGGTGTGCTGTACGAATAAAGACATTAAATACATAAAAACACATAGCAGGGACGGAAACCAAGGGAAGATAATATGAGAATGTTAAAATTATTGCAAAAAATGCTGTTTTGTGTGGCGATTGTCGCCGTGTTTCCGTCTGTGTCGTTGGGTGCTGTTACAACGTGCCCATCTGGTTACACAACAGTTAATGAAAGTGATGCGATTTATGTGTCAAATACGGGTTCTTGTTCTGCGGGGCATACACAGTTGGGTGGCGATATGGAATTAAAAAATTGCTATACGTCACAAAATGCGCCAATGTGTACATATTATGATGAAATATATACCGCGGTATATAACTGTAACGGTGGTTCTGGCGATACATCTGAATCTGTAATATATGGTAACACATTTACGCCAAAAACAAACGTTTGTACGCGCGCTAATTATGAATTTGATGGCTGGACAATTGATGGCACGGATGTGGGCAGTTCATTTACATGGTCTTATTTATCTGATAAAACCCTGACCGCACGGTGGAAACAGGTATCATGCGATGATGGCAAAATGTTGATTGACGGTGCATGTGTTGATGCCGAATTCACAATCGAAACAATAGATATGGCGCCAGGCGCAGAATTCACATTCGAAGTTCAAATTGAAGGGACTTATTATGTCGATTGGGGTGATGGCAGCGATACTGAGAAAATAGAGATAAAACATCAAGGATGTATCCCAAGAATACCTGTGTCACACACGTATGCAAATGGTGGTAAGTATACAGTTGGCATGTCAGGTCAAGCGGTTTCTTATTCATATGACAATACTGGGGCTGCTGAATGTTATAGTGGAAAAGAATGTTCCGCACCCAAAGGCTTATTAAACTTTGCAAATAATACCAATATTATGAAGCTTGGGGGAAAGTTAGGTAATGTATTTGGTGTTCAAAACGAGAGTTTTTCAGCTTATGAACTGTTTAAGGGTTGTTCAAATTTAATTGAAATACCAGAAGATTTATTTGATGGGTTTGAGTCAGTTGCTAATTTTAATTATGCTTTTTATGGATGTTCTTCTTTGACAGAAATACCAGACACATTATTTAATAATGTTGCCAACGAATGGGCAAGTTTTGATTCTACTTTTGCAAATTGCGCATCATTAAAAAACATACCAGATAATCTATTTATAGCAGTTAAAGGGGTTTGGGACAATGCTTTTAAAGGCACTTTCGCTAACTGTACATCGTTGACAGAAATACCAGAAAATTTATTTGCGCCAATTGAAGGGGAAATAAAAGCAGGTATGTTTGATTCTACCTTTGCAGGTTGTACAGGATTAACGAAACTGCCAAATGGATTGTTTAAGAAACTGACAGGCAGGCCGAAAGAGGGGTATTATGTCAATGTGTGTTATGGGGAAATCTATAGCAGTTTTGATAGAACATTTGCGGGTTGTACAAACTTGTCCGGGTATATTCCAACCGATATGTTTGAAAATCTGGACAGCACAGACTTTAATCCAGAAACAATGTCGTCCATATTTGCAAACACAAAACTAGACACAACGTGTCCATCTGGCACATATCAATATATCACAGGCTTTGAATCCGCATGGTCTGGCAAGGTATCGTGCGCGCCATGTCCAAATGGTGTATGCTATACCGTAACATCATGTGGTGGTGATGCCGGTGTTGGTGAAAAACGTTGCTATTATGATGCAACGACAAACGATTACACAAAATGTGATGATACATGTGTTTATACGTCTTGCAACGATGGTTATATTATGACAAATGGTGCGTGTGTAAAGTTTGAACCTGAATTCACAATCACAACCACATCAAACACATCTTCGTTCAGTTTCCAGATTTCTGCGGCTGGTAATTACACAATCAGCTGGGGCGATGGAAATGTTGAACAGATATCAAAGTCTAATGTAACATTGGCGACATACTCGCATAATTATAACACTGCGGGTAAATATGAAATTAATATCTCTGGTCAGGCAACAGGGTATAATACAGATGTTAATACGCCATCTGTATCATTCAGCCAAAATAAAAACATTGCTAAAATCAGCGGCAGTTTGGGTGCGATATTCGGCACATTGTCCAATGGCGACAACCCACGATTCAAAGAATCATTCTATGCCTGTACAAATATGTCTGGCCCAATCCCAGCAGACTTGTTCGCAGGCATAACAGGTAAACCAACAAAACGTATGTTTATGGGGCTGTTCAGTGACTGTACGTCACTGTCTGGCGAAATCCCAGCGGACTTGTTCAGTGGTTTAACAGGCGCTGTGACAGAATATATGTTCCGCCAAACATTCTTTAGATGTACCAAGTTGACTGGCGGTATTCCATCTGGGTTGTTCCGTGTAACCGGCACCCCACAGATATATATGTTTATGCAAACATTCCGTGGTTGTACGGGGCTGACCGGTACAATTGGCGATGGTTTGTTCGCAGGTATCAAGGGCGCCCCAGCCGAGGCAATGTTCCAAGATACATTCTCGCAGATATTGCCGCGTGATGGTGGAACTGATATGAATCTGACTGGTTCAATCCCTGCGAACTTGTTTGCTGGCATCAGTGGTGCACCTGCGTCTATGATGTTCTATAACACGTTCTATGGGTGCAGTAAATTATCAGGCACAATCCCAGGTGATTTGTTCAAGGGGATCAAAGGACAACTTAATGGCACCCTGGCTTTCCAATACACATTTGAAAAGTGTGCCGGTCTGACAGGTTACATCCCACCAGAATTGTTCGCAGGCGTTACATATTCTGGCACATACCCAACAACAGGCAAGGGCGATATGAGAGATATATTCAATGGTGCAACAGGCCTGGCAACCAGCTGCAGTCCATATGGTTTAACAGAATATACGACCATATTTAAACCAGATTGGAGTGGTAAAGTATCTTGCTTTAAACCAGAATTTTCAATCACAACAATAAATATGCCTGCAAATACATCGTATAAATTTACACTAGGTGCTGCTGGTACATATTACATTGACTGGGGCGATGGCAGTGCAATACAAACGATAAACAAAACAGATACCAGCGTTATACTTGTTTCGCATACTTATGCCAGTGCAGGTGTACGTACAATTGGTATATCTGGTCAGGCAACAGGTTATTATACTGCAGATGATGGCAGACGTGCAGCGGTTGGCTTCTCTTGGGGCGATAATGTTAATGCGACTGCAAATCATTACACTGCTAAAATCAGTGGCAGCCTGGGCGCGATATTTGGAACATTACCTGATGGTACCCAACCACGATTTAATTATACTTTCTATCAAAGTCCAAATCTGACAGGGACAATACCAGAAAACTTGTTCTCTGGAATCCAAGGTCAACCAATATCATATATGTTTGACGGTACGTTCTTTAAAACAGGTTTAACAGGTCAAATCCCAGGTGGCTTGTTCAAAGATATTGTCGGTAAACCAGTAACATTCTTGTTCACCAGCACGTTTAGTGACAACTATAATATGGTCAGTACAATCCCATCAGAATTGTTTAGTGGAATCCAAGGCGCACCAGCACCATTGATGTTCTATCAGACATTCTATAAGAACTCTAAAATGAATGGCGAAATCCCAGCTGACTTGTTTGCCAAGATAAAAGGTGCACCAGCAAAACAAATGTTCCGTCAGACATTTGCTGGATGTTCTGGATTGACTGGTTCAATTCCAGAGAACTTGTTCAGCGGAATTGAAGGCGCACCTGCACAAGAAATGTTTAATCAGACATTCTCTGGCTGTACGGGGTTGACAGGTCAAATTCCACCAAAACTGTTCTGGGGCATTACAGGAATGCCTGCCAGCAATATGTATTACGGTACATTCCAAAGTTGTACAGGACTAACAGGCAACGTTCCTGTAGAATTGTTTGGCAGAATTAATAATACAAACTATCAATCAGGTCCGATGAGTAATGTATTCTATGGTTCTGGCATAAAAACAACGTGTCCAGATGGTATGATACAGTATCATACGGGCTTTGACATAGATTTCTCAGACAGAAAAGCATGTTGGAAACCTGATATCATAATCACAACCACAGAATTGCCCGCGGGTGCTGTATTTAGATTCAGTGTTTCTGCAATGGCTGACTATACCATCGATTGGGGCGATGGCACCAGGGTAGAGGCGTTAAGCAAGAAAACAACGGATTACGAGAATTTGTCGCATAAATACGACAAGGCTGGTACATACACAATCGGTTTGATGGCAAATAATGTTACTGGTTATGCGAATCCTAATATTGGCGAACAGTATTCTGCAATCAGTTTTTCTGCCAAGGCTGTAACATCAAATACCGCGTGTTCGTATATCAAGGGAATCAAGGGTGGATTGGGCGCAATGTTCCCAACATTGTCAGACGGTTCACAACCAAGTTTCAGGGCGGTTTTCCAAAACTGTAATGAACTGGAAGGCGCGATTCCATCTGACTTGTTCAAGGGCGTATCTGGCCAACCTGTAAAATATATGTTCCAAGAAGTATTCAGCGGATGTACAAAATTAACAGGTCCAATTCCAAGTGATTTATTCGCAGATATTTCTGGCACCGCAACAGACCACTTGTTCTATGGCTTGTTTGACGGCTGCACCGGTTTGACGGGCGAAATTCCAGAAAATCTGTTCAAGAATATTTCTGGTGGCTCAGAAGGGGCATCATTCTCGAACGTGTTCAGAAGTTGTTCAAAACTGACAGGCAGTATCCCAGACAAATTGTTTGCAAATTTGGATTCTCATCCAGGTAATCGTGTATTCTCTGGAACGTTTGACGGTTGTTCTGGTTTGACGGGCGAAATCCCAGCAGACCTGTTTGCAAGTGTTGCTGGCGCACCCGAAGAATATGCATTCTATATGACATTTGCCAATTGTTCTGGGCTGACCGGCGAAATCCCAGGCGATTTGTTCAAAACGATTAAAACAGATACACCGCAACCATATATGTTCTTTGGCACGTTCCAAAATTGTTCTGGATTAACAGGTTCTATCCCAGGCGATTTGTTTAGTGGTATCAAAGGCGCCCCGGCAGAAGGTATGTTTAATGATACGTTTGATGGTTGTTCTGGATTGACTGGATCAATACCTGCTGATTTATTTAGCGGTATTGATGGTGCCCCAGCCCCAAGAATGTTCGAAGGAACATTTAAGGGCAACATCGGCTTAACAGGCAGTATTCCTGCAACTTTGTTTAAAGGAATACGTGGTGCCGCTGCAACCAGAATGTTTGAAAACACGTTCCAAAATTGTTCTGGATTAACTGGCTATATACCAGCAGAATTATTTGTAGGCATCCCAGCAGAAGGTTATGAATCTGGACCGATGGTTGATGCATTCAATGGTACAAGGCTGGAAGAATCTTGTCCAACTGGTATGTACAAGCAGGAAATCAACTTTGAGGTTGACTGGGATAATAAAGCAATGTGTGTAAAATGTCCAGACGGGTTTACTTCAAAAGTCGGTGCAGATAGCGCAGATGATTGTGATATCAAACTGAAAAAGTTACACATCGGCGATGATACGCTGTATATAACACCTAACAAGCCTGCATCAACACCTGTAATGGCGTTCCGTGTAGATGGTACAACATATTATGGTGGTTTGTCTGATACGGAAAAAACATTGAATGACGAAACAGAAACCAAGTACAATGTTTTGTATAATGGTAAACATTACTATCTGTATGATGCGACAGTACAATAAAAATACCGCCAATCGGCGGTGTTTTTTTAAATTAAATAATTATCTTTGTTTTGCTTTGAAAAAATCAACCGCTGTTTTTGTAACAGGTGTGTTTGCTTTTGTTGCGTTTTCAATATTATTTGTTTGTTGATGACGTTTGTGTCCATCCCTTGTCAACAGTACAGATATTGTTAAAAATGCCAATATAGCGACCGCAATCGCAATTTTATCTTCTTTGGCTAATTTATTGTTTTGCATAATTTGTCCTTTGTTTATTGTAATGTATATAATAATTCATAATTTTTATTTGTCAAGTATTGTGTGCCCCACAAATCCATCACCACAAATATCAATCAGTTCAACCGTACAGATGGTTTTGGCGGGTATTATATCGCCACCGATTTTTACCGCAATATCATGTGGGTCGCGTGCGATATTGTTTTCTTCAACCAAAACTTGGACAGTCTGACCGATTTGCGATTGCATAAATTCTGTGCGGTTGCTGTTCGCGGTGTCATTTATATTTTTTACGCGTTGTTTTGATGTGCTGCGGTCAACTTGGTTTGGCATAGATGCCGCCGGTGTGTCGGGGCGGGGGGAAAACGGAAATGCGTGTATTTTAATTGGTTTTGTTTCGCGAACCAGTTCCAGTGTTTCGTTAAATAATTCGTCTGTTTCGCCTGGGAATCCACAGATTATATCCCAACTGAACGTGATTTTGCCGTTCGCCAGTGCAACCAGTTCCCGCACCATATCTGCATTGTGTCTGCGCCCCATTGATTTTAGTATGGCATTTGACCCAGATTGCATTGAAAAGTGCATATGTGGCATCATACGTTTTTCTGATTTTATCAGTTCAATGATATTCTTTACATCTGGTACCGCAGGATCAACAGACGACAGACGCAGACGTTGAATTTCCGGCACGTCGTTTAACAACTTTTTACATAAATCTGACAGTAATATAACCGTGTCGCCGTCTTTCTTGACATAAGACGCAATATCAACCCCAGTCAGAACTATTTCATAAAACCCATTACGAACAGCGTCGCGAACATCGGCCAGAATGTCGGCGTATTCAAAAGACACCGCCGGCCCACGCAGCGCACGTGTTATACAATATGCGCAATTATGATTGCATCCATTTTGGATTTGTACAAATTGTTTGGACAGTTTTGTGTCTGTATTCGGAATATTCTTAATTTCCATATCGGGCAGGGCAGTGTTCCCAGACAAATATGCGTCAATCTGCATCTTCTTTGCGTTATGAATAACTGTCGTATTTGGAATGTTGCGGAATAAATCAGGATTACGTGTCGCAGCGCACCCTGTAACAAACAATTGAACGTTTGGATTTTCGCGTGCGATACGACGTACGGACTGGCCCGATTGACGTTCGGCTTCGGCTGTGACGGCACAAGTATTGATAATCACCGCTGAATTTACATAACTGTTCAGCATGTTTTTTATTTTTTCAGATTCCAGCGCATTTAACCTGCAACCAAACGAAACAGATTTAATATTTTTATTGTTCATGCTGTGAATTATAGCCTGTGTTTTAACATTTTCAACTTAATAAAAATACCCCCATACTGGGGGCAGGGTTATTTTATTTGCCTTTATAGTTGGCATATTTTGTTCTGGCTCTTACAAGTGCGTTCTGAGTCAAGAATTTTTCATAACGATAGATGTAACGGTAAAAATCCTTTAGGGTGTGTACACCGTTTGGATATTGATGTGTTTTACCGTACCATCCCAATGTGTCAACAGGTTGACTTGCCCAGTTTCTTTTTTCTCGTCCTTGTAATTTATTGTACATACGATTAAAATCTGCGGCCACTTCTTTTTGATGTCTAATTCCTTTTGCAATGTCACGGTCGTTTATGACAACTTCGTTCTGTGGCGCAGGAAGTTTTTCTTTTAAATTATAATTTTCTAATTCTGCATATGGTTTGTTGCAATCACTGATAAAAATAGTTGTTGCAATTATGATTGCTGGGCCAGGCAAAACCTCTTTTATAAAAAAAGAAATGGCAATTTGTGTTCTCCAATTCATAAGAAAGCCTCTTGTTTAATTATTTTTGTTTGCCTTTATAGTTGGCATATTTTGTTAACGCTCTTTTTTTTGCATTGAAATATAATTCTGTTTCATATTTATCAATGTACTTTCGATATTCACCCATGGTTGGAATATAGTTATATGGTGGACAAGGGTGTGCTTTCCTGTACCAACTTGCAGTATCCAGTGGTTGATTTGGCCATGTTATCTTTTTCCAAACGTTTAATTCGTCGTACATGCGATTAAAGTCAGCTGATATTGCTTTTTGATGTCTGATTCCTTTTGCAATGTCACGGTCGTTTATGACAACTTCGTTCTGTGGCGCAGGAAGCATTTCTTTTAAATTGTATTTTTCTAATTCTGGCTTGTGGTAATGTTCGCATAGCATCATAGTAGTTATAAGAATCACAAATGTCCATAAAGGGATAGAACTATCGTAGTGCCCATATTCAAAAAAATACTTTATGTCATTTAATATTTCATCAAATTTACTTTTTTTCACTAGAATTCTCCTTTTAATTCGTTCTTATCTAAGTTTAATATAGTACATAAATAATAGTTTGTCAAGTTTGGTGTAAAAATATCTTTTTAAGATAGTTTTTTTAGTTGTTTAAAATTTTTCTTCTTGCATTTTTGGTGTCCATAAGGCATTATAACCTGACGAAAATTATTTCAACAAAGGATTTAAAATGGCACGTACAACAAATTCTGATACATTACCATACGTAGAAAGCCGTTATGAACTGGGGATGTTGGCATCTCAACGTGTTCGTGACCTGAACGGTGGCGCCGAAGCGGTGGTTGATAAAAACGACGACAAATTGACAGTCGTTGCCCTGCGTGAAATTGCCAGTGGCAAATTAGACGTTGATGCAGTACGTCATGAATTTGTACAATCTTACAAGGAAGCGCCTGCGGTTGAATTGGGCGAAGAATCATTAGAGATTGGCAGTGAAGATCCATTATTGCGTGAAATTGACGCAGAATTAGAAGCGTCATTGTCATCTGATGAAATTCCAACAGAAACTGCCGAAGAAGCTGTTGCCGCGGCAGAAGAATCCGCCGACGAAGAATAACACCAGATACGGAGATGTCGCATAGTTGGTCTAGTGCGCCACATTGGAAATGTGGTATACGGGCAACCGTATCAAGGGTTCGAATCCCTTCATCTCCGCCACAAAAATCAAACGCCCCATTGTGGGCGTTTTATTTTTGTGTTGGTGTTGCAGTGTGGACAAAGCGTTCGCAATCTGTGATTGCTGGGTTCGGGGCGTCAGTTGATGAAAACGAGCCATTTTGCGAAGTTTGAATCTTACGTAGCGAAAGGGGCCCATTGCGCCAACGTGGCGCAAATGGGAATCAGACAATCCCTTCATCTCCGCCAGGAATATTAAAATCTTAAACCGCCCGTCATGGGCGGTTTTGATTTTAACCTGGTGGCGATGAAGGGATACGCCAGAGCGCAGCGCATGGCGAATACGAGAATATACAATTAGAAAAATCTTAAAAAATTGACGGGACAAAATTTTTTTGATTTTTATTATTGTGTATCGAGGACAGGAATTCATCTCCGCCAGAACAAATAAAAACGCCCCGTATGGGGTGTTTTTATTTTTGCCTTGCTTTTTACAGAAAGTTATTTAGAATAACATACTGTTTTCCCAAAGGATTTTACTATGTCTGTCCCACATTATGTCGCCGGAATTGATTTTGGCACGACTAATTCTGCTGTGGCAATTTCTGATGGTGGCGTGCCACGTATGGTTGAAATAGAATATGGCAAAGACACAATCCCAACCGCGATGTTTTTCCCTGATAAGTCTGGCGATATATATTATGGTCGCGATGCCCATAATCAGTACACAAATGGCGACGGCACAGGGCGCTTTATGCGCAGTATAAAGCGGTTGCTGGGAACGCAAATAATGCGTGGTGGAACTGTTATAAACGGCAAAATGACAGATTTTGAAACGATTATTGCGTATTTCATAAGGCATTTAAAATCAAAGATGGATATGTCCGCAGGCTGTCCAATCGAATATGTTGTTATGGGGCGTCCTGTACATTTTCGTGATAATGACACATCGGGTGATACCCAGGCCCAGGCAGAACTGGAAAAGATTGCGCGTTCGGTTGGATTCACACATGTTGCGTTTCAGTACGAACCGATTGCAGCGGCCTTTGCGCACGAGCAGAATTTGACATCAGAAAAGCTTGCTTTTGTTGTTGATATTGGTGGTGGCACATCTGATTTTACTGTTATCAGATTATCGCCAGCACGCAAATTAAAACTGGACAGAAGTGACGATGTTTTGGCGAATACAGGCGTGCGAATTGGCGGCAATGACTTTGACAAGAATTTATCATTAAAAACTTTTATGCCACAGTTTGGTTTGGGTACAGAATATCGTTCGGGCGACAAGACCATAAAAATACCAATATCGCCGTACATCAGTCTTTCTACATGGTCGTCTGTGAATGATGTTTATAATTACAAGACCTTGAATATGGTGCATGGTTATACCGTTTGGGGGATGGAGCCAGAAAAAATAAATCGTTTGTATGAAATCATAGAAAATCGTCTGGGGCATAAAAATCTGGACTATGTTGAAAACGCCAAGATTACGCTGTCTGCGCAAGACAACTATGCTGTTGCATTAGATTTTTTATCAGACAGCCCAATAATAGAAATAAATCGTGATGCACTTGAAGAATCGATTAAATCAGACATGGAAAAAATAGAAAAATCTGTCCACGAATGCATTGCGAACGCAGGCATAAAAAACACAGACATAGAATTAGTTATTTTAACAGGTGGTTCGACAGAAATTCCGTATATATGTCGTGCTATGCGGTCATATTTTCCAAATGCCGAATTATCATATACGAACAGAATGGCCAGTGTTGGCCTGGGATTGGCATATGACGCCATCCGTCGGTTTTTCTAAGTCACAAAAATCCCTTGCTATATTTATCAAAAATTTACTACACTATGTTATATAAATATAGGAAGTGGGGAAAAATGAAGTTTTTTTCGAATGTTACACGAATTGTTGCGTGTTTGTTTGTATTATTAATTTCTAACTTTTTCGGGTTTGGTGCGCGTGCAGACGACTGTTTGCTTGGCACTGCGGGGTGTGACCCTGAATTCACAATGACAACCACATCTGATACCAGCAGTTTCAGTTTCCGTATCAGTGCGGCGGGTACATATTACCTGGATTGCGGTAATGGCGAAGGTGTTCGTACGATAGACAAAACATCAACAGGTGCCGAAACGATTACTTGTTCGTATGCAAATGCTGGAGTTCATACAATTGGACTGTCTGGTCAGGCGACAGAATACGCGTCTGCTATCAATCCGGCGGCGATTGATTTCAAAGAAAACACTAAATTGGCTGGCATCGGTGGCAGTTTGGGCGCAATCTTTGGAACGTTGCCAAATAACGAATACAAGGTACCGTCATTCTATTATAGTTTCTATAAGTGTACTAATTTAAAGGGCAATATACCTGCTGAATTGTTCGCGGGTGTAAATGGCCAGCCACGTGAATTTATGTTCTATAAAACGTTCTATGGCTGTCATCAGTTGACTGGTTCAATCCCAGAAAACTTGTTTGCGGGGATAAAGGGTAAACCTGTACAATATCTGTTTGGCGACACGTTCTCTAAGATTGTTGATACATCCAGCACAACATATCCGTTGATGGGATTGACGGGCGAAATCCCAGAAAACCTGTTTGCAGGGATTTCTGGCGCCCCAGCCGAAGCGATGTTTAAACGTACATTCTATGGCTGCGCAGGATTGACTGGTTCAATTCCAGAAAAACTGTTTGCAGGTTTGGATGGTGCACCAGCCAAAGAATTGTTCCATACAACATTCCGTGGTTGTTCTGGCCTGACGGGCGAAATCCCAGAAAACTTGTTTGCGGGAATCAAAGGCGCCCCAGCCGTCGGTATGTTTGAAAGCACATTCGCATCAGAATTAGCATCTAAACACGGCAACAAGGCGTTGATGAAATTGTCTGGTGCGATTCCAGAAAACTTATTCGGTGGTATTTCTGGCGCCCCAGCGGACAGAATGTTCTATAACACATTCTATCGCTGTGAAAAATTAACCAAGATACCGGCGGGCTTGTTCGCAGGAATCAAAGGCGCCCCAGCCACAGATATGATGGATTGGATGTTTGAATGGTGTACAGGCTTGACAGAATTTGTTCCACCAGAATTGTTTGCGGGTATTACCAGCACAAATTATACTGCGGGTGCAATGTCAGGAATATTTGAAAATTCTAATATGGCAACGTCATGCCCATCTGGTTATGCACAGTTTATAACAGGATTTGAATCTGATTGGGGAACCAAGAATGGAAAAACTGCGGTTTCTTGTATAAATTTCGAACCTGAATTTACAGTTACAACAACAAAATTGTCTGCAGGTGCCACGTTCGAATTCCAAATCGCACCACAGGGTACTTATTACATCAATTGGGGCGATGGAAAAGCGCAAAAAATCATAAAAACAGATACTGTTGCGACAACTTATTCCCATAAATACACAAATGCCGGCACATATACAATCGGTATTATGGGACAGGCCGAAAAATATGATACCAGTGTCAAAAATGCTGCAATCAGCTTTGAAGGCAAGACTAATATCGCTGGCATCGGTGGCAGTTTGGGCGCAATCTTTGGTACATTGACGAATGGTAATACCCCAAAACAGCCAACTTTCTATGCGTCGTTCTATAAATGCTCGAACCTAAAAGGCGAAATCCCAGCAGACTTGTTCAAGGGCATTTCAGGCCAACCACGTGATTATATGTTCTATAAGCTGTTCCGCGGATGTTCTGGTTTGACTGGCGAAATTCCTGCAAACTTGTTTGCGGACTTAAAGGGTGAACCAAGAGCATATATGTTCGCAGACACATTCGCAAAGCTGTCTGGCGGTACACCAATGGGCTTTACAGGTGCGATTCCAGAAAAGTTATTCGCAGGCATCAGCGGTAAACCAGCAGATTATATGTTCTATAACACATTCTATGGGTGTGAAAAACTGACTGGTGAAATACCCGCAACAATGTTCGCAGGTATCAAGGGCTCCCCGGCTAACAAGATGATGGCGTACACATTTGAAGAGTGCAAGGGCTTGGACGGCTTTATTCCGCCAGAATTGTTTGCAAATATCAACAGCACAGATTATCAAGCAGGACCAATGACAGATGTTTTCTTGAATTCTGGCATTGATACGGTATGTCCATCTGGGTATACTCAGTTTATCACAGGTTTTGAATCTGATTGGTGGATAACCAAGGACAAGACAAAAGCTGTTTCTTGTATCCTGTTCGAACCTGAATTTACAGTTACAACCACAAAATTGGCTGCTGACGCAGAATTTAGCTTTAATTTATCTGCCAAGGGAACCTATTATATAAATTGGGGTGATGGCAATACCGAAGTAATCGTAAAAACAAATACAACGGAAACAACTTATCCCCATAAATATGCAACAGCAGGTACATATAATATTGAATTTATGGGCCAGGCAACAGAATATAATACCAGTAACAACGTTGCCGCGATTCAGTTCGGTGGCGAAGAATCTAATTCTTGTCCGTATCTTGCAGGTATCGATGGCAGCCTGGGTGCAATATTTGGCACCATATCTGACGGCGACAGCGTAACACAGCCATTGTTCAGGGCGACGTTTGCCAATTGCAAGAATATAGATACCAGTATCCCAGCAGATTTATTCAATGGGGTGTACGGTCAGCCTCGTCCTGCGATGTTCTATGGGACTTTCCAGGGCTGTTTGAAGTTATCGGGAAGTATCCCAAAAAATCTGTTCGCAGACCTGTCTGGCGAATTCCGTGATCACTTGTTCCGCGATGTATTTATGGATTGCGACAGTTTAACTGGCGAAATCCCACAGAACCTGTTCGCAGACGTCCAGGGTGCACCAAAAACATCTGTATTCGAAGGTGTTTTCCATGGCTGTTCTGGATTGACTGGCGAAATCCCAGCGGACTTGTTCAAGAATGTCAAAGGGGTACCTGCACAAAAAATGTTCGAGGATACATTCAGCGAATGTACAGGCTTAACCGGCGAAATCCCAGGCGGCTTATTCGCAAATATACGCGGTGCGGCTGCAGCAAATATGTTTACTAAAACATTCGCGAATACTAATTTAAGCGGCGAAGTTCCACAAGAATTGTTCGCAGGTATCGACCCAGACAGCTATTCTGTCGGTATGATGCAGAACGTATTTACTGGCACGAATATGACCAGGGAATGTCCAGCAAATCAATATTTCCCAGGCAGCGACTTTGAAGAAGATTGGTCTGGTGCGGTGTTCTGCCAAGATTGTGCAAAAGGTACCACTTCTCCAAAGGGAAGCAAAGGTGCAGACAAATGTGTTGGTGCTGTAAAATTGCACGTTGGCGAAAACAGTGCAATGCAGTTATCAAGTGTACGTCCAGAATCATCGCCTGTTATGGTATTTGATGTTGATGGCAAGACATACTATGGTCAGTTGTCAGATACAGAAAAGCCAATGAATAAAGACACGCATCAAAAATATCGTGTCTTGTATAATGACCAGGAATATTGGCTGCATGATTATACAGCAGAATAACAAAAATACCGCCAATCGGCGGGGTTTTTTTGACTTTGTTTTGATGTGTTTTTGTGATATAATAAATGACATGAAAAAGATAAGTTTATTTTTATTGGTTGGAATTTTGGCGGCTTGTCAAAGCGCATCAAATGATATTGAAAACGAACCTGCATGTGTTGGCGATTGTCAGCAAATAATTCGTTATTCTATGCCAAATGGCAATGATTTGGTATTGGAAACACCACGTCACATCATTCAGATAGAGGCTATGCCAAACGTGAAATATGATTATTATGTCTGGGCCGGCGACAAGGAAACCACGGATGACCCTGATTTAATTGTCGAAGATGGCAATGCTATGGTTTTAATAGAAGAATAAAAAAATGCCCCTTCGGGCGTTTTTTTATGCATTGCTGCCGGCAACAAAACCGCTGGACCACGCCCACTGTAAATTAAAACCGCCCAAATCACCTGTGACATCCAGAACTTCGCCTGCAAAAAATAATCCACGGCACAGTTTTGATTCCATTGTTTTTGATGATATTTCTTCTGTTGAAACGCCACCGCGGACAACTTCGGCACTGGACAGTCCATGTCGCTTAATTTTATCGCCAGAAACGTGCATTTTTTGAACACAGAACGCGATTTGTTGCAATTCACTGTCTTTGATGTCTGCAATGTTTCTGTGGTCATATTTGGTGATATATTTTGCAATACGTATCGGAATATATTCCGATAAGACAGACGCTACCTTTTTGTGCCCGTCGATTTGTTTTGCTTTTTTCAAAACTTCATACAAATTGATGTCGGGTACTAAATTTATTGTTATTCCATTTTCTAAATCATATAAACTGGCGCGATACGCCAACGGACCGCCAATTCCAAAGTGTGTAAACAGCAAGTCGTCATTGATTTTGTGTTTGCCGACTAGTATCTGTGCATTGACAGAAATACCAGAAAAATCAGACATTGCATCTTTGATAACAAGACCACACAGGGCAGGGCTAACAGGTACGATTTTATGTCCGAAATTTTTTGCTATTTTTAGTCCAATATCAGACACACCCAGTGTTGCAAATGATGTACCACCTGTGGCAATAATAACAGACTGTGCATAAATATCAGATTTGTTCGTTTGAATACAAAATAAATCATCCGTATTTGTGACACCTAAAACAGTCGTATCCCACAAAAAGTCAGCCCCGTTTGCGTCTGTTATCAGTGCATCCACAACAGTATTTGCACCATTTTCACAAAAATATCTGCCCGGTGTTTTTTCGTACAGTTTGATTTTATGTTGTTTTGCCCATTCCAGCATATCATAGGGTGAAAAACGTGCCAGCGCACCACGCACAAAGTTTGGATTTTCGCCAAAATATCTGGTGTAATTTGCGTCTGTATTTGTAAGGTTACAGTTACCGCCACCAGATACTGCAACCTTGCGTGCAGGGCGGTCACCCATTTCTATTACTGCGACAGTTTTTCCACGCGACAGCGCAACACTGGCAGCCATTAAACCAGATGCGCCTGCACCAATAATCACAACATCATATTGTTTTACCATGTGATATAGCCTGGTTTGCATTCGTGAACACAGCGTTTGCTGCTTTCATCCCATCGTCTGTGACCGGTTTCATCGTATTGCGTGTCACAAATCAGGCGACATTCATTGTTTTCAAGGGTATACTTTTCGCCTTGGTACATACACGCTGCGATTTCGCATTCGTTGACATAGCTGCTGACCGCCAGTTCACCATTCGTGTCATACATATTATCACAAGGCACACATTGTTCGCCATTGTTGGTATAGCCTGGGTTACATGTCTCAGGTACACACGCGTCATACTGTTCTGTCATTTCGTTCCATGTTTTAATACCTGTACCATTTGTTGTTTCGCAAGGCTGGTTATCTGATACACATGTGTTTAGTTCGATATGATAACCAGATTCGCATTCTATAACTATGCATTTACCATACATCTGTGTATTATGGTCGTAATAGCTGTATGCCTGCGTTGCAAAATCGATTGCGCATAATTTTGGTTCTGCGTGACAGTCGCTGCTGCTTATTGCGCCGGCTGTCGATGTCAAACCGTACGGACAAGATTCTATGCCTTGACGTAAATTTTGTATATCAAACGGTCCACCAGAGCAATAGTGATTTACAAGACATAGTTCGCAGACCTCTGCATTTGCAGGCAAATAATATCCTGTGTCACATGTTGCTGTATTCCTTTTCCACTTTGCGACCAGTTTTTTATTTTCTGTATATGTCCATGTAAATGGGGTGTTTGCATCTGTGTTATCCATTTCCCAACCAATAAAAGTATAGTTCTCACGTGCACAAACATCAGTTGCGGGTGTAAATATTGTGTTATATGTAACATCAACTGTTTGATTACCATTACCACCATTACAGTCATACGTTGCAGTAAATTGCACAGGTTCACACGCGGTGCCGTCCATATTCTTTTGGTAACCTGTTTCACAATCAAACGTTACATCACATGCAAATACAATTGCACGACACGCATTTTCTCCCCAGTATTGTTTAGCTGTGTATTCTTGTGGAACATATTGATGGTTTGTTGAGTGTTCTGGGAACAAGGCCGGATTTTGTACGCAAGATTCTGAACATATTTTATAACAATCTTCTGCTGTTGTTGCATTTACAGAATCTGTTGTGTATTCATCGCCATACGTTGTACACGCTGTCTGTACGCCATTTGCACACCAGTAACCTTTGCCACAATCATCCCATTGTGCAACCAGTGTTTTATTGCCCATTGTACCCGTTATGATTTGTGTGATTGGTGTTCCTTTTTCTGCCCAGCCTGCGAACGTATAACCATCGCGTGTTGGATTCGCCAATACGATTGTTTCAGATTCAATGGTATAAGAATCTGGATTTTCCATATTATTTACACCACCATTCAGTTCATATGTAATTGTATAGCCATCAGTCACACATTTTGTGCCATCACTATTTTTTATATAGCCTGTATCACATTCAAATTTCATCGGGCAGGTCAGGGCCGTGGCATCACAAGAATTAGCGTCATAATAGAATTTACCAGTGTTTGGATTTGTACTATACGTACATGTCGCATTTTCTGGACAGTCTGGTCGCACGCAATCTGTTGTGCATGTGGTATAGCATTGATTTATTGTGCTGTTCTTACCCTCAACAGAATCTGGATGTGCGTTTGGACATTGTGTACACGCCACCTTGCCATCCCATGCGGATTCAAATTCTGTGATATATTGATAGGTGCCATCTGGACAAACCGTAGCCAGTGCGGTGTTATTAAATATATCTTCCATTGATAATGGATCAAAATCAGTTGAATCCAGATTTTCAAACATATCAGCTGGGATGTAACCGCGTAAATTTGTACAACCAGAGAATGTAGAAGCAAAACTTCCGGATGCCGAATCGCACCAACCAAGATCTGTCCATTCTTTTGGTTTACCCGTCAGATTTTTAAACAAACTATTTGGCAATGATGTAAGGCCTGTACAGTTCTTAAATGTAGCATCAAACATACCCGAACTAACCTCGCCATTTATTGTTGAGAATATATTTTCCGGAATAGATTTTAGTCCTGCACAATTTGCGAACGTGTTCCTAAACTGATTGTGTTCCCCGATATTTATATTCAAGAACAGTTCTTCTGGTATTTCACTCAATCCAATACAGCCATCAAATGTACCATCAAAACTAGCTGAACCACCAGGTATATTCGCGAATAATTTTTTTGGTATTTCTTTTAACGACGTACAACCTGCGAATGTATTTGTAAAATTAAAATCACTAGCATTATTATCATACAAACCGTCAAACAATCCTTCTGGAATAGATTTTAACGAAGAACACCCTCTAAATAAAGATTGAAAGCCATTTGTTGCCGCATAGGATCTCAATCCATAAAAACCATTAAACAGCGTTTTTGGTATTTCCGTCAGATTCGTGCAATTTTCGAACAAATAAGGTATGACTGCTTTTTGATTCTCTATCCCGAATACTGCACCCAAACTGCCGCCTAATTTGGCGATATTTGTATTGTTTGCGAACGTCAAGCGCCTATATTCTACGCAAAAAAATTGTGTGTATTCGCATTCATTATGTCCAGTATTATCAATGTTATACGAAACAGCCTGACCGGACATGCCGATTGTACGCACACCGCCATCTGTATAAGTATGAGACACATAATGTTTGTTTATGCATGAACCATGCTGTATCTCTATTTTCTCAGTATCGCTGCCATCACCCCAATCGACATAATATGTTCCTTCAATTTGAACTTCGAATTTGAATTCTGTGCCTGGCGCCATATCTATTGTTTCGATTGTGAATTCTGGGTCGCGCAGTTTACATTTTGTGCCAACTAATTCAAAGCCTTCATCACATTCTTTTAGCTCACACGTTGTACAATTATCAATATACTCATTATTCCAAGAATTCCAATAACATGTATTTTTGCCATTACCACCAACATTGCAATCCATTGTCGCATAGCATTCTGTGATACTGGATGCGCCAGCATTTGATTGTCCTCCACTTGGACATTCTTGTTGCGTGTTGTCACCATTGCAATAGTAACCAGCGGAACATTCTGTCCATATTGGTGAAATATTAATCTCTTTACCATCATTAAGCGAAGTTATATATTGGCTGATATTGTCACCGACATTCATATCGATTACACCGTTTTCGCCACAACCCTCACATGACAGTTGCCATTTATCAAATACGTATCCGGGCTTGTTATATGTATTTTCTGGTAATATACACTGTGCGTCACTGGTACATGTTGTTGGTTCTGTTGGCGCGTCACCAGTTCCCCCATTTGCATCATATACCAAGTTAACAGAATATACGATTTTGCTCCACAGCGGCGAAATTGTGAACGAAGTTCCAGCATTTGTTGCCGAGATAAATTGGCTAATATCTTCGCCTGCAGACATCTGTACCGAAGAAATACTGTCTTCAGGCAGCAATATACGCTGTTTGCTGATACAGCCTTTGCACGTTACATTCCATTTATCAAACATATAACCTGTTTTTTCATATGTGTTTTCGGGTAATTTACATACTTTGCCGTATTCGCATCTGTCTGGCGCTGTTGGTGCGTTGCCACCATCACAGTCACTGCAACTGTATTGAATTGTCATATAGTACGGTTCGCATGTTTCGCCATATTGTGCGGAACTGTCATTTGTGCCGTTTACACCATAACCATCGTCACAGATTTTATAACATTGGTCTTGTGACATTGAACCTGCGTCAGAATATGGATGTGATTCTGGACATGGTACGCAAGAAACCTTGTCAGACCAATCAACTTCAAATCCTGTGATATATTGATAATAGTTTGCAGGGCATTGTGTATCTATGCCAGAGTTCACGAATATATTCTTCATCGGCCCCGAAGAATAATTTGTATTGCTTATATTCTTGAACAAGTCTGGCGATACAAAGCCGTCCAAACCAGAACATTCTTCGAACATATATTGCATCATTTGTGACGCAGGCGCGCCGTTAACATCTGCAAATAATCCCGCTGGAATTGCGCCAGTCAACTTTTCACAACCATAGAATGTGTTATAGAACATTTTTGATACAGGAGTGCCATCAATGCCGGCAAACAAGTTCGCAGGAATTGAACCTGTAAAGCCCATCGGTTGTCCGCCATTTTTTGCACTTACACGCGCAAAAGTGCTGTCGAACATACTTGTCGCAGGTTGACCTGAAATACCCGCAAACAAGTCTTCTGGGATTTTGCCCGTCAGACCAGAACAACCACGGAATGTTTGCATAAACATATATGGGGTTGGCGTGCCTTTTATTCCCGCAAACAGTTTTTCTGGGATTGAACCTGTCAGGCTTTCGCAGAAATAGAACGCGTTTTGGAACATACGTTCTGTAACGTTACCCTTTATATTGGCGAACAAGTTCTCTGGAATTGAACCAGACAGTTTTTTACATTCATTGAACAATCCGTGGAACATTCTGGAAGGCAGCGGTTTTTCAAGATTGTCTGGAATTTCAATACCATCAAACAGTTCTGCTGGGATAGTACCGCTAAGGTTCGAGCAACCATTGAATGTAAAGCGGAATCGTGGGTTTCTTGCTTCTTCTTTGCCGTTTGGCAGTGTGCCAAATATTTTACCCAGACTGCCAGAAATAGATGCTATATACTTGTTCCCAGTAATCGATGTGTCTGTATCGCTTGAAAAACGAATTGCCGCGGTATTAATTTCTGTTGAATATTGTGTTGCCTGACCAGACAGACCGATTGTATATGTGCCTGCTGTGTTATAAGTATGCGAGTATGTCGCCAATGTTACATTAGACTTTGATATCTGTTCAACATTTCCATCGCCCCAGTCAATTATATAATTACCAGCCGCACCAATTTGGAATTTGAATGTTGTACCAGCAGACATTTCAACTGTTGTGATTGTGAACTTAGGTTTGAACACACATTTTCCATCAACCAGTTCAAACCATTTATCACAAGACGTGTATACACATGCGTTGCAATTTACATAATCTGCTGCATCAGAAGAACGATAATTGCATATTTGTGTGCCTGTACCGTTTGGACATGGTTTTTCTATATAACAATCATTGCTGCGTGTTGCATTGTCTGGCGATGTTGGTGTTATCCCCAAGACACCTGCGGA
>JAZRSO010000014.1:0-13511 GCA_045651525.1 Candidatus Enterousia sp. | reverse complement strand
ACTCTGTTTTCTTGTGTAAATGACATTTTGTTTCCTTTTATTTTTGTTTTTGTTGAATATTGTTAAGGTATTCTTGCATTTTTGCCGCACAGGTGCCGTGGCAATCGTTTGCAAAAATATGATTTATTGTTGGATATTTATCATCACCCCAACTGGGATTCGGATGCACTTGACAGCCCAGATAGCACCACCGTTCGCACCCATCACAACGCACTGGTGTCTGTAATGGATTTTGTTCCTGATAATGTTTCAAGCCAAGATTAAAGCAGTTAATCGCGTTGGGGTATTTTTGGGATTGGGTTTCTCTCATTTTTATGGGTTCGCAATATAGCCCACGATTTTTATGATACACAACCAACGATTGCACAGCATGACGAAATACCATATCTTGTTCAGATGTAAAACGAATAACAGGAATCCCCCGATATGGCAACATTTCATATGGATTCCACAAATATACTGTTCCGTTTTGATAGCAATAATAATTTCGTTCAAATTTATATAGTCTGTAATGATAAGGCATCCCTGGTGCAAATGATGTGGCTGGTCCAAATCGAACCAATGCATCTGGGGTCAAAGCGTCCCGCCATCCGTATATATCTATATCACGTGCAGTACGGTACAATTCATGTAAAAAATAGTCCGCATTGTTTTCACGCATGGCGGATGGCAATATTTTATCAATGTCCTGTGGCGACATATTTTCCCATGGACGCTGTGTCATTTTATACCTTGTTATCGTGTTTTATAATGGTCACACAGTTTGGCAATTTCGTATGCTTTTTCTAAAATCTTTTGTTTGTACTCTCTTACTTTATATGTGTGAGGCAGGTGTAAAAACTCTGATTCAAAAACGCATTGTTGTGGTTCGCCGTATTTATCAAAAAAACTAATTATTGGCTTGCCGTCAATAGTAGGCCAGACAAATCTTTTAACCGGCAGAGTTGTTGCGACTCTTCTTGCATTTGTTGTTTTGGCTTTTGCCTCTTGTTCTGTTTCTTCATAATATCCTAATTTGCACCGCTTTTCGCACCCATCGCAAATGCAGATATTCGTTTTGTTTTCTTGCGTAAATGACATTTGGTTTCCTTTATCGTGTTTTGTAATGGTCGCAGAATTTTACAATTTTATGTGCCAGTTCAATTGCCTGTTGTTTCGCAGACTTTTTAACGCCATCTTCATATGGTGCCTCTCTGGTCGCATCAATTATCTGACCGTTTGGCCCCTTGTACTGCTTAATTGGTTGGCCGTCTATGGTTGGACAAAACCAGTCTTCCAATCTGTTTGTATGACGATAGAAATAATGGATACCAAATTCACAACGCTTGTCACAGCCATCGCAAAATTTTCCATCTGGCCCAGTATGCAAATTGGTTTCGTTTTCCTGTGTAAATGACATTTTCATTACCCGTTATACTTTAAATTCCGTTATGAACTTAGCACAAACTGACAGATTTTCAAGTTTTATAACGTTTTTACATATATCCAATCTAAAAACAGCTCAAAAACGCACTAAAAAATGTTTTACACACACGCTACACAGGGCGCCAAAATACACAGGATTTTTTGCAGATTTCCGCGACTTACATATTTTTGAAAAAAGTCTTGACTTGTACAATAAATTGATATATTATTCTGTTCGCTATTCGGGCATAGTTCAGTCGGTAGAACAACGGACTGTTAACACAAACGACTCAATCTTCCTATAACTTGATTTAGTTCCGAACACCCTGTAAATCTGGGATTTTTCTGATATTAAAATTGGTACTATTTTTGACGAACATAGGTTTCAAATGTGGTTTAAGCTGGTCTGTGTTTTACACAGCCGCTACACAGCACCCCATTTTACACCGATTTTCTTACATTTTTTAACGGCGCCCCAAAAGCCCATTTTCCACCACATCTGATGTACTGTTTTGGATATCGTTGGATAGATTTTTTGCAACATACCAAAACAATTTCTAATTACATATTTGGATCAAACATCATATACCCTGAATCCGTTATTGCGGTTGGTTTTATTTTACCTGTTTGCACCCAATAGCGTATTGTTGATGTTGGAACGCCTTTTATTTTGGCATACTTTGCAATTGTCACCAGTTTTACCCCGCTTGTATCTGGGAGGTTCGTGTCCAGCATATCTATTGCCGTCTTTAAGGACCGATTTAATGCCGACAACATAAAACTATAATATGATTCACCGTTGCCCGTTGTTTGGTACTTCTCTAAAGCATCCAAATAACGCTTTCTGTCTATTTTTCTGATAACAGTTGGCGTAAAGCCGGCCTGTACCAGAATCAGATTCATTAGCAATCGTGCAGTACGACCATTTCCATCCTTGAACGGATGAATTGTCACCAAACGATAGTGCGCATTTATTGCACGATATACAACCTCTTCATCAGTCGTGCTTAACCAATGATTAAAACCTTCCATCAAGTCTGGCACTTTTAGTGGATTTGGCAAAACAGTCCTGGAACCAGAGATTCTAACAGGAACATTTCTGTAAAAGCCTGCATTTGGATCGTCAATTCCCGACAGAATACATTTGTGTATATGTAATACATCATTGACATCAATCGGCCGCTTATCCTTGGCACGTTCCATAATCAGCTCAAATGCCCGGGCATGATTTACCGCCTCTACATAATGTGAAATAGGTTTTGAACCGCTGGTTATATTCTCTTCAATTGCCAGCGACGTTTCACGACGTGTCAGGGTATTACCCTCAATCGCATTAGAAGTATAAGCCAACTCGGTCTTTAACCAATTATATAAAACATCACGATTATCCTTGTTTTTTAACAGCAAAGATAGTTTCTTTTTGTTTTCATTTATGCTTTTTAAGATTTCAGACATTCGCTTACCTCTTACTTTAAGGTTTGTGTTTTTAATAACCATAAAGTATAAAGTAAAACAACGCAAGCACAAACTTTATAGTTTGTATTTTTGAGAACTATAAACTATTATCTTAGTCACAAACTATTTTACACCGATTTTTATAATCAATCTCTGAGTGATTTTTCAAAATACTTCTTGGTAGTGTTTTGTATTTGATGTTTGCGGAAAGCATTATCAAATGCCACAAACGCACGTTGTAAATGGTCCGGGGTCGGATTCTGTTGTAAATTGTGAACAGAGTGCGTTAAATCCATATCATCAATATATTGCACTGCCGTACATAATTGCTGTTCTGCCAAGTCAATATTTGCACCTGTATAACCGTACATTATATAGTTGCCACATACATTTAATGCCCGATACCCAATCAGAAATATGCCATTTTCATAGTTGTCTGTATCATAACCATTGGCTTTTAAACCACACAAGCCTAATTTAAGCAATTCGGCTTGCCTATGTACTTGTTGATTAAAGATTTCATTTAACATTTTTTATGCTCTTGTTCTATTGTATTTAATTATAATAGAAAAATCACTCAATGAAAGCCAAAAGTTTTGTCAATTTTTTGCCAAAAATTTATCAAAATTTTAGCAGGTTATTGCATTAGGAATTTATTTACACTATTATGTTTATAAACAAGTTATTAGAGATAAAATAATGTGGTTTATAGTTGATACACTTTTTTCGTTATGTTGGCTAAGCCTTTTCTTAGGCGGTTTCATTCTGAGCGCTAAGGGGATTCAAAGTTTATATTATGCAGATGGCACATATTGGTTTTTGTTGCCTATAGGATTAGCAGGAATTGCACTGGTTCTTTATGATTTGATAACATATCAGAGCATTAGCGAGCGTATACATCGTGCGATAGAGGATTCATTACGACCAAATAATTACACAAAAGCTACAAATAACTCAAAGGATTCAACAAGTACAGCTACACCCTCATTGGCTGACAAAGAAACATTAAACAAATGGTTGGAACACAATAGCGTGTCAGCAAAATCGCTGATTGAGACAAAAAGTGATATTGAGCTAGAGAATTTTTTTGCACATCATTTGCAAGATTCAGAAACTGCAAAATCCGTACACAGACAATTTAATAAACAGTATGTATGGCCAGCACGCAAAAAGACGCTACAGGATGAGATAGAGAAATCAGATTTAACAACAGCAGACAAACAAATGTTTGCCGATAGGCTTGAATCGTTTGGTGAAGAGATGCCAGAACAGAGTTTTACATCGTTTTCGCAGGAACTAAAAAAATTCCAAGAACAACATATTCGCAAACAAAATCATATTAAGTATGAAGGCAGATTAAGCAATAAAGACATTCAATCTATCAAGGAATACCATGGATATATTTGTATGGGATGTGGATTAAATCCAGCGACTGAATATGGCGAGCAAATGAAATATATGTTGGAAGCCCATCATAAAAAACCTTGGGGACAAATGGAAGAAAATTCATCCAGAGTCGTTTCCCCAGAAGACTTTTTGATACTATGCCCAAATTGCCATAAAATAATTCACAAACTTGAATCTGCGGATGATTTGGGAACTTTGCAAGGAATTGTCAGAAACAAATAGTTGAATTTTAAATCTACCGCTCAGCTGGGCAGTAGATTGTCACTTTGGTTTTATTGGCATCTTTTAAGGGCGCCATTATACACAGCTTGCAATGTTTTTGCATCTACCGAACCCGTAACAATATCCGTAGTTTCTGTTGCTACACAATTACACAATGATGAAAATTGCTGATACGCCTTTTTCGCTCTTCCGTTATATCCGCCACCTTTATTTGCTCCAATCGCATTTGTTATACATGTATGGTATATATTTTTACGCAAAAGAACTCTTTCGTTTAAAGACTCTTCACTGTTTTTTCTTAGATTATTTTCAATATCTTCCCATGTTTTAGGGCGATTATAATCATAATACACCTTTCGTATCGCTACCTTTGACATCTTTTTAGCATATTCTGCCCGAATACGATCGCAATCTAATTCAGCGTTATGTAAATATATATCTATATCTTCATCAAGCAAACGCTGGGCTCGACTCATGCTAACTCCAGAACGATTATAAATAATGTCTTTCAGCCCCCAAGGAGCACAACGACAAATATCAGAAGCACCAACAACATCCTCTATCGATGTAACTTCAATACCAGCACTTCTCCACTTTCTCATCAATCGTTGTTCACAAAGAAGTTCTGCATTTTCATCGTCCTTAAACAATTCTTCATATATTTGTTGTGCAACTTGTGCATGCCTTGTGTCCATCCCCCACACCATAAGGCTACAACAAATAATCACACCAAGAACAATTGTATAATCTACAAATGTTAATTTCTTTTGTTGCATAGACATGAATTTCCTTTTTATTCCGTCTGTAATCCTAGCTTATTTATAAAATCAATTCAATACATTAAATTGAACATATTGCCTATCGTTTGAAACAACTAATTTTTAGGGCTGCCGTATTTCTCGTCCATATATTCCAAGCCATATTTTTCAATAATGTCTTTTGTATAAATACTATCGATGTAATATGATACCATTTGATGCAGCATTTTTACAACTTGGGGGTCGAGAGCATCATCTACTTCCTTATCTAAGCCTGTTACACCAAAACCACGACCAGAGCCATGTTTACTGTTGTTGTACATCTCGTAACAATCATTAAAATTCTTTTTTATCTCGTCTAGATTTATTGGGTTTTCCTTTATCATTGCTCGCTTCAATTTTGATTTCAAGGCATCTATGGAATCAATTTCTTCGGGCAATCTGTTTTCTGACTGCAAAATATTGAAAGCTTGTTCAAGCTGTTCGTCCGTATATTTGTTAAACCACAAATCCAACAACCAATCAAGGTGTTCTCCTTGGGCAACACCATGTGTTCGCCACAGCAACTCACGACAAGCCCACAACAACACATTTGCACTATAAACGTTACCTTTTTCAAGTTCTGCTGTGGCAGATTCAAACATTTCGAACACTACATCTTTATACGTCATGGGTTTCCTTTTTTATTTTGTTTGTATAGAACCCCAAAAAACACATAAAATCAAGAAAAACGGTTTTTTGTGTAGCAAAAATGGGACATTTTTTGCAAAAATTTGCACAAATTTCGTTATTAAAAAAATATGGCCAAAAATCGAGTGTTTTTCTGACGGATTTAGATACGGACACAAGCGCATATAGTTCCAACCGGTCTGTGTTTTACACAGGCGCTACACAGATTGCCGAAATCCGCAAAAACGCTTTTGGGGCTTTGGGCGGTTTTCTGGGAAAAATTGTCGTCAAGACACGCGGACTGCTGCAACCATGTACTGGGTGCTACACACAATTTTGGCATATTTTGGCAAAACAAATGGCAAAAACCGCAAATTTCCGCCACACAATTCGCTTTATAATTGTTTCAGAACATTGCCCTCAAAAAACCACCCAGACGCACGGACAAAAACAGCTCAAAAAAGGCGAAAAAAATGTTTTACACACACGCTACACCTGGGCGAAAACACACAGGAAAAAGCCCCGGATTTCTGCATGTTACACAATATTATGACAACATTCA
The DNA here is from genome assembly GCA_045651525.1 of Candidatus Enterousia sp. Taxonomy (GTDB): domain Bacteria; phylum Pseudomonadota; class Alphaproteobacteria; order Rs-D84; family Rs-D84; genus Enterousia. The sequence continues at coordinate 7,034 of JAZRSO010000014.1, read as the reverse complement.
AAAAATGCTTGACTTCTGCGACTTTTTGATATATTATTCTGTTCGCTATTCGGGCATAGTTCAGTCGGTAGAACAACGGACTGTTAACTATAAGAGCAAGCCCAACAGCAAATTCGAGTTTTGCCCAGATTTCTGGGTTTTTTTGTTGTTTTTTTCAGTTCTGACGACTTAACACATTACGCTTAAAACCTGTTAAAACCTGTATGGATACCGTTTGAAAAACATACATTTTCATACCGCAAACCGATTTGAATCAAATTTTGTGTTCCACGATTTCAATACTGATTTCTGGTTGATTTCAATGATGATTTCAACCAGAAAAATTATACACACTTTTCCCCACCCCAGCACAACGGAAACCCGTCCGTCGTGCAAGAGAAAAAACCACCGCCCGAATGGGCGGTTGGTTTTTATTACTTTGAACTAATTGGCACAATAACGCTGCTGTCATATGTACACATATTTCCAGCCGCACCATCAACCGCCAAGCCTATCAGCCCACCAAAGACTACATTTCCAAAAATCCATGGATTCACACTGGACGACACAATCGCACTAGATTGATTTACCTTTTTGTCTTCCATGACATTAACGGTTATATCAGAACAAGATTTTGGAACTGTTATAAAAGTTGGCAATGTTATCTGTTGGCTTCCAAACTGCTTTGAATTTATCTGTGCTTTTACCGATGCGCCATTACTGGTCATCAAGTTTATTGTATCCGGTCCGCCGTCAACAATTGAAGCACATCCCGTCAATGCCAATACAGATAAAACTAATATCTTCTTCATGTTGTTTCCCTTTGTGTTCATGTATTAAAAAGTATAACGCAGTCCTGCACCCCACAGAAATGCTCCCTTGATATCAGAATCACCAGTTGGCACAAAATAACGCAATGTTGTTTGTATACCGAATCCATTTTTTATATCTGCCGACAAGCCAACTTTGAAGACTGCGGCTCCACCGTCATCTTCTTCACTTATACTATAAACACCGTTGCTTATTGCTAATTCTGTCGCTGTCATTTCAACACGCTGGTTCACATTGGCATATCCGACACCAAAAATTAAAGAACCTTTTTCTGTGTCACTAAAATCAAAATTGAAATAAGCGTCTGCCATTGCACTAAATGCCGAAAAACCAATGGTCACATCTGAATAAGCTTGGTTGTATGGATATCTTACAACCGCATCTTCGTCAAACGCATAATCATATGCAATCGAACCGCCAAACGAAACTTTATCGTTTGTAGCCGGATTAAACTTCACGCCTGCCTCTGCACCCAGAACCTGGTAAAAATCTGGCACAAAGCTTAACATTTCATCCAATACTTCTTCTGCCTCTGAAGTATATGATAAATTAGCACCAGAGTAATTTGCCCCGATAAAAAACTGTGCATCTACCGCCAAGGCCGGCAAAGAGAACAATGATATCGTAGCTGTTGTTAAAAATATGTTTTTCATTTTACACCCCTTTATAAAAAAAGTTAGACCGCCATGGGATGTTAGGCGGTCGGGGAGTTCTCAAATCAGCGTATTAGTGATTCTGTTGTTTTCGGGTTACCCCTGTTGTATGACAAACAGCTCCCCGACTTATTAAGTCAGGGATAAATCACGACACAAAACCACAGGAATGACATCGGATGACGATGCCGTCAGTAATTTTGCACCGAATACGCTGGGCTTGAGATAGCCCCGAACCCATATCCCTATGGATTCATTTCATAGTCTATCACCAAAAATCAAAAAAGTAAATTGAATATATTATTCAAATCGAACAAGCCAATCTTTCTTCATTGTTTGTAGCTTTTCTCGCATATCATGCACTTGTCGTATTTCGTCTGGTTGAGCATTTTGTTTATGTTCAATCTTATACAAAGTTGATTTCACCCATTCAAGAAACCTTCCTATATTGTCTCGCACTGTTTTAGAATATACATCTTGATCGTAGTATCGCTTCAAATATCCTTTGGTATTTTGTATCAATATACATATTTGCATTCCCGTTTCCATACTACGAAATGCAAGACTGCGGAAATATTCTTGCCTATGTTCCTGATTTGATAAAATATTAGGCTGATTTAGCTGGTTTAAAGCGATTTTAAGTTGTACAATACACTCGTAAAATTCTGGACAATGTTCAATTACAAAAGTTAAATCTACAGAAAGGTTATCAAATGTAAAATCTGGTATTTGCGGCTCTATGAAATTTTGTATATTCCCTTTGGCAAGTTCCATATTGTTATGTACATTTATCACATACCCAAAAAAATTTCTAAAAATAATATGCAAATTATAGTAGTAGTTTATCAGTGCATTCTTTTGCTGTCGCTTTTTACGTCTATATTCATAATATGTTGGCAGAAAGAATGCAAATACAGCACCAATTATAGTTGCAATAAATTCTTGCCACGGCCAACTTTTTATACAGTCCAAAATCACATGTATATCTGACATATAACCTCCAATCAAATATTGTTTTTTGTCACAGCAAATATATTATAAAAAACCTTTTCTATCAATATAAAAACACACTAAAATCAATATTGAAATCAGATTGATTTCAATGGTAGGGGTACTGCTAATTTCATATTTTTCGGGTGTTTTTAGGGGAGTGTTTTTAGCCTGGCATGGTCGTTTAAAAAACATACATTTACATACATCTTGGGACAAAAGTCGCAGGTTTCTGCGGTTTTTCGGGCTGCATAACACACGACAAATTTCTTCTAAAAACGCTTGACTTCTGCCTTTTTTTAGTATATTATATGCAACGCTATTCGGGCATAGTTCAGTCGGTAGAACAACGGACTGTTAACCCATTCGACTCAATCTTCCTATAACTTGATTTAGTTCCGAACACCCTGTAAATCTGGGATTTTTCTGATATTAAAATCGGCACTGTTTTTGACGAACATAGGCTTCAAATGGGGTTTAAGCAGGTCTGTGTTTTACACAGCCGCTACACAGCACCCCATTTTACACCGATTTTTTTACATTTCTTAACAGCACCTCAAAAGCCCATTTTTCACTACATGCGGTGGACTGTTTTGGATATCTTTGGATAGATTTTTTGCAAATTTTATCATTTGTTACGTCTTTGTTTCATGAATTCTATTCTTGATTTTTTGTTCGTTTTATGATATAATTTTGGGCATCAAGCGGACGGTTTTAAGCCGTCTTTTTTTATTCTGCCCTGGCACTGTGCTGGGGCTTTTTTCTTTGTAGGAGATATGATGCAAAAACAATGTGCAAAATTGCTGCGTGCCAAACTGGCCAGGAACGATGAGTTCTATACCCAATATGCTGATGTTGAATCTGAGTGCGACCATTATCGGTCGCATTTTTTGAATAAGTGCATTTACTGTAATTGTGATACGGTCGATAGTGCCTTTGTGAAATACTTTGCCAAACTGAAGTCCCAGGGGCTGATCAGGGATGTGTGGTTTAGCGGTGGTCTGGGTGGCACCGACTTTCGCAGTCCCCAGGCCATTAAGTTGCTACAACGGGCGGATATGGTTGTTACCAATCCGCCTTTTTCTTTGTTTCGGGATTTTATGGATTTACTGATTGAATATCAAAAGCCTTTTCTGGTCATTGGCAACAAAAATGCTATTGCCCAGCGCAAAGTGTTTGATTTGGTGAAAAGGAATAAAATCTGGCCTGGGGTTCGCCGATGGGCCGGTGGTATGCGGTTCATGGTTCCAGATAGTGCTGACACCAAGGAAGTGCCGGCAATATGGCTGACAAATTTGCCCCACAATCATCGTGCTGGTGCTTTACGGTTGTCTGCCCTTTATGATCCGGAACGGTTCCCAAAGTATGACAATGCTGATGCAATCAATGTTGATCGTACGTCTGATATTCCTGTGGACTATGATGAGGTTATGGGTGTTCCAATCAGTTTTATTGAAAAATATAATCCGGCACAGTTTGTGATTCTGGGACTGGATAAAGAATTCACTTATGATGGTGGTGCGTGTTCTGTTCGTGGCCGCAAAATCTATACCAGGATATTTATAAGAAAAACACTTGCCACAATCGCAGAATAGTTTTAATCTGTCTGTATGTTGAAACGCATCAGGATTTTATTCTTGTCGCTTGTCGCAGTCTTCTGCCTTTCTGTTCCCTGTTATGCGTTTGAGATTGCGGATTTATCCAATTACAGTGCCATTGCAGTCAAGACCATGAAAAAGACGGACACCATTCGTCCTGATAAAAAGCATACTTTGGAAATTACTGGGACCAAAGGGTTGGAATCTGTTCTGGGGAAAGAGAAAAAGTCGTTTGAAACTTTGTATGTCTACATTGGCAAAAAGACCATCGAAGAATACAGTACTGCCAAATGGTATTACTATTATCAGAAATCGTGGAACGGTCGTGGACGTGGCAAATTACACTATAAACGCAATGATGTTATGAAGTCTGCTGCGGTGGGTGATTTGCTGGTTGTTGCACGCAAGCCCAATGATGATTTGCTGATGCTGGTTATCAAAGATGGTAACGATGCCAAAGACGCTGTTTTGGCTCATATCGGTGTGCAGCAAGAAAAGCCAAAGGACGAGACATCGTTTTGGTCCAAGTTATGGGGTTCTTCGTCAGAGCCAAAGACCGAGGAATACGATATTGAGCTGGCGGCATTGCCAATGCCGCCTGTGTCTGAAAAGTCTTGGATTCGTATTTACTTTACCCCTGGGACCGATTGCGAAGATAACATTGTAGCAGAGATTGAAAAAGCCAAGAAAATTGACATTGCAGTTTATTCTATTACCAATCGCAAAATCGTTGATGCTATCTTGGCTGCGAAGAAACGTGGTGCGGAGGTTCGTGTTATTACTGATCGGGCGATGGCCGGCAATAAGTATTCGCTGGATGAAGAATTGGCTGATGCCGGTATTCCGGTTGTGATTCATAAAAAGCATAAAATTATGCACAACAAATACGCCATATTTGATGGCAAAACGATTGTGACCGGTTCCTATAACTGGACCAAGGCCGCAACCCAGTCCAATAGTGAAAACTGTCTGTTCTTTGAGCAGCCGAACAAAGAATACAGCATTCACTTTGAGGAACTGTGGGATTTGTATTCCGATTAGTCGCACAGGCGGTCATAGACGATGTTGTTTGCATCGATTTGTTCTATGGTTTCAGCTGTGTCGTTGGTGTAGTCAGCATAGATTGGACGATATAACAGGCAGTAATCACTGCCTGTTATATTTTTTGTGCAACCGCTGCACAACATCAGGATTATTAGCAACAGAATCCCTAGCTTTATTAGCCCTTTGTACGTTCTGTAAAACCGTCTTAGTCTGGCGTATTTTTTCATGGTCTTTTCCTTTCTTTATGCCGATTAAATAAGCCAGCGCAACCGCACCGGCGACAATGTATGCTTTGTACTTGTTCCAATATTCTTTTATGCGCATCGTATGCCCTCCAACAGTTGTTCTTTGGTGTATGGCATCTGGCCGTTTTCGTGCTGAATGATGGCCTTTACCAGTGCCAGCATTGTGTCGTTGTCAAACAGGTTCAGTTCTGATCCGGACCCAAAACCGGTTTGGTGGCACACGCTTTTTACGTATGCTGCGGTGTCATTCTCAAATGACGGAGCCCACCGTCTGATTATGCCCGAGACTGTACAGATGCCGTATTTGGTCTGGTATACTTTCAAGACCCTGGCCAGCGCACGAATGCCCCATTTTGGTTCTGTAAATATGCAAAACTCCCCGTCCGATGGTGGCAAAGATAAACCGGCCCATTGTGTGCCGGTGTATCTGATGTTTCCTGGATTGTTGTTTCTTATTCCCCTTGGTGGTTTGCGTTTCATTTCTTTTCCTTTCTTTCGAATAAACTTGTTATGTTTTCCCCCAGTGCTGCCGCCACGAACAGTGCGACTATTTCAACGCCAAATCCGCATGCTGCCAGCACGACTGCCGTTATGCCGAATAATGCACACGCATATCGCTTAGCAGATGGGTTTCCGTTCTTGTCACTGAATATCTTGGCTATGTATGTGATTGCTTTTTTCATCAATTTGCCCCTTTGATTAAGATTTTTACGTCCCCACGTATCTCGTACAGGGATTCCTTGATTATCTTTAGGTCGGATTCCAGGGTGTCGGTCCTGTGTTCCAGTTGCATCAGACGTGTATTTACTGATGCGTGGTGTGATTCTGCACGAACCACAAAGCCGACCAATGCCGCCATTAAGCCATACAAAAGTCTGCCGTCCACTCTCATCTTGAATCCCTCTCGTTCTTGTTGTTTAACCATCGGTCGCCTCCCTTGGTCTGGTTGCCTCTATACTGGTTTTATAGCCAGAACTGTTCATTGTGTGCCGACAGGATTTGATTACCCACTTGCCCCTGAATTCAGTCCGTCCAACCTGTATTTCAATCACACTTTCTGCCCCCAACATTGGGTTGCCTGGCATTTCAACTGTCAGTGCGTATGTGCCATCTGCTATTTCATTCAGTTTGGCCTGGGCCTGCAGTTGTGCCTGTTGCTGATTGCTGTATGTGTCCCTTAGCTCATATGTTGGCGGTGATGAGCCAACTGTGATTTCTTGCTCTTCGGCTTTGTTCACGTCATAGTATTTTGCCGATACTTTTCCGTATTTATTCCTTTCCGTTATACGCAGGCGCATGCTGGACACCGTGGTTACCGGTATCGTTGGCAATGGCGATCCGTCTGGGAATTTGCCAGTCAGCGGATCTATAAACATCAGTTTGCCACCTGCAATCTTGATTGTTGCGCCGTATTCGCTGGCCAACCTTTGGATAAATGCGCAATCACTTTCTTCAGTCTGATCCACGTGGTCAATCTGAATGCCTGCAAAGGTGGCAGATATGGCGGCCGTTATACCATACCTGCCGGCGATGGTCTGCACGATGCTGGTCAAGGTTTTCTTGTCCCAGGATTCTGTCTTGGGTGCTTTGAATTCCCCCATATCGTGCAGGTTAGAGTTTGATGCACGTGCGGTTATGGTTAACGTCTGGGGCGATGCGTTCAGTTCTATTTCATCTGCAACAAACTGTCCCAT
>JAZRSO010000013.1:0-1613 GCA_045651525.1 Candidatus Enterousia sp. | reverse complement strand
TGTGGTGGCCCGCAGACGCGGCATTTGTCGTTAAAATCCCCCGACTTTGGTCGGGGAGCCGTTTGCTATAAAACAGGGCTTGCCCGAAGGCTGCGGAGCATTCGTTTGCTGACACCAACTCCCCGACCGTCAATTCCGTTGACGGTCATTGATTTATAAAATGGGGAAATTGGCGTGGATATCACAGAATCCATTGTTACAGCATTTATAAACTTGAAACAAAAACATCGCTTTTTTGTCTCTGAGGCAGATTTCCAGGCATCTTTTTCCTGGGAGTTAGCAAAGGTATTTCAAGACAGTCCTGACGTTAAAATATACCGCGAATTTCCTGTACGCATTTATGATACCAAATGGCGAACAATTTATATTGATATTCTGATTGTAAACAAAGGTCAAAAAATCCCAATAGAATTGAAATATAAGACGGCCAAAATAGACTCTGATGCATTATATGAAAACACAGACATTCCAGTCAGAAATATATTAAAAACGCAAGGCGCTGAAGACGAAGGCTGTTATGATTGCTGGAAAGACATATCGCGTATAGAGAAATTGGTTAATAATGGTTTTGCTCATAGCGGCATATTTATATGCATCGCTAATGATAAATATTATTGGAACGGCAAATGCAGCATAAATGCTCAGGCATACGCATTCCGTATGAATCCGGGAAACAAATGTAGTGGCGAACACAACTGGAATTTGACCAATTGCACACATCCAGAGAAGGTATTGCAAGCGCGTCCAAATTTGCATATCAGTAACGATTATGAATTTGCATGGCAGGATTTTTATGAAATCCCGGAACCTAATGGGTTGTTTAAATTTTTATTAGTAAAAATACCACAAAAGGAGCAACAAAAATGAATAAAATATCATTTGTTATATTAGCATTATTGGCTTTAACTTCCTGTACCACAGGAACCAGAGATATAGAAATCCAGCATTGGGCTTATGTTCATCAGGTAATCGATCAATCGGACACGCAAAAGACCGCATTGGCAAATGTTGGTTACTTAGGCCCCAACGGGGAAAAATTAGGTGTTGTGCATAGCGTCAGGCTGACTTTAGACAACTGTAGATATGAAAATGAGTGGGTCGACGAACAATACTATATATGGCCCGGAACTTTAGAAAATACACACAAATCATTCTCATACACAACTGCCGCGGGGTCACAAAGAACTATACCTGTATATTTTGGTGATTGCTCAAAAAAAGACATACAAAAGCAAAGTTGTTTCTCTTGGGAAAAAGATTGTGTAGTTGAACAGAAAGAAGATTAACAACAAAGCGCCCTAAATGGGCGCTTTATTCATCGTTGCGTAACATAATTTATACATTGTGTTAAGGCATCAACTTGGTCTTTGTATTTACCATTAGGGAACCCTAATAGTTCTTTCTTGAAATCTGACAACCAAGGTGCTTCTTGTGGGAAACGTAACGTGCCGTTTTCTATATAAGCACTTGCTCCCATCAATCTTGATGTTTTATCTGTATCAGGTTTTATTGGTTCGATTGCAAAATTGTATCCATGACGGTCTCTTTGTGACATTAGCATTTGTATCAATTGCGTTCCACTTGCCTTGTCTTCTATTAACAATCTTACCAAA
>JAZRSO010000012.1:0-21564 GCA_045651525.1 Candidatus Enterousia sp. | reverse complement strand
AGTCTGGCAGTTTTGTTAAACCCATATCAGACAAATCCACATCGCCTTTTATCACCTTATCAGCTGGAATAACTAATGTACATTCCTTTTCATCACCAATAACTTTTAATCTCATTTATGATAACCTCTCTTATCTATGCAGGCAGAGTAATATAAACGCAAATAATGTCAAGAAAAAACACCCACCACGTGATTAGCAGATAGATTAAAGAACGGTTCATATAAAAGGAAAACGGGAATCGTAGTGTACATGACGCTACATAAGATTCCCACCAACACCATTCACGATTAGCGGTAAATTAAAGATAAAGATATACAAAACAACGAATTATAAAAAACGCCAATTTTGGCGTTTTTTACATATTGTGTTAAATATTCTATTTCTTTCTTTGTTTAGCCTGTCTGGCCAACTCAGCAGAAATTTCTTTTTGCTTGGCTGCAACACGTGCCGCCAGTTGTATTTGTGCATCTTTCGCTTTCAAAGACCCTCTATCACAAATAAAAGCACCGCCAATTTCTGACGTAAAACCATCTAATGACATTGGTAATTTATCTCCAGAACAATCAAAATCGCCACCAACAGTTTGCGGTGCACCATCCAATGTTGTTAATTGGTTATCATAACAATAAAAATCACCACCAACGCTTTTTGGTGCCCCCGCCAGTGATGTTAATTGGTTACCATGACAATCAAAATTCCAACCAACGTTTCGTGGTGCACCATCTAGTGATCTTAAGCGATTATTAGAACAATCAAAACTTCCAGTTACAGTAATATCAGATAAATCTGGCAATTCTTTTAAATCCATACCCGACAAATCTAAATTACCGTTTATCACATTTCTATAAATAGATATTTCACGTATTGCTCCGTTAACTTTACACCTTAATTTCCTCATTATAAAACCTCTTTTCCGAGGAGAATACAACAAAAACAAAGAATGTCAAAAAAATTTGCCCACAATTAGAGGACAAATTAATGATAAAGGTATAGATAAACGGGTTGGAAATGGCGTAGTGTACATGACGCTACATGAGATTCCCACCAACACCATTCACGATTAGCAGTAAAAATAAATTAGAATGATTTAGATAAAAACAAATCGGGAATCGTAGTGTACATGACGCTACATGAGATTCCCACCAACACCATTCACAATTAGCGGTAAATTAAAGATAATGATATAGATAAACGGGTTGGAAATGGCGTAGTGTACAAAAGTTACATGAGCCATTGCCAACCCGCTTTAGATATGCCATTAGATTTAATTTACGGTCAGGTCTTTACCCTTGACGTCGACATACACAGTACTGCCTTCGCCAACGGTGCCGGACAATATCAGGTCGGCGATTTTATCTTCGACCGCAGACGTTATCAGACGTTTCAGTGGGCGCGCGCCAAATACAGCATCATATCCGTTGTCACCCAGCCACTTTATCGCCTTGTCTGTGATGTTCAGGTCAATTCTGCGTTCTGCCAAACGCTTTTCCAGACCGCGCAGTTGAATCTTTACAATGCCACTCATCACGTCTTTGCCCAATGGGTTAAAGAACACAATTTCATCGATACGGTTGATAAATTCTGGTCTGAAATTCTTTTTTACCGCATCCATGTCTGGCAGGTTACTGGTCATGATAATAATTGTGTTTGTAAAGTTCACAACATGACCCTGACCATCGGTCAAACGCCCATCGTCCAAGATTTGCAAGAACACATTAAACACATCTGGATTTGCCTTTTCAATTTCATCAAACAGCAAAACCTGATATGGGCGACGGCGAACACTTTCGGTCAGCACCCCACCCTGTTCATAACCGACGTACCCTGGGGGACTGCCGATTAAACGTGATACAGAATGTGGTTCCATATATTCACTCATATCAATACGGGTCATGGCCGTATCATCGTTAAACAAGTATTCTGCCAACGCCTTGGCCACTTCGGTTTTACCAACACCTGTGGGACCCAAGAACATAAAACTGCCCATTGGTCGGCGTGGATCAGACAAACCTGCACGACTGCGGCGAATCGCACGTGCAATTACCCCCAGCGCATGGTCTTGGCCAACGACACGCTGACGTAACGCATCTTCGATATTTAACAGTTTTGATTGTTCTTCGGCATTTAATCTGTCTGCGGGAACACCTGTCCATTTACTGACCACAGTCGCAATATGTTCTGGTAAAACTGTCTTATATTCCTTGGCATCCGCATTCATTTTTGCGATTTTTTCTTCCAGTTCTGGAATTTTACCATATTGTAATGCAGACGCTTTTTCATAGTCACCATTACGCATCGCAGTTGCAACTTCGGCCTTGGCCGCATCCAGCGCAGCCATCGCATCAGACAGACCACGCATTTTCTGCTGTTCTGCCTGCCATTGGGCGGTCAGTTCACGGGACTCTGCCTCGACCGATTTGATAAGATTTTCTAAATCCACCAAACGTTTCTTGGATTCATCGTCTTTTTCTTTCTTTAATGCCTGCTGTTCTATTTTTAATTGCATCAAATGTCTGTCAACTTCGTCCAATTTTTCAGGCTTTGACGCGATTTCAATACGAACACGCGCAGCCGCTTCGTCAATCAAGTCAATTGCCTTGTCTGGCAAGAATCTGTCTGTGATATATCGATTCGATAATTTAACCGCAGATACCAGCGCAGCGTCTGCAATACGAACACCATGATGCCCTTCGTATTTTTCTTTTAAACCGCGCAGGATTGAAATAGTATCGTCAACTGTTGGCTCGTCAACATATACAGGTTGAAAACGACGCGCCAGTGCCGGGTCTTTTTCAATATATTGGCGATATTCGTCCAACGTTGTCGCGCCCAAACAGTGCAGTTCACCACGTGCCAACATTGGCTTTAACAGGTTCGCAGCGTCCATACTGCCTTCGCCCTTGCCTGCCCCGACCAGTGTGTGTAATTCATCAATAAACAAGATGATTTTACCATCTGCATCTTTGACTGCCTTTAATATCGCTTTCAAGCGACCTTCGAATTGCCCGCGATATGATGCGCCTGCCATCAACGCACCCATATCCAGCGACAACAACTGCTTTTTCAGCAGGTTTTCTGGCACATCTCCAGAAATAATACGTGTTGCCAATCCTTCTACGATTGCAGTTTTACCAACCCCTGGATTACCAATCAGCACAGGGTTATTTTTTGTACGACGGCTTAGCACTTGAATCGTACGGCGAATTTCTTCATCACGCCCAATCACAGGGTCTAATTTTCCATCTGCGGCCAACTTGGTAAAGTCTGTTGTGTATTTTGCGATGGCCTGTTGTGGTGTTTCTTGTAAATCATCTGGATTCATAAGATATGCTCCTTGTAATCTATTTTTATTTCTGCGGTATATATAGTGCCATAAAATCCCCTGTCAAGACACAGGAACGAATACCAACCCTTGCGTTGGTATATTTTTTGTTCTAAAATCAGCCCGACAAGGAAGGTATAAAATGACACAATTCACAGACACAGATATTCAGCAAATAAACAAACACAATCTGAACCTAAACACAATCCAACAGCAAATGACAGACTTTCAAAATGGATTTCCATATATTGATATTAAATCTGCGGCTGTGATTGATGATGGGGTTATAGAAATACAGACCGACGAATACGCGGAATACTTTGACGCAAACGCAGACAATTATAAAATTGTAAAGTTTGTACCCGCATCAGGTGCTGCAACCCGTATGTTCAAAGACCTGTTCGAATATTTAACATCTGGCACACATAATAAAGTCAGCCAAATGGTTATCGATAAATTACCAAAATTTGCGTTTTATCAAGACCTGAAAAAACACCTGCCAGAAAACCCCACAGACCACGACATTATTGAATGTATTGTAACGAAACGCGGATTAAACTATGGCAACCTGCCCAAGGGATTATTAAAATTCCACCACGATAATAACAACGGCATAACCGCTGTGGCAGAACACTTGGCCGAAGGCGCCCAATATGCAAAATCTAAGAACACTGTAAATATACACTTTACCGTGTCTCCAGAACATATATCTGGATTCCAAGAACTGTTGGCAAATATTATTCCAGAATACGAACAACAATTTAACATTAAATATAATATTGAACTGTCCACCCAAAAATCCCAGACAGATACGATTGCAGTCAACCCAGACAACACGCCGTTTCGTAATTCAGACGGCACGCTGTTATTTCGCCCATCGGGTCATGGCGCATTGATTGAAAACCTGAATGATTTGGACGCTGATATTATCTTTATTAAAAATATAGACAATGTATGCCCAGCATCAAACCGCACAGATACAATTAGACATAAAAAAGCATTGGCAGGCTTGGCAATAAAACTGCAACAGAAAATATTCAAATACATTCGCGACATTGACAACAGCGATGCAGACATGGACGAAATCAGCCTGTTTATATCACAAAACTTGGGCATTACAAACTTTGCCCATGAACAAATTCGCGATATTTTAAACCGCCCATTGCGTGTATGCGGTATGGTTCGCAATACTGGCGCACCTGGTGGTGGCCCATTCTGGACACAAAATTCAGACGGCACAATCAGCCTGCAAATTGTTGAACCTGGTCAAATATCAGACGAAAACAAACACATCTTACATGATGGTCAGTTCTTTAACCCTGTAGACATCGTCTGTATGCCATATAAATACAATGGAACTAAATTTGATTTAACAGAATTTATTGACCCTGCGACTGGGTTTATATCTGAAAAGTCCAAGAACGGTCAGCCACTGCGCGCCATGGAAAGACCAGGCCTGTGGAACGGTGCAATGTCAAAGTGGAACACGGTTTTCGTGTCGGTTCCGGCCACAACATTTACGCCTGCCAAGGTAATAACAGACCTGTTATCGCCCGAACATAACGCGCATATATAAAAAATATTAAAAGAATGCTTGACTTTTCTATATTTTTATTATAAATTTAGTCCGCTATATAATAATTTAAGGATAAGTATTATGCCACGTGTATGTAAAGTTACAGGTAAGAAAACAGAAGTTGGGATGAATGTTTCCCACTCTCATCGTCGTACAAAACGTACATTCTTGCCAAATCTTCAAACATTAAAGTTCCACAGTGATATTTTGGGACGTGATTTTTCATTACGCATTTCAACTGCTGGTTTGCGCACATTCACCAAGCATGGCGGTTTGGATGCATATGTAATGGCGAAACCAGTATCACGTTTGACAGATGAAATGGCTGCGATTAAAAAAGCCATTGAAAAGAAAGCTGGCAAACCAGCAGCACCTGCAAAAAAACCTGTTCACAAGGCGAATCGCAGTGCCCGCTTGGTAAAAAAAGTTGAAGCAAAGAAAGCCGCCTAAATAATCGGCTTTTGATGCGACGGCCCCGTGGCGGAATTGGTAGACGCGCTTGACTCAAAATCAAGTTCTGCGAGGAGTGTCGGTTCGAGTCCGACCAGGGCCACCAGAATTAAAACCACCTTTTGGTGGTTTTTTATTTTGGTCTGGGCGGACGAAGAACCGACCGGTTCGAGCCACAGGCGAAAGGGGCCCATCGCGGTGACGCACCGCAGATGGGAATTTACAGTCCGACCAGGGCCACCAGATAAATAAAAAACAACCCACTTGTGGTTGTTTTTTTATTTTCCCCTGTGTCGGACGAAGAACCGACCGGTTAAAGCAATATAAAAAACTTTTCACACAGCAACAGTTGACAAACATCCTGTCTGTACTATAATAATAGTATGAGTAATGTAAAAATATTTCCTATATTTAATCAATCCGCCCCAGGCGTCTGGGATGATTTTTTGCGTATTCGTGTTGCTGCGATGAAATATAACTATGATATTCAATTATCAAACATCGACCTGGAAAACGCACGCACAGAATTAAAACAAACAAAACACCCATTTGCTTTTGGCGCATACGATGGCGATAAAATGGTCGCATGTATTCACGGTTCGATTCAACCAAACACTGCTGAAATCAACCACTTGTATGTACTGCCAGAATACCAAGGTCAAAAAATAGGTATTAAATTATTACAATCAGCCGAGGCCGCAATATCCCTGACCACAAATACAGCGGAATTGATTTCCTTGGGCAATGCCTGCAAGTTTTACGAAAAACACGGTTACACATCCCCAGAATCGACAAATAAATTCTGCAAAAACGTCAAAGAATCTGGTAACGGTCTTGTATCGCCGGTATTTATGCCATCCGCATCCTTGATACGTCAACTGGACAAGATTTCAAAACAATCTGTATCACAGTTTAATGCAAAAAAACTGGCTGCGGAACACACACCGATATTCATATACCGTAATCGCGAATCAAAAATTTGCGGATTTGCAATTGCAGGCGACATACCCTTGGCTTATACAACATCGGGCTGGTCCCCAATGCAACTAAACAACACAATCAAAAAATACCAAGAATTTATCAACAGCAGATAAAAAAACAACTGCTGTTTTTTTTATTATTGCAAAGATTCTACATTTCCAATACAATACACAATGAACTGACAGGGATGTCGGTTCGGGCCGTCGAAAAGCCCGTTAGACACGGTGCAAAACGCATCGTAATCCGATGAAAATCGGTGCTTTTGCGCCGTTATTTTTACCCCACCGTACGGTCGGGGTGCCGTTGTAATACATTGAACGCAACGGGGTCAGTTGTCTAATGACTTTTCGAACACCCCGACCGTCATTTTTGTGACGGTTTTTTTAACACAAAAACGGGGGAAGAAAATGAGAAAAATTATAACTACATCTTTTATGATAATGTCCGTCTGTTCTGCTTATGGTGGGCTAAGATACGGTTATTCTATGGAATGTTTTTTAAACACAGCAGGCAATAATTCATATTGGTTCTGTGGTGGCGGTCAAACAAGTTGTGCCAGCAATAAAATAAATAAAAACGACAACAGAACATTTTATTCTAACGGACAGGCGCATACGTTTGATAACAAAACATACGTATGTTGTGGTGTCACAAGCAGCAATTATGGAAAATTCGTAGAAATAACAGACACAGAGGGTAAAACATGGGAAAATAAGGAAAATGGTCAGATAGCATATTACACAGAAACCAAAACAATAACATTAGACGGTGGTGGCAAATGCACATACGAGGCACGCTTTAATGGTTGTGGCAAAGAAATAACAACCCCATGCACCGCCCCAACCAATTGTACGGACGGTTTAATTTTACGCAATAAAATTTGCCTTGAACCGTGTCCAGCAGGCTCTGCATTTGAAAGTAAGGAATCAAACAAATGCATTGAATGCCCAACAACACTATATTCGGGTCCAAAAAATGTTAAAGATAGCAACGGAAAAATCACAGACACCTATTGCTTAAAATGTGATGAAGATACAGAATTTTTTGACAAAAAAACAGATGAATGCATACAAAAATCAAGTATGAAAATCGTTTCTAATCAAACAATGGCAAAATGTGGGCTGTGCGATGATAACGAAACCGTAAAAAAATGCATACAATGTTTCGCAGGCGTAGGAGACTATACAGGCAAAACAGAAACGGAATGCAAAACAACCTTTGAAGACAACTGTTTTTTCCCAGATTAAAAAACCGCCGTTTGGCGGTTTTTTTATAATTCTTTTTATATCATCTTCCCGCATATCGCAGCCCCCTCCGCGGGGGGATATTAAAAACGGTGGCAAGTTCCCCTCTATGGAGGGGTGGACGCGAACGCGGACGGGGTAGTGGTAAATAAAAAACCGCCGATTAGCGGTTTTTTATTATTTCGTTTCTGCAGGTGTTTCTGGTAATGGTTCTTGTAATGGCTGAACATTTTCAGTCTGAACTAATTCTTTACGCAAATCACTTTGTGCGTTACCCATATCAGACTTTGATGCAATCAGTGCCAATGCCGCACATAAAACAAAGAAGATTGTTGCCAACCATGCCGTCGCACGTGTCAAAAAGTTTCCAGCCGCCGCACCCGTCAACGCACCGCCAAACATCGATGCCGCAGACGATCCAGACATACCAGACCCTTCGGACTTTTGTAATAAAATCAAGCCAATCATCATAACTGCGACGATAACCAATAAAACTAATAAAATTGAAAACATATTTTTTCCTTTGTGTTTAATTATGCGTGTAATTCTAAATACGAAAACCCTAAATTGCAAGGATTTTCAACAATTTTTCTGCTGCGTCAATTGTCGCTGCCTTTTTAGAAGTCCCCTGCCCCTGGGCAGTTTTTCCCATCGCACAAACACGCACATTAAATACAGGGTTATGCGATGCGCCTGTTGTTTCCAAGAATTCATACACTGGCAAATTACCATTATCTGCTTGCTGAACAAATTCTTGCAGTGCAGTTTTTGGATCTTTTGGGGCAACAACATCCGCCGCCGCCAATTCGCGCCAAATATCAACGATAACATTCTTTGCGGCATCAAAACCAGAATCCAAATAGATTGCGCCAAATATTGCCTCCATCGCGTTGGCCATGATATGAACAATACGCCCAGCGGTCATATGACCGTGCTTGATTTGCCTGTCCAGCCCCATCTGACGCGCAACATTACCCAGCGTTTCTGTTGAAACCAACATCGCGTGTCTGCGTGCCAGTTCGCCTTCGCTTTCATCTGGGTACATTTCATACAGTAATCCTGCCACAGAAAGCCCCAACACGCGGTCACCAATAAATTCCAAGCGTTCATTGTTTTGCGTTGCGTTGACACCACTTTGCGTCAGCGCTAATTCTAACAGTTGCTTGTTTTTAAATTCGTAATTCAGTTTTATCATTTTAATTTATACCTATTCCAAATCTGCCCCAGCGCATTTTATTACCCCATGACCAAAACGCCAACATTGGTGCATAATAGTTATGTGAATACCACACAAACCAAACACGCCCCAACACGTTATCACGGGAAACAAAGCTGACATCTGCGCGACTGTCGTTACTGTTATCGCGATTATCGCCCATAAAGAACAAATGACCATCTGGCACAGTAAACACAGGCGTATTATCCAACGGTGCATTATCTGCCATTTCAATAATACTGTGTTCAACGCCATTTGGTAAAACCTCGGTATATTCTGTTGCATCAAACACGCCACATGCACCAGAATACATACGGCACAGGCTGTCGGCCTTATACTCTATGGTATAATTAAATGGTGCGGGCTGATTATCAATCCAGATTTTATTTCCCTTGATTGACATATTGTCTTTATAGAATCCAACGCTGCGCATAGATTTTGGCAACATCGCAACAATATAAGGACGTGGGTCTTTGCGTTCAACCATTTTTCCATTTATAATCAATCGCCCGTCTTGCATTTGGATTTTATCGCCAGGCACACCGATTAAACGTTTAACATAATCCTGGGATTGATTGACCGGATTGCGGAAAACAATAACATCACCAACATTGGGTTCTTTGGCCCAGAAACGCCCATTCCACAATTTCCAAGAACCAAATGGGAACGAATATCTGGAATAACCATACGTCCATTTTTGCACAAATATATGGTCGCCAACATGCAGTGTTGGAATCATTGACCCAGACGGAATATTAAACGGCTCCAATAAAAAACTGCGAAAAATAATAGCAATCAACGCACCATAAAATATAGTATTAAACCATTCACGTGCGACATTTTTATTCTTGGCTGGCATAACAAAATCCTTTATTTAACACGGATATATTATAACTTGCACAAACTTAATTCAAGTTATAATATACACAATATGATATCTTTGAATTCAATCATATTTAACGGAATGGACGCGACACCGATTGATGTTCAGGTGCAACTGTCATCGGGCCTGTCAAAACCAGAATTTAATATTATCGGGCTGGCGGATCGGGCGGTCAAAGAATCCGCAGAAAGAATCAGAAACGTACTGTCTGCATTAAATCTGTCGTTGCCACCTAAAAGACTTACTGTAAACCTGTCACCGGCAGACGTTGAAAAAAGCGGTTCACACTTTGACCTGCCGATATTGTGCGGAATATTATGTGCAATTGGCGTATTACCAGAAACAGAATTGGAAAAATATCTTATCTTGGGCGAGGTGGGCTTGAACGGCGCAATTGTGAAAACAGACGCTGTATTACCAGCCAGCGTTTGGGCAAACGGCCATAATCTGGGTATTATCTGTCCTGGCGACCAAGGGGCCGAGGCACGATGGGCCGGCCACACAAATATATTGGCACCATTTCATGTTATGCAATTGATAAATCATTTCAAAGGCACACAAATTTTACCATTACCAGAACTGACCACGCCACAAACAACGACAAATTCTGCGCTGGACATGGCAGATGTTCACGGACAATCTGCGGCGAAACGTGCGCTGGAAATTGCGGCGGCGGGTGGTCATGCGATGCTGATGGTTGGGCCACCGGGGTCTGGGAAAACAATGCTGGCATCACGATTGCCAACAATTATGCCAGAAATGACAGCCGAAGAAATTTTAGAAACATCCATCATCTATTCAATCGCGGGTCAGTTAAATAATAAATCGCTGATGTCATCGCGCCCATTCCGCAGTGTACATCACACATCCAGTCCTGTGGCGTTGGCGGGTGGCGGTTCTGATGCACGACCAGGGGAAATATCATTGGCACATAATGGGGTTTTATTCTTGGACGAATTGCCAGAATTTAACCGTGCCACACTGGAAATCCTGCGTCAGCCAATGGAATCAGGTCGCATTTTAATTTCCCGCGCACGACGAAACGCGACATACCCTGCGCGCTTTCAACTGATTGCGGCGATGAATCCATGCCCATGTGGACACTTGGGCAATGCCGCCCTGTCCTGTTCCAAGGCGCCCCGCTGTGCCGAAGCGTACCAGAACAAAATATCCGGCCCATTACTGGACAGAATTGATTTACATGTTGATGTTGACGCGGTCAACCCATGGGAAATGACAACAGATAACACCCCACGCGAAAGCAGTAGCGACATCAGAAAACGCGTTGTATCTGCACGTAACAGACAAATCGCACGTCAGGGCTGTGTCAACGCACATCTGGACGGTGCCATGTTGGAAACACACGCAAAACTGAACGACGAACTGACCGCATTTTTAAATTCTGCTGCTGAAAAGATGGGAATGTCCGCCCGCGGTTATAATCGCATCAAACGATTGGCACGCACAATTGCAGACCTGCGTGGCAGTGATGATATTGAAATGCCCGATTTAGCCGAGGCATTATCATACCGCCCCATCAACCGCGGCAAATACGGCGTAAAAATTTAACCCCCCAAAAAACGGGGGATTTATTTATTCCACAACTTCCATCTTGATGATTTTATCGGGATTTTCAACGTGACCGTTATCAAATTCATCGCCACGTTTAATTTTATCTACAAATTCCATGCCCGATACAACGCGCCCCCAAACAGTATATTGACCATCCAAGAACCCACAATCGTCAAAGCAAATAAAGAACTGAGAATCCCCAGAATTTATATCAAATGCGCGCGCCATACCAACCGTACCACGCGAAAAGTGTTCATCTGAAAATTCTGCGGGAATTTTAACACCACTGCCACCTGTGCCATTGCCCAGTGGACAGCCTGTCTGTGCCATAAAACCATCAATTACACGATGAAAGGTTAAACCGTCATAGAACCCAGATTTTACCAGTTCAATAATTCGTGCAACATGTTTTGGTGCAACATTTGGCAGTGTTTCAATTACAACATTACCGTCTGTCAGCTTCATTTGTATTTTGGACATTTGTTCTTCCTTGGGTTGATTGTTTAATTTTATGTTTTAATCTGGCTGTTCCCCATCTTAACATATCCTGTAGATTTACACCTTTTAGTCCCGTTACACAACTTAAATCACACTTATCCAAAAGAACATATTTCACCCCAGTAAAATCTAGATCAATGGCGGGCAATTTGGCATAATCTAAATTTAAAAACTCTGCTTTTTTAGGCAATTTTAAACCCGTTACACGACTTAAATCTGAGTATTGAAGGAAAACCCCACTCAAATGACTCAAATCTAAATCAATTGCTGGGAAAACTGTATGTTCCAAATTTAATTTTTCAATTTTTGGTAATTTTAAATCTGTGACACAACTTAAATCCGCATGTTCCAAATCAGTCTCTTTGCCATTACGCAAATCCAAATCAATGGCCGGTAATTTTGCATGAATAAGGCATAACCTTTTATATGACTTGGGCAATTTCAAATTTGATATACCGCGCATATCCACATCACGCAAATTAAGTTCTTCAATATGACTAAGATCTAAGTCAACATTCGGCAATAGCGCACCAGCCAAGTCAACATCTGTTGTGTTTGGAGAAAAAGTAATGTTTGTAACACGACTTAAATCCGCATGATTCAAACCAACTTCATTGGCAGGAAAATTCAATTCACATTTTGGAAACACCACCCCATCATACCACAGTGTACCGGCAGACAATTTGAAATTATCAGCGTGACGAATATCAGCCCTTTCCATAACGACTTCTTTAACACCGCTAAGGTCTAGTTTACATTTTGGTAATTTTGCACCTCGTATATCTATATACTTTGCATTCTTGGGCAATACCAGATTATCAACCGCACTTAAATCTGCATTGCCCAATAATAACTGTGAAACCTGACTAAAATCCATTTCACCACGTAATTTTGAACAGTTTTCAAGCAATATAACATCCTGTTTACCTGGCAGATTTATATTTACAATTTCGCCATTTTCAACTGTCATCAACTGTGTTCCATCTGCCAAGATATCACGACCGCCCAATGGATTTTTTTGCACCGTTATCTTTTTACCTTGGATTGCATTATTCAGTGCCATAACAAAACGACGACCATCGCTTTCTGAATTCGAACCTGTCAAATCAGTAAAATTCTTGTTTCGTATATCAAATAAAATACCATTTCCAATCATTATTTCTGAATTTTTATCAATTTCATAAACATGACCGTCTTTGGCATAAAAGTCTTCACCAAAGTACACATTTAAAATTTCTGAATTATATCTGCAAATTTGACCATTCATTAAAACATAATGACTTGGTAATGACACGTGTTGTGCAGAAAAATCCACACGAAAATGATGTTTTATCGCATCAGACAATCCCAAAATAATATTATCTGGATTTGAATTCAATGTATTATCACAATTTTGTACGGCGTGATTATATCTGTTCTTTATACTAATAAAGCCACCTGTTTTTAAAACCTGAATTGATATAACCGATGTTCCATATTCGTCATCACGCTGTGGCGGATTGCCACGTTTTATTTTATCAACATCTTTGCGTACCGCATTTATGATATAATAATTTTTAAACCTGTCATCATCCCGAAAAGTACACAATTCTTCACCGCGTGCATAATATTTTCCGATTGCGTTTTGTTTTTCCAGCGTATCTGCGATATATGCGTCATACCCCGCCCTGTCCAACAGTGTAATTGGATCCATATGCACAGACATTTCCTGAATCTTTATCTGTTTCAGTGACACCAGATAATTCATTATTGGTTCTGCGTCATGACCTGCATATTTTACAATTTTATCGATATCAGGAATATCAAAAATACCGTTATCATAGTTACGTATTGCCTTGGCAAAGCGTTCGCCATTTTGTTTTTTAATAATATCATACATACTTTTCGCCATAACCTGCCCTTTGTATTCTGTGATATTATAACATAAAAATCCCCCAAACGGGGGATTTTTTATTTTGCAAATACGCGATCATATACTTTTTCGTTTATCTGTATCGGATATTCACGAATCAAGAACGAATTATAATCATCTTGCAATCCTGTTGCAGACATATTTTCCAGTTCTTTGCGAATATTATCCATTTTCTTTTTGTCTGCCTTGGGCGCTGTGGCCGATTTTACAGACAAGACATAGAACGCATCAGAACCAGATACGATTGCATTTTGACCGATTTCATTACGGAACGCATCAACCAAGACATCTGTTGGTGCACCATCTGCACGTGATACAGTCGCAGATTTTTTGCCTGCTAATTTTCCATCCTTGTTCAAATCAACCAGCAATTCGTTTGCACGAACATAAGCCTGCTTTTTCTGTTCTGACTTTGTCCAATCGTTTACCAATGACTTTTTAACAGATTCGAATTCTGCCGTATGCGCAGGTTTAATTTCATCAACGCGCACAAACAAGAACCCGTCTTTGGTTTCAATCATTTCACTTTCCAACCCCGCATCCATATCAAATATTTTTGCAATCATTGAATCAGTCAACAATTTATCAACCGGACGATTATCACGATTAAATGGTTTCAGCGCAACGTATTTTGCCCCATGTTTTTTTGCGGCTTCTTTCATTGTGTCGCCTGCGATAATATCGTCTTCGACCTTTACCGCCAGCGCATAACCCGCATCATATTTATCAGGCTGTGCCATATCCGTTTCAATAAACACATACGATACAGTTCTTGTTTCTGGTACAATCTGTGGATTCTGTTTATAAAAATCAGACAACTGTTTATCAGATGGCGCGTCAACCTTGAAATCAGAATATTTCACAGTTGCATATTCAATATCACGCTGACCATATCGTGCATTGTATGCCGCCTGAACAGCAAATTCTGGAACAGCAACCGGCACACCAACCGCCCCCAGCACCATTGAACGCATAACCTGGCCACGCAGGACGTTCGCAAATTCCGCCTCTGAATAACCGGAATTATTCAAAGTTCTATCAAAAGCCAATGGTGAAAACTGGCCATCTTCTTGGAATTCTGGGAATGTACGAATTTCTTCGGCGATTCGTTTATCACTGACCACAAAACCCAAATCATCTGCACGATTTTGTGCCATTTGCTGGGTTGTGATTTTTGTTAAAACACCCCGTGCAAATGCATCCTGAGATTCCATATCTGCATATATTGCACGTTGTTCTTCACGTGACTTTTGCGCCAATTCGCGTGATTTTTCAGAATTAAATTGCTGGGCAGAAATTTCTGAGTCCCCAACAGTTACCAGTGTTGTATCATTGGCAACATTTCCAAAAATCCATTCTGCGACCCCCCATCCAACGAACGAGAAGGCCAATATAGTAATCAAAACCTTTGCAACTGGTTTTTCTGATGCATTTCTTAAATATTCTAGCATTTGTTCCCCTTTTGCGTTACCATAGCAAAACAAATATAATAAAATCAACGAAAAAAAGGGGATTTTCAATGAAAATTATTGCTGGGAACTGGAAAATGAACGGCACACAGGAAAACTTGGTCAAAATGATTCAAGATTTATCTGCCATTGACACAAAAAACGCAATTATTCTGTGTGTTCCATACACAATGCTGTGTACCGATTCGGGCAAAATCGCACTGGCGTCCCAAGATATCAGCGCACACGACCACGGTGCATACACTGGCGAAATTTCTGCAAAAATGGTCGCAGCCACTGGTGCAAAATACACACTGATTGGACACAGCGAATGCCGTCAATATCACGGCGACACAAACGCAACTGTACGCGCCAAGGCAGAACAAGCATTATCAAACGGCCTGACACCTATTATCTGTGTTGGTGAAACAATGGACGAAAAACAAGCTGGTAAAACAATGGCAATTATTGAATCTGGCGTTCGTGAATCTGTACCATCTGTTGTAAATTCAAATATCATCATCGCATATGAACCACGTTGGGCAATTGGTGCGGGCATAACCCCGACCAGTGACGAAATAGAATCTGCGCACGAATTAATTGCAAAAACACTGGACGATATGGGCCTGGGTGGCACACCTGTATTATATGGCGCGTCGGTCAAGGGTTCAAACGCACTGGAAATAATGTCTATTCCACATGTTGACGGTGTATTAGTTGGTGGTGCATCCTTGAAAAGCGATGATTTCATACCTATAATAACCAGTGTAAATTAGTTTTATAGTATCAAAAAATATGGAAAATATTATGACAGACGAAAAACAAGTAGATATAGAATCAGTATCAATTGACGACACTGAAAACGTAGCCGAACAAGCGACAAATACAGAAATTGAACAGTTGCAAAAACAACTAGCAGAAATGAACGACAAGTATTTGCGCTTGGCGGCAGAACTGGAAAACACACGCCGTCGCAGTGAACTGGACGCGCAATCACGTGCCAGAAATCGCGCAATCAGTGTCGCAGAAAAAATATTACCTGTGATGGATGCGGTTGATTCTGCGTTAAAGCACACCCCTGATGACGCAGGAATAAAATCAATGGCAATGGCGTTGGAATCTGCGTTTAATCAGATTGGCATTACCAGAATTGAATCTGTGGGCAAGCCTTTGAACCCAATGCACCACAACGCAATTCAGGTTATCGCCACCCCAGACGCCACATCAAATACAGTTGTTGATGAAATGCAGGCAGGATATATGTTTGGCGACACAGTTTTACGAACTGCGATGGTCGTCGTTGCGAAATAAAAACGCCCATTGGGCGTTTTTTTATTCGTCTAATGCCAAGATAAATATTCCGCGCTTGTTTGCCTGACTGATAACAGCCGGTTTATTTACAACAAAACACGTCTTGGTATTTACAACAATTCCGCGCAAATTTGCATCTGCAACCGCATTCACAGTATCAACACCAATGGCTGGAATATCAATACGCAAATCCTGACCAGGTTTTGTCATTTTTGCAAATACACCTGATTGTTTTTTCTTGTGCTGACGCATGGCGACAACGCGTTCCAACATTTTTGCAGTGCCTTCGGCCGCTTCAACCGCGATGACTTGTTTATCAACAACAACAGACGCGCCAATATCTGCTGCACCGATTGTGTGTGAAACCTCTATCGCGCGTTCGATATTTTTTTTATCTGACGCACTTGGCTTTACACGAGTTTGCACCCCAGCCTTTTCAAACGCCAATTCTGGTGCCAAGTCTTGTGCAGCCACAACCTCAAATCCATTTTTTTCCATAATTTTATTTACTGCCACAGCCATTGAATCATACCCCCGTTGATGTTTAAGAAATGTAAATAACGCACGCAAAGTCCAAAAATCAGGACGCAAATCTGACAAATCAGGATGCCCCAGCGACCCAACAAAAGTAATTTTTTTAATACCCAAACGCTTTGCCATGCGTACTGCACGACCACCACCGCCCAGACGAATAACCAGGTCTGGATTTAGACGTGGATCATAAAAGTTTTTCAGTCCAATAACAAACACATCCCAACCCGCACGCACCAGCGCATCGCGTGTAAAGAACGGCAGGTCCAGCGCACCTGCAATTATTGCTATTTTTTTATCAGACTTTTTCATATTCATATAGCTATGGTACGAATAAATCCGACTGGAATCAAGTCGCAATTTATGATACAATTATATGTAAGTATAAAATAACAAACCGAAAGAAAATGAAAAAAGTATCATATTTTACATCTATCTTGGGCATATTGTGTGTAACAGGCGCATATGCAACATACAGTGACGGCGAATTCCGTGACGAAGTTGCCACTGGTCTGGACATATTGGTTGCCCCAATCACACCTGCCCCTGCCGAAGGTGCCTTGGGACTGGAAGTTTATGAAACAGAAAACGCCATAACAAACGAAGATACCAAGATGTACATTCCAACATCTATGTATGTACGCATGGGCGGTGGCATGACATTGGACTTTGCGACCAGCAAGGCTGACTACTTTGGTTCAGAACACCTGGCAAAACAAAGTTACACTGCACAAATTGGATTGGGCTGGAATTTATCGTCTTATGTCCGCACAGAACTAGATTTCCAAACAACAACTTTGAATTTCCACAAATTGGATGATTTGCGTGCAAATTATAATATGTTTGGTGGTATGTTGTATTTTGACCTGGCACGCAGGTATGTGTTATCTGGCGACATTACATACAACAGAAAATTTGTACCATTTATGGGCATTGGCGCATCAATTGGCACATACGAATTCCAAGGCACAGATGGGTCTGACGGTATGGTTATTGCCGCCCCACGTGCTGTATTGGGCATGAATATTATGTTGGGCGACTTAATCGGCGTTGACATTGCGTATCAGTATCAAATGCTGATTGGCAATGGTTTTGGCTGGGGCGCCGACAATGGTGGCGTAAACGGCATCAGCAACCTAATGGCAACCATACGTGCAAATTTCTAGGCAAAGGTTATAAGAAATGAATATGAAAACATTATTATTTGGCGCAATTGTATCAGTTATACCAATGCTGGCAAATGCAGAACTGATATACAGGGTTGAACAAGAACAATTTTCACAATCCGAATCGCATAACCAAACCTTGGCACAACAACGTCGCTTTTACATTGGTGGTTATTATAACTTTAATATGTGGAATGATTTCACAGACAGCAACGACTTTGTTTTAAATGGCGACGACACGTCTTCTTTTGATATTGTGGCTGGTATCCGCCTGTACGATATTTTTAGGGTCGAAGCCAACTATATCAAAACAGATGCAAAATATGACGCATTTTCAATTGATGGCAACACATTTATGTTAAATGCCATCTTTGACGCCAGAATAGACAATCCATATCGCATATTTAAATCACAAATGCTGGTACCATACGTTGGTTTTGGTGCCGGTGCATCATGGATTAAGTCTGATAATGGCATTGATTTAAAGTCCAAGATTTCCCCTGTACTATCTGGGATTGCGGGTATCAGTGTTGAATTCAACAGCATATTCGCACTGGATTTCGGATATAAATATATGTATTTAATGGATGGCGACACAGACACAATCACAGACTTTGCACCAAACGCGCATCAGTTTCGTGCCGGCGCACGCATACATTTTTAACAAGAAAACAATATGAAAACATGTCCTTTTTTTGGCAAATGTGGCGGATGTAAATACGATTTTACATCATCCGAATATCACATCAAGAAATTATCAGAATTGCGTGGCATTACACCAACCGATTCGCCAATTTGGATTAAACACGGGCTTCGTCGTCGTGCAGACTGTTGTTTCAGTCCGAATCGATTCGGTTTTTTTGAATCCAAGACCAAGAATATTATCGCAATCGATTCGTGTCCGAACTTGGTGCCGGAAATAAACGCAATATTACCACAAATGCAGAAATTACCATGGTGCGGTTCTGGCGCATGCCTGATAACACTGTGCGATAACGGCATTGATATCGCGATAACATCATCTGTGCCATACGTTACCCCAGAATTTAGGAACGCGGTAATAAAGCTGCCTGCGATTCGCATTACATGGAATGACAAAGTCATCCATGAAACCGCAAAACCCATTGTTACGTTTGGCGACACTGCTGTTGAATACCCACCAAACGCATTTTTACAACCCAGTACCCACGGCGCAAACGCCCTGCGCGAACTGGTTATAAAACACGCAAACGGATTTAACACAGTTGCAGATTTATTTTGTGGATTGGGGAACTTTACATTTGCATTGAATGCAGACGGTTTTGACATTGTTGGCACAGGCGTAAAACGCGATTTATTTACCCACCCATTGACACTGGGAATGTTGGGTAAATACGATTGTGTTGTAATGGATCCACCACGCGCTGGCGCATTGGCACAGTGCGAAATCTTGAAACACAGCAACGTAAAACGCATAATATATATATCATGCAACCCAAACACATTCCGACGGGATGCAGCGGTCTTGGAATCAGGCAAATACAAAATCACAACACTGATACCTGTTGACCAATTCACAGGCAGCACGCATTGGGAAATATTTGCAGTATTTGATATAAAAGAATAACTTTTATTATTGAAAAAGCGATAAATCTGTATAACAATAAACGCATAATTCAACAGGGGGAAAACAATGCCAAACATCTATCGTTTTTTAATAAAAACACTGTGTGTTTTTGGTGTTACATTTACCCTTACCCTGCCCCATAACAACGCATGGGGGGAAATAACTTGTTGTGAATGTAAGACAAGAAATTCTTGTCAAACCCCAAATGGTATTGATTGCACTGGTAATGAATACTCTCATTCAACTTATGGCTATTGCGAACCAGGCGATCAATTGTGGTGTGAAAATCCCGAATGTGAGGGAAAATTAATATACGGAATGTGTTTTGATGGCTGGAAGGAATGCGCAACACCCGAAAACCCTAACCCTGGCGAAGGTCCGAAAAGCTGTGACGGATGTATAAACCAACATACAGTAAGTAGTGGGTATGACGGAACCCATTGCGAGCTTTATGGCGTAGGAAACGAAACAGTACCAAATAATTATACTTTTACCTGGACCTACATGAATTACAATCCTGGCGACCATTGCTACGGCACATCAGAACAAGACCAACTTTACTCTGCTAACTGCAATACAGAGGATTTGTATTATCAGGTTGGCTCGGACGTAGATTGCGCAATCAAATTCAGTTCATCACAATGGCGGGTAGGCACGTGTCATGGTTGTTCAAGCGAACCATGTTATGATTGTGACGATGTATCAGATGGCTTTTGGGTCAATGGTTGCGGGATAGACGAACAATATCCACGTAAAGCAATCACTTGCGACACGCCCGAAAATTGTGGTTATACAGACCCAAGCGATCCAATGTATCAAAAAATAACAGAGACCCCAAACGTATATGTAAGGGTATTAGAATATACTTTCAGCAAAAGTGATGGCAATGGCTCTTGCACTATAAACTGGTTGGATATTATAGATTGTGTATTGGGTTATTATTATATTGAAGAAACAAAAACATGCGAACCTTGCCCAATCGGGTACATAGGCGACACCATAAGTGATGGTAGTCTTTTTTACTGGTGGAGAGCAACATGCACACCTTGTTCTACAGGTGAAAGCACTTTCAGCACAAAAACAATTGATGGAAAAACAGTTATCGACAAACTTTTAAACGCTCAAGTCAGAGAAGACAGCAAAACGACAGCACCATGCACAAAGTGTCCAAAAGGCTATAAATGGGAAAAATACACAGACACATCTCTTCCCGTTTATCAAGAAACATATATTTGCGTTCCCTGTCCAGAGGGCCAATACGGTGATACAGAAGGTGCCACAGATTGTAAAAACTGTTCCGATATTGTAAAAAAAGGAGACTCACCATTCACATCAGACAAGCCCGACTCAAGTAAAGGCTTAATAAACGATTCTATACAAATGTGCTATATCGACCCAAATGTAATGCTTTCTGATTCTCTGGGTAAAATTAAACTAAGTGAAGAAATCGGAAGCGGAACAAAATTATATCATCAATAAAAATCCCCCGCATGGGGATTTTTTTATCCATACATGCCCGTCATACTGCATTCCCCTGCCCGCTACTAAACAGAAAAACTCGTCATACCGGCGCAGGCCGGTATCTATTGTAATAAGAATAATGATACATTGGCCCCCGACCTGCGTCGGGGTGACGACGTTTTTTCTTCCTTTGTCATCCTGGGGCTGAATCTCGCCTTGGGCGGATGCCCCCAGGAACCAGGTCATTATTCTGCCTTTGTCATCCCTGCGAAGGCAGGGATAGGGGCTATAAAATTTACAATATTCAAACATGTGTAATATGTGTTATTTTGGCTCGCTACGCCCGCACTGTATAGACCCCACTCCTGCCTACGCAGGAGTGACAA
>JAZRSO010000011.1:0-3637 GCA_045651525.1 Candidatus Enterousia sp. | reverse complement strand
TTTCTGGGCAGCAATCGCTGTCAAGTCAGCAACAGCAGCATCTAATTTCTTTTTATCAGATACAGCTTCACCAACACCCATGTTCAAAACAATCTTGGTCAGTTTTGGAACTGCCAATGCATTTGTGTAACCGAATTCTTTAATCAATTCAGGCACAATTTCTTTTTCATAAATTTCACGCAATCTGCTTTGCATTTCTTTTTTCCTTATGTTGTGTTCCCGTAACAGCGGGCAACAATTTTACTTTATTATATTTCCGCACCAGATTTTTTTGCAACGCGAACTTTTTTACCATCGTTCATTTTGTATCCAACGCGTGTTGCTTTTTTAGTTTTTGGATCAACCAATGCAACATTAGATACATGAACAGGTGCTTCGCGATCAATAATATGACCTGGCTGTTCTTGTGTTGGTTTTACGTGCCATTTGTGACGGTTTACACCTTCTACTACAACACGTGATTCGGATGGGCGTGCTTCCAGAACTTTACCTTTGACGCCTTTGTATTTTCCCGAAATAACTACGACTTCGTCGCCTTTTTTAATTTTCATTTTTGACCTTCCATCTGTTATTAGATTACTTCCGGTGCCAAAGACACAATCTTTTGCACATCGTATTTACGACGAACTTCACGCGCGATTGGTCCAAAGATACGTGTTCCAATTGGTTCAAAGTTGTTTTTGTTGATTAAAACAACCGCATTGTCATCAAAACGGATAATAGAACCGTCTGGACGTTTTACAGGGAACTTTGTACGAACGATGATTGCACGTTGTACTGTACCTTTTTGAACTTTACCACGTGGAATGGCTTCTTTAATTGCGACAACGATTTTGTCGCCAACTGTTGCATAACGACGATGAGAACCGCCCAAAACCTTGATGCACATAGCTTTGCGTGCACCACTGTTGTCTGCAACTGTCATAACTGTTTCATTTTGAATCATAACTTTAATCCTTTTCCTGCAAGCAGGGCAATCCCCCACTGCTTTGTTATAGGTTCCGACTGTCGCCTTATATTTCCCGAACCGACCTCAAAGAACCTGTTGATTATTAGTCAACTACTTCTACTGCATCGTCTTTGGACACACCAACGCGACCTTTTACAATCCAAGACTTTGTCTTAGAGATTGGACGATGTTCTTCAATTGCAACGATTTCGCCAACTTTATATTCGTTGTTTTCATCGTGTGCTTTATATTTTTTGTTTTGCTTTACGAACTTACCGTACAGAGGATGACGGAAACGACGTTCCACTTCTACAACGACTGTTTTGTCGTTTGCTGTACTTGTAACTGTTCCTTGCAGTACACGTCTTGGCATAACTTTTACCCTTATACTGTTGTTTAACTCACGGTTTTTAGTGTATTTTTACACTAAAAGCCACGAATTAAATTCTGTTTTTCTTTTTTCTGACCCTGCCTATAATATCTTAAAATTTAGAAATTTCAACAGAAATCAGCAATTTTCTTTATTTTTTTGCGGCGTTCAATTTTGTTTTTACGCGTGCGATTTCACGACGGGTCTGACGCATAACATGTGTTTTTGGCATCTGACCAGCAGCATGTTGAAAACGTTGGTTCATTTGTTCTTTTTTCAAATCAGCCAATTTGCTTTCCAATGCTTCCATCGTCAAAGATTCATTTTTTACTTTTTTATCTGCCATTTTTAGCTACCTTTCTTTTGCCCTGCCCCAAGTTTTTGCCTGGGGCTGGCAAGTTAATTAGTTAACTTTACGTTCAACGACTTTTGTTTTGACTGGCAATTTTGCTGCAGCCAATGCAAACGCTTCGTATGCAACTTCTGGTTTAACACCATCTAATTCGAACATGATACGACCTGGTTTCACACGGCAAATCCAGTATTCCACAGCACCTTTACCTTTACCCATACGAACTTCGGCTGGTTTCTTAGTAACAGGAACATCTGGGAAAATACGAATCCACAGTTTACCCATACGACGCATATGTCTTGTGATTGCACGACGTGCAGCCTCAATCTGACGTGCTGTAACACGTTCTGGTGACATTGCTTTCAGTCCAAAAGAACCGAATGCTAATTCGCTGCCACCTTTCGCAACACCGTGAATACGGCCTTTGTGTTGTTTGCGAAATTTTGTTTTCTTTGGCATTAACATAATACAAATCCTTCAATTTAATAATTTTCAGTATTATTTGTGCTTTCTTTCGCTGCTGCCGGCATATTCTGCTGGTCTTGCCATTTCAGAAGCCAATTTTTCTTTATTTACAACATCACCTGTGTAAATCCAAACTTTTACACCGATAACACCGTATGTTGTTTTGGCTTGAATTGACGCATAGTCGATATCTGCACGCAATGTATGCAGTGGAATACGACCTTCGCGGATTTGTTCGCTACGTGCGATTTCAGCACCATTTAAACGACCCGAGCACATAACTTTGATACCCTGGGCGCCTGCTTTTTGTGCATTCTGCACAGCTTTTTTCATCGCACGTTTAAAGGATACACGACCTTCGATTTGTTGTGCGATATTCTGCGCAACGAATTGCGCATTCAGGTCTGGACGGCGAACTTCGTAAATATTTACGACAACTTCTTCATTTTTAACCAATTTCTTGATATCATTACGCAATGTTTCGATATCAGCACCGTTCTTACCAATAATCATACCAGGTCTAGAGGTATGAATAGTCACAACCACCTTCTTTGCAAAGCGTTCAATAACAACCTTTGCCAAGCCGGCTTTCTTTAATTTCTTTTCAATAAATTTGCGAATTTTTACGTCTTCTGCCAACAGATTTGCATAGTCTTTTTTACCTGCAATCCAACGAGAATCAGTAACTTTGTTAATGAATTCGCGTAATGAAATAGGTGATACTTTCTGTCCCATTTTCTTTTTTCCTTAAGATTATGTGGGGGCGTTCTTGAAGTGTTTCCACTTTATTCAGGAATTTTCATTCCATACCGCCCACCACGCATTTGTTATTTTGTTGTTTCTTTTTTTGCTGTTTTCTTTTTAGATGGAGCAACGCCAGATTCCAAAACAATTGTCAAATTTGAGAAAGGTTTCAGAATTGGACGTGCGCTGCCACGTGGACCTGCCATGATGCGTTTCATTGTCAACGCTTTGCCACACCAAATTTCTTTGACGAACAAAGTATCAACTGGCAAGTGTTTGTTGTGTTCTGCATTTGCAACCGCAGACAACAGTGTCTTTAAAACTTCGCCAGAAACACGTTTCTTTGAGAATTTCAAGACATCAACAGCACGTTCAACTGGCAAACCGCGAACCATATCGCATACCAGATTCAACTTTTGATGGCTGATGCGTATCATTTTATTGAACGCACGAACCTGATTTTCTTTAATTCCATATCTTGCTGTCATAACTAATTACCCCATATTATTTTTTGCCTGCTGCGGCTTTTTTGTTTGCTGCGTGACCTTTGAAAGTACGTGTTGGGGCAAATTCGCCCAATTTATGACCAATCATATCTTCTACGATTGATACAGGGATGAATTTATTACCATTGTGTACTTCGAATGTCAATCCAACCATTGGTGGCACGATTGTGCTGCCACGGGACCAGGTCTTAATTGGTTTATGGTCGTTTTTTTCATTTGCAACTGCTGTTTTTTTCAAAACAGAAGGATGA
>JAZRSO010000010.1:0-23920 GCA_045651525.1 Candidatus Enterousia sp. | reverse complement strand
TTTATGAATTACCAAACCACTGCGTAACTTTGGTTCAAACCAAGTTGTCTTTGGTGGCATGATATTTCCTGTATCTGCAATATCAATAATTTGACGCATTGTAACAGGATACAGTGCAAACGCTGCAACCATTTCACCACTGTCAACACGTTTTTGCAATTCGCCCAATCCACGAATTCCACCAACAAAGTCAATTCGCTTGCTGGTTCGCAAATCACCCAGATTCAGTATCTTATCAAACACCAAATTAGACAGCACAGTTACATCCAAAAACCCGATTGGGTCATTGTCGTTATATGTACCCGCCTTGGCGGTCAAAGAATACCATTTGCCATCCAGATACATACCAAAGTTATGTAACGCATTTGGTTTATAGATTTCCGCACCCATTTCCACAACATCAAACGATTCAGACAGTTTTTCCAAGAACTGAGTTGATGTTAAACCATTTAAGTCTTTGACTACACGGTTATAATCAATAATCTTTAATTGGCTTTCTGGGAAAATCACCGCCAAGAAATAATTATATTCTTCTTCGCCTGTGTGATTTGGATTTTGTTCACGTTTTTCTGCACCAACACGTGCCGCTGCCGCAGTACGATGATGACCATCTGCAACATACAGCGCAGGAATTTCTGCAAATATTTCTGTAATACGTTTATTTACATTTGCATCACGAATTACCCAGAAAGTATGCCCAAATCCATCTGGTGCAACAAAGTCATATTCTGGTTCTTGATTTTTTACAATATTTTCAACAATTTCATTCATTTCTGCGACATCAGGATATGCAAAGAACACAGGTTCTATATTTGCATCTTGGATACGCACATGAATCATACGATCGTCTTCTTTGTCTTTGCGTGTTAATTCATGTTTTTTGATTTTACCTGTCATATAGTCATCAACATTTGCAGCAGCGACCAAGCCATACTGTGTACGACCATCCATTGTTTGCGCATAAACATAATACATTTCTGCATTATCTTGAACCAACCAGCCACGTTCTTGCCACAGTTTAAAGTTTTCAACAGCCTTGTCATACACAGGTTGCGAATGTTCATCTGCGATTGGATCAAAGTCAATTTCAGGCTTAATAATATGCAACAACGATTTTTCACCAGCCTCGGCCTTGGCCTCTACTGAATTCAAGACGTCATATGGTCTTGATGCGACCTGATCTGCCAAATCTTTTGGTGGTCTGACCCCTGCGAATGGTTTTATTTTCATTTTTCACTCCTGTTTTATAATGTTTATTTATCTTCCAGTATGGCGATTCCTGGTAATATGCGTCCCTCGATAAATTCCAAGAACGCACCACCACCTGTGGAAACATATGTAATATCATCTTTGACGCCACAGGCCTCCAGCGCGGCAACGGTATCGCCACCGCCAATAATACTGTCCAGTTTTCCCGCGCGTGTTTGTTCTGCGATTGTTTGCGCCAATGCAAATGAACCATAAGACCACGTTGGTTGCCATTCCGCCATACCAACAGTTCCATTCCAAATAACAGTACGCGCCGCACGAATTGCATCTGTATCACGCTGTGTTGTTGCAACGCCTGCATCAATAATCACATCATCAGGTTCAATTTCTGTAAAGTCTTTGTTAAATCGTTGTGCGTCACGTGCGAATTCTTTGGCAACACCCTTGTCCAGTGGCAACAAAATATTACAGTTATTTTGCGCGGCATATTCCAAGATTTCCAAGGCGGTATCTTTTTGGTCAGCCTCATACAACGAATTACCAACCTGTGCCCCCATGGCATAGTTAAATGTTGTACCCAATGCGCCACCAATAATCATTGTATCTGATAATTTTGCCAACGCCTTTAATACGCCGATTTTTGTAGAAACCTTGCTGCCTGCGACAATGGACAATAATGGACGCTTTGGATTTTCCATCACAGCAGTCAAATGCATAATTTCATCTGCCAACAATTTACCGGCATACGACGGCAAAATTTCTGCCACACCAACAGTACTGGCATGCGCACGATGCGAAACTGCAAACGCATCATTTATAAACACGTCAAAACCACGTGCCAATTCCGCAGAAAACGCAGGATCATTTTTTTCTTCGCCGTCATAGAAACGAACATTTTCCAACAGCACAACATCGCCGTTTTGCATATTTGCCATAAATTCTTTGTCCAAGCAATCAGAAATCAATGGAATATTCATATAATCTGCGATTGGTTGCAGTGTATATTCCATATTGCGCTGACCCTTTGGTCGGCCACGATGTGCAACAATTGCAACACGCGCACCGGCATTACGCAACGCGTTTATTGTTGGCATACTTTGTTCGATACGAAACGCGTCTGTAATTTTATCATCAACGATTTGCACATTAAAGTCATCACGCAATAAAACAAACTTTCCCGACAAATCCAGATTTTCAATCGTGCGAATTTTCATTTTTTATCCTTTCCTTGATTGGTCCATAACTTTTACGATAATGTTGATTTATACCATACAAATCAATTGCCTGCAAATGAGATTTTGTCGGATACCCCGCATTTTTATCCCACGCATATTGCGGAAATTGTTTTGCCAAATCGTTCATTATTTTATCACGTGTTTCCTTGGCAACAATGGATGCCGCCGCAATGGACAGCGACCGCGCGTCACCATGTACGACGGGCGTACCATTTAACCCGTCTGGCACACGATTGCCATCAATTAAACAATGTTGCGGTTGTATATTTAATTTTGCAACCGCACGCCGCATCGCCAGCATTGATGCCCATAAAATATTCAATTCATCAATTTCCGCCGGACTACATTCTGCCACCGCCCAAATTGTATTATTTACAATCCAGTCATATGCGGCCGCACGCTGACGCGCAGTCATTTGTTTGGAATCACGAATAACAACAGGAATTTCAATTTCGCGATTCGGAAATATAACAGCCGCCGCCACAACAGGCCCACATAATGGGCCGCGCCCAGCCTCGTCCACGCCGGCGACAAAATCTGCACCAGACGCGATTTCCAGTTCAAAATCAGGGGTATCTTTTTTCATGCTAATAACGATAGCATTTTATATAAATTTTACAAAATAAAAAATCCCCCAAACGGGGGATTTTTTTTATTCAATTACACCATATGATTTTAACAGTGTGTTATTTGGATTACACGTATTTGCCGCCGTATCCCACGTGCATGCAGAATAAATCCATTCCAATGCACCGCTGGCATTCTTGTAATAGAACTGCGCTTCTTCACAGTTTTTCTGTGCGACATAAACTTTACAGGCATCTGTCCAGGACGCTTCGTCCGTAACTGCACCACTTGCGCCCAGAACCTGTGTATCTGGCAAGTTCAGATTCCATTTTACATACAAATCTTTCAATCCATCAATTGAATAAGACTTATTCAAACCAACCTGCCCCAAACCGTCACCAACACGGCAATTAATATTATCGCTTTCAACCAAGGCTGTAATTGCGGTTGCAATACCACCGGCACCTGCACCAACCGCAGCACCAATACCTGTGGCCTTGCCAATTGTTGCGCCACGCTTTTCTGCTGGTTTTACCTCGATTGCATCCAATACAGATTGCAGCTGATTTAACTCTGTTCTGATTTCTGTATATGGACGACACAAACCTTCTTCTGTACAGGCAATATTTCTGTCGATATCACTCTTGGAAAGGTCAATCCCCTTGAATACACATGAGCCAACCCTAAACGGTCCAATTCCCGCAATAACCAAAACATCACGTGCATTCCCACAGTTTTCTTTTAGTGTATAAGTATTGGTTTCACCGATTTTTTGCACACAAGCACTCAAAATAGACGCAGCACTTGCAATAATTTGATCATCAGCAGCAGATTTTAAACCATTTAAATCTTTTGCAACTTTTTTCAAACTTGTAACATCGGCATCATTTAACACACTTACTAAACATGCTTGCAAATCCTGTTCTGTACCACAATTTATAACACTTTCATTTACAACGCTTTTATCCCTTGCTTCTTCACAGACAGAAACCTTCATATCATATTCCGCATAGATATCTGGCAATTCAATAATCTTTTCACATTCCGACTGCGACAAACTGGTTGTTGAGTGATTAATAGTTTTCTTCAAGAAATTTTCAATAATACTCATCTCTCCTGAATTCTTGATTTTTACCAACAGGTCGTCACGATATTTCTTGTCTGTACAAATATTCATATTTTTATTTGCAATGCCGGCACCGACACCTGCACCCACAGCCGCACCCAATACAGTACCACCACCAACACCCAACAAGGCAACTGTTGCAGTATCTTTCTTTAATGAAAATCCGAACAGGTCTTTGTTACATGTAAATGTTTCGCCTGCGACTTTCCAAACCTCGGCCGGTTGTTCATCACCAATCGCACCAAACAACCATTCGTTTGTAATTAACTTA
Organism: Candidatus Enterousia sp.; assembly: GCA_045651525.1. Taxonomy (GTDB): domain Bacteria; phylum Pseudomonadota; class Alphaproteobacteria; order Rs-D84; family Rs-D84; genus Enterousia. Next base: position 19,512 of record JAZRSO010000010.1, on the reverse strand, counting down.
TCTTTGTTATATGCCGCAACACGAATTAAACATTGTGCATTTGATGCATCCCAACGTGCATAATGTCCACGCTTTGCATCTACTTCGCCATTTGTATTAATTTGTGCACCCATTGGATTATCTTTGGACAAAGAACCATTTACCTGTTCATTATATGCACCAACACCCTGTTTATATTCGCCAGTAACAACATCATTCGCATTCACAGCTGCAAATGATTTACCATATGTATTTCTGTCTAATAACAAACATGTATTTTCTGCCTGGGTCGGTGTTAAACCTGTCTTACGCAAGACAAAGCTGTAATATTCTGGTTGAACCTTGCGCGAGTTAAAGTCAATCCAAACATCTGCACGTGTAATATAAACCGGCTTGCAATTACGTCTGACGTTTGTTAAACATTTATCAACCTGTGCATAACACAACCCCATTCCATTGATAATAGACGCACGCAAATCAGCATTAAACATATCGTTCAGCCCATTTGGCAACGCACCATTATTAATACATGCATAAACTTCACGCATACAATCATCAATTGTATAATCAGAATTTCTTGGGCCACCATCTGGACATTCAGGTTCTTGCACACATGCGGTAGAGTTATCATTTACCATCCAGCCATCTGCACATTCTGTAATTCTGCAATAACCATCATCATGCCAAGCCCCTGCGGTTGCATGTGGCACATTCACCCAACAAACAACATCATGCGTTCCGCCACCGTTATTGCCACCACCATTATTACCACCAGTATTCGTATTACCAGATGGGACATTTGTTGAAATATTACCAACAGCAATCAATGGCAACGTTGGCATACTGGGCATACGTGCCGTCGTAGAACCACCACCAATCGTTGTACTGCGAACATTCGCAGAATTAGCACGACCAGTCGCAGCGTCAGCCGTAACTGCAAACAAACATGCCCCAACAGATAAAATTGACATACCTAATAATCTTAATATTCCAGACATAGAAAAGCCTCTCCTTATTATCCCTTATATTATGACATAAAAAGCACTATAAAAAAAGCAAATTTTAAAAAAATTTCATTTTTATTATATTATTGACAAAACACAATAATAGTCTATAATAAAAACATGCAAAAGTTTATAAAATTCTTGACCGGAAAACGTTATTTCATAACATGGACAATATGTTATGTGGCTGTATTATGGGCAATTTTGTATTATTTGTTTGGTTTTAGCATATTTAATGCCGCCCAATGGAATCACCTGATACATGCACGCCTGCACGGATTTGCCGGATTTGTATTTGGGTTGTTAATTTTGTCCGCTGGGCCATTATACGTTGCCACAAGCCTGCTGATATGGCGCAAAAACAAGCCACTGATTGAAATTCCATTACCTAAAATAATCAAACCAAAACCAGAACAAAAACCTACAGAACCTGAATCAGACACAACAACTGACACAGAACCTGATTATAAATCCGAATTAAATGCAGACATACCACTGGAAATGGTACCTGTGTTTATACACGCAAAAAAATATCCAAAAAATTTTAATATCACACCACCAAAGCAAAATGACGCCAATACAGAATCTGATATCGCAGAGTTGCCAATACCAACAGACTTTGATATTGAAATCGATGATTTTAATACAGACGACACAGATAATACAGACAACACAACATTTTCTGACACACCTGTCTTTACATCAATAAACTTTGACGATAACGACAACGAAACAGATTCAGAACCACAAAACACAGAACTAACAAAATATCTGGACAACAAATCAATTGCATACAAAATCATCGACGACATTGTTGTAACAGACAAATACGCAATCGCAACACACGGCGACGATGACTTTTGGGTTGTTGACGACGAAAACTGGTTTGCGTCTGGCAAATCAAAACCATCACCAATATTGACAATAAAATCAGCCGCAGAAAAACACAACGTCCAACCAGTACTGTATCTGGCAACAGAAAACATTATGGACATCGAAACACTGATTCCACAATGGGAATCAGACGGCATCAGAATTATAACCGACACAGAAGAATTATAATTTCTTTACAATCGCATATTGTTGATGACGGGTTGCCTCTAAACGTATCTGCACAAACTTTTCTAAGTCCTTGGCCACATTACGCATAACATCTAATTCAAAACTTCTAAAGAAAGGCGTTACACACAACATTATTTCACCACCGTCATTTAAGAACGGCAACAAATCTTGAATCAGTTTAACATTTTTATCTTTATCACAATTATACTGAAAAATATTAGACATATACACCTGGTCATATTTTTGTGTTAAATGCCCCGACAAACTCATTACATCAGACCAAATAAAATTAAACGGCGCATTTACACCCGCACGCAGTTTTTTATATTGCGCCGTGGTCATCGGATTAAAATTAGTCCCAATACCCAAACGATATTTTTGCCCGCGCACAGCATTTAAAAATCGTTTGGCATCCTGCGACAACGCAACAGATATCTTTGGAAATTTAGACACAGACATAATATCCGCATTAGCATACTTAATAGAATTCAAGAACTCTTTATAACCAGTATAATCCAATGTTTGCACGGCCGCTGTTTTTACATTCATCATAACCTGTGCACAATAGGAAATATCAAAAGTATCAACATGCGACGCGCCATTGATTTTATAAAAAAACGCTTGATCGCCACTGGCCGCCACAGTTAAAACAGATTTACCACGCGGCTTTAAAACTTCCATTGCCTCGCTTAGCCGTTCATTAGAAACAGTATATGTCGGCGAAAAACGACCAAAATTATTATCATATTTATTAAACGACCGCCCAAACGCGCCCGTTTCTTCTAAATACAATAAAAAAGCTTCTTTTATATAATCCATACACACAAATGTACACCATTATTTCATTTTGTCAAACAAAAGATAGTCATAAAAAAACCGCCATCTGGCGGTTTTTTTATTACGGTTATTTTTAACCCAACATTTTTGCAACTTCGTCTGCCAAGTTATCTTCGCGTTTTTGGATACCTTCGCCCAATACAAAGAATGCAAACCCAGCCAATTTACCGCCAGCTTCTGCGACAACATCTTTGACTGATTTTGATGGATCCATAACGAATGGCTGTTCTTCCAGAACACTTTCGCCATAGTATTTTTTAATACGGCCTTCGACCATTTTTTCAACAATGTTTTCTGGTTTACCAGCTGTTGCACCAGATTCGATGAACACTTTCTTTTCACGTTCAACAGCAACTGGATCAACATCAGCAATCGTCATAAATTCAGGTTTGTTTGCAGCAATATGCATTGCAACTTTGGAACCGATTTCATCGATTTTTTCATCTGTTCCGTTGATTGCGACTGCAACACCGATTTGGCCCATACCTGGAACCAACGCATTGTGGATATAAGTAAAGATTTTATCACCGCTTACTTTTGCGATACGACGCAAATTCATATTTTCACCAATTGTTGAAATAGTTGCAGCGATATCATCTTTTACAGCAGCCATTGTTGCATCAAAGTCGCCTTGCAGTTCAGCAGCTTTGGCTGCAACATCAGCAACCAGCTTTTGGAACTTTTCGTTTTTAGCAACAAAGTCTGTTTCTGCATTTAATTCAACAACACAGCCCATATTACCATTTTTAACAACAGTAACCAAGCCAGATGCAGCAACACGGCCAGCTTTGGATGCAGCTTTTACGATACCTTTTTGGCGCAACCAGTCTGCTGCTGCCTGAATATCGCCATCATTTTCAATCAAGGCCTTTTTACAATCCATCATACCTGCAGATGTTTTTTCGCGCAGTTCTTGAATCAATTTTGCTGTAATTTCTGCCATTGTAATTTCTCCCGTCTTTGTTAAAAGAATTTCGTTGTGCAGGGGCGAACCCCTGCACGATTTATTTAGATAAAACCAGATTATTTATCTGCTTTGTCCGCCAATTTGCCGCGACGTTCTGCACGTGCAGCAGTTGTTTTTGATTTAATTTTGGCTTCTTTTTCTTTGATTTCGTCTTCCAGTTCATCAGCTGCATCTGCCATTCTTTCAGATTCAACTTTTTTACCGGCAGCACCGCCCAAACGCTTTTCGATACCAGACAAGATTGCATCTACGAACAAGTCGCAGTACAACTGAGTAGCGCGTGCAGCGTCGTCATTACCTGGAACTGGGTAATCAACCATTTCTGGATTTGCATTTGTATCGCAAATTGCAATTGTTGGGATATCCAAGTTCTTTGCTTCGCGAACAGCGTTCATTTCACGTGGCACGTCAATAATAATGATTGCCTGTGGAACGCCATGCATTTCCATAATACCGCCGAAAATACCACGCAGTTTTTCAACTTCTTTGGTCATAACGCCGACTTCTTTTTTTGTCAGGCCTAATTTTTCAGCGTTTTCAATATCAGCTTCCATTTTTTTCAAGCGACGGATAGATTGTGAAACTGTTGTCCAGTTTGTCAGCATACCACCCAACCAGCGGTTATTTACATAGTATTGACCGCAACGTTCAGCAGCATCTTTTACGATATCTTTTGCCTGATGTTTTGTTGCCACGAACAGAACCTTGCCACCAGCAGCAGCAATCGCTTCTAATGCAACCAGTGAACGGTGCAACAGTGGTGCAGTTTTGTTCAAATTGATGATATGAATTTTATCTTTAACGCCATAAACATATGGTGTCATCAATGGATTCCAGCGACGTGTATGGTGACCAAAGTGCACACCAGCTTCCATCAACTGTTTCATTGTAAATGTTGGCAATGCCATGATTTTATCCTTTGTTTTGTGTTATTATCCTCGCCATCTGCGGTCAGACCAGAAATGATTCTGGACACAAATTTTGCAGAATGGTTGTGTTCTTCGCACGATGTGCGTGCCCGTATAATACCCCACCCCACCCAAAAAATCAAGAAAAAATAAATATTTTTTTAGTGGTTAGTGGTTGGTGGTTAGTGGTTGGTGGTGGAATTATTATTTTTTCATTCTGGGGCTAAACTTTCACACCCAGGTCTTTATTCATTTTGTCATTGCGAGGGAGTGTAACGACCGTGGCAATCCAGTTTAATTTGGCTTTATTATTTACTGGATTGCCACGCTTCACTGCGTGCGCTCGCAATGACAAGGTGTGGCTGTGCCTGAACTACAAGCCCACCCCGTCACTGCGTGACACCCCTCCCCCGCGGCGCCGGAACCCCCCGGCGTCGGAGGGCAACTTCTCCCCGGTTTTAAGTTCTCCTCCCTGGGAGGAGTACGGCGCAGCCGGGAGGTGGGTACCCCTGCCCCCGTTGTGGGGCGGATAACAATGGTTTTCAATTAAAACTGAATGGTTGTGCAGGTTTTTGGCAATGATTCTTTCCATTCTTTACAATACTGATCGCCAAACATTGGTGCATGCGTTTTTTCGCAATGCGTTGCAACAATACACTTTTCGCACGTTAAATCAATCGGATTAAATATTGTTGTTATATCTTCCTTGTAATTCCAATGGGTAATTTTATACGCACCCTCATAATCATACATATTTGTTGTATCAAATGTGTCTGACGATTTAATCGGCGTATTTTTACCCTGAACCGCATCATTAATTCCCATACCAACTGTTGTAACCAAAGCCGCTGCACCAATAGCAGACGCAGTAAGTCCCGCAATTGCTGCGCTCGCCCCAGCACTCGAAACACCACTGACCGCTCCTGTAGCCGCAGCAGCCAAAGTCATACCAGCGGTAGAAGCTCCTGTGGACGCTGTTGCAGCAATTTCAGCGCCAAGTGCACCTATGGCTGCCGCACCACCACCACAAGTAAACACACATGCTACAACTATTACCATTGCCAAGATTATACCAATCAAGATACCCCCACCAACACTGGATGGTGGTTCTGCGGATTTCGGCAATGCTGACATTTCTGCCAGATTTACACATGATTGACGTGCGGTTTCACGACGTAAATCCTTGGCATTTTCGCCACGAATTTCTGCCTGACGTGCAACCATTTCTGTATAATCTTTTAACTGTTGCTCTTGGTATTCAGCATATTTTTCCCAATAATTCGTCTTGGCACGTTGCAACATTTTTTGTGCGATTATCATACCCATATTGTGTGTAATATTTGGGAATCGTCCAACCTTTTCCGATTGTACGCCATTTATACTGCGACCTGTCATACACGATTTTACCGTTGGATCCAGTTCAATTATTTCCATTACGTTTTTCATACCATCACGCAAAGAATACAACGCACCCGACAAACGTTCTTTTTGAACATCGGTCAAAAACGCACGTTCATTTTCTTCCATCTTTTTAATATAATCATCCAGTCCAGAAAAACGTCCATCTGAACCAACAGATATCATTTCCCAATAAATCGGAACATCAATCATACCAGCATATGAAACCACAGGTCCCAACTGACCACTGGCAGAATTTTCAACACGCCCCAAATCAACATCTGGGATTGTCCCAACACTTCTGTGGCAATTATTGGTAAAGGCGACATCATTACCAATAATTTGATACTCACAAATCTTGTAATCCAACGATGTTGTGCCAAGCGTTTCCAAATCAACCAATCCGGCACAATCTAAATCTGGCCCACATGCGCGATATGCCGCCGCGTCCACCGCCGCCTGACACGTTGCCAGCATTGCATTATCAATATTTAAAATAATACCCTGAACCGTTGAATAGAGTTTTTCATACACATCATTTGATGTAACTTCTTCGCCATAAGTATTTTTACACCCCAGCAATTTATCATACGGGCACATTTTTATTATTTGTTCCGTACTTAAACCCACACATTGTGTATAATCAGGGCCACATCTATCTTTATCTGCCAAACAGTTTTTCAAATCAGATGTACATGCGTCAACCTTCATCCCCGCCAAGCGCGCCAGTACAAATTCCCAAATCTGGGATTTACGTGCAGATGCACCGTCCTTGGTATCAACACCACATATATCCAGTTGTGGCTTGCACATGGTCAACATCATTTCCGGTCGTGTTAAACACGCGTCATATGAACCATCTGGATCATTTGGGTCGATATTATCGCGACACGCATTATGGAAACAATCTGATACAGATTTTATACAATTCGTACGCGCATTATATTCCGCCAGGTTTTCTGCCACCTGTAAAGACGCCGCAGAATCTGCCAAAAAAGAATTAAATACAGAATCACGCACCTTGACACAGTTTTCCAACACAGGCGAACACATTACAGATTTTGCCAATAATGATTCATGCATTGATTTTGATATAAACAGCCCCGCTGTTGACCCAGGGATTGTAACAATTTCTTCACTTTGTGTATTTTTAACACGCGCCTTGGCCATTTCCACTGTATCAACACAACCTGTAAAGTCCGCGTTACAAACATCTGGCTTTTGCATACATTTTCTAAATTCAATTGTGCACTGACCCAAATCATACTTATTTGCATTTTTTGCAGAATCCAACGCAATTTCACGCAGGTTGCCTTCGGCCAATTGTAATTTTTGTTTGGCATCCGTTCGTAATTGCTTTAACGAATTTTCGTATCCCACACAATCAGAATTTATACGCCCAGAATACATTGCCGGTAAAATTGCCATTTTTGCACTGCACTGGGGGATTTGTTTTACACATGTTTCATGCGCAGATTCACGCAACGCATCGCCAATTTCACCATTTTCCAATGCATAGTTTATTTCTTTTTTTGCAACATTGGACATATTTTCCATTTCCAATGCTGGATTTTTTGTGACCACAGATTCAATCTGTTCAACACCAACTGTTTCCAGTTTATATGCCTGCATTTTTATATCGTCTATTTCAGACAATAATTTATTAAATGAAGCATATCGATTACTGCACACACAACGACCACCATCAAAATTATCCAGCATACAGAAATTATCCATACACGCGTTATATAATGATTGACAGTCTGACGCAACGGTTGCAGATGCGCTTTCTGCCAGTTTGGTACCGGTATTTATCACAGATTGCGTTGCCGCACGCGCCGCCACAGTTTTTGGTTGTGGTGTTGTTGCAGCCGGTTTTGCACTGCGTGCCGCGGTTGTACGCCCGCCGGTCGTCGCCGCAGGTGCCGCCGCACGTGGCGCAGTACGCGAATTTACCGCCGCGCGTGCAGATGTTACCGATTGCGTTTGATTATTTTGTTGTACCGCGCGACCACGCGCCGTTGCACAAAATGCACCGTCAAAACAGACGGTGCATAATGCAAATACAAATAAAATTATATTTCGTACCAACATTCATTATTAGTATTGCGTTTCTTCACAGCTTTCAACTGCTTCACCCCATTCTTTACAATGACGACTATCAACTGCGCAGCAATCCTTGTACCCTTTTTGTTTTGTACAGTTCTGTGTACGGGTACATTTTTTACAAATCAATGTTGTTGGACTAAATGTTGTCGTAACCGTTTCGCGATAGTATGGATCGTCATTTTTGCTGACCGCAGTATACCCCTGTCCTGATTTCAAATCATCTTCGGCTGTATCTGTTGTAACAGGCAACGCAGACCCCATACCCAAATTCAAGCATGCGCGTGCCGCAATTTCACGTCTGTCCTCTAATTCACGCTTTTCACGAACCTGTGCAATACGTTCCGCCAGTTTAACATTTTCTTTACGCATCTGCGCGTCTAATTCCTTGTACTTTTTGTTATAGTTATCCTGGGCTTTTTTAATCGCAGATTGCGCAATTGTAACCTTCATAGAATCGATCAAATTTGGGAAACGCGCCTCCTCTGTTTTAATATTATCACCCTTTTTGTTATATCTATCTGCATACACATCCAAGCCCTGCACTTTACGCCCCGTCGTACAGAACTTAACCATTGGATCTGATTCAATCGCCATAATTGTATTGCTTATACTGTTCATCAAAGAACCAATATCTGACAAAATCGCATCTTGTTTTGCCGAACCATTTTGACCAAGATTTTCTGTTGCAGAAACCTGGTCTAATCCTGTAATACACAAATATGGCATTCCATCCGTATTATCAGCCACGCCATTACCATCACAATCAGCCGTCATAACAGGATATAATTTATTCCATGCAATAACACCATCTATTAAACCCGAATAATTTCGTAAATTTTCATGCCTTCTGGTCTGAAACTTAATGTCCTGCTGCACCAAACTTTTATCCATATTTTGCAACATACTGCTGGTCATTTGGAATTTCAGATAAGCCTGTGTATCATTAGTGTTGCTAAGATAATCATCCAAATAAGTCTGCATCAACTCAGAATATTTTTTATGATTTTCTTTACCATACACGCTTTCTTTCATAGTTTCGTCCTTATACACCACAGTACCTAACAAATCCTCGTCTGAAATTAAACCTATATCTTGTTTACAATTGAAATACGCATATTTATCACTCACCCGATTTGAAGTATCGCCATCGATTGTATTGCCATCATCTTCAAAATACGGCGCATATTCACACACCTTGTATTCCAATGCATTTGCACCAACACCATCGGCAATCGTCATACCGTCACAATTTTGCGTGTCGCCACAGACCTTTATCATGGCTTCATCTGCGGCCTTTTGACACTGCGCCAACAATTCATTATCGATATTTAAAATAATACCCTGGGCAACGGAATAGATATAATCTTCTTGTTCTTCTATCGAACCACCGCGGGAATAACATGCAGTCAACTTATCACGTGGGCACATATTTATAATCGTATACGTATCCAAACCAATACAATTTAAATAGTCTTTACCACATCTATCTTCGGCAGTCAGACATTCTTTGATTTCTGTCGTACACGAATCAACCTTTATCGCATTCAGACGGGCAACAACAAATTCCCAAATTTGTGATTTTTGTGCCGCAGACGCACTGGTCGCATCAATACCACACGCATTTAATGGAACCTTGCAAACATTTAACATTGTTTCCGGACGTGACAAGCACATATCATACGAACCATCCGGATCTTTTGGATCCATTGTGTCTTTACATGCCTTTTGGAAACATTCTGAAATATTACCGATACAGTTTTGTCTTGCATCGTCTTCGGCAATAATTTCCGCTGATTTTAATTGGGGCGCAACCTCACGCAAAAAGGTATCCCAAACCTGCGACGCAACCTTGGTACATTGCTTTGTCACAGTTTCACACAATGGCTTTTTCGCAACCAATGTATCGTATGTAGACGCAGAAATTTCAATATGAGTAACAGCACCTTCTATTTTATAATTCTTGGCCGCCTTGGATGAACTTTTTCTAACATTTGTTGTATCAGATGCCACAACCGACGCACAAGACGAAAAATCGTTTCCACAACCAGCCGTTGTCTGCATACATTCTTTGAATTTGATTGTACACTGACCTAAATCATATTTATTGGCATTTTGATATTGTTCCAATGCCGCCTCGCGCAGGGCACGTTCTGCTGTTTGCAGTTTTTGCGCGCTTTGCGTTTTTCGCTGTTTCAGACTGTTTTCATACGCCGCGCAGTCAGATTTAATACGCTGACCATACATCATTTGCAACATATTGATATCTTTGGCACATTCTGGAATCTGCGCCTTGCACAAATCGGCCGCCACCAAGTGCAACGCATCGCCAGTTTTACCATCAATTGGCGACATCATTTTATTTGACGAAGATGTATCAAAAACTTCCTCTTCTATATCTTCTACATCAATAACATTCCACGCAGACAAATCCAATGCTTCACGTGCAGATTTTTTGGCTTCTGGTCGCTTTAACGAATCGGCCACAGCGTTTGCCGCGGCAATCGCTTCGTCTGCATCTGCACCCATTTCCAGCTTTTCAACACCCAGTGTCGCCATCTGATAAGACTGTTCATCCAGTTTTTCAATTTCATTCAGAATAAAATCTAACTCTTCATTTCTGTCGCTACACAAACATCTACCACCACTCTCATTATCCAGCATACAGAACGCATCCATACAACCATCATATTTGGCCTGACATTCTTCGCTGACCACGATATTTTTTGCAGCGCCCGCAACCTTGGTTCCAGAACCAATAACCTTTTGCGTTGCCGCACGCGCCGCCACAGTTTTTGGTTGTGCCGTTGTTGCAGCCGGTTTTGCACTGCGTGCTGCAGTTGTACGACCACCAGTCGTTGCCGCAGGCGCTGCCGCACGTGGCGCAGTACGTGTATTTACCGCAGCGCGCGCCGCAGTTGTCTTGGTCGCAGGTGCATTTGCAGCCGCCCCACCAGAACCCGCACGACTGGCGCGTGCAGTCGCTGCAACCGCAGAAGAATCAAGCGTTACAGACAATAAGCCCAACAATAAAAATAGTGCTTTTTTCATAGAAAATCCCTTCCAATTTATTTGATTTTATCATATCAAGAAAAATTTTAAAAGAATTTATTTAGTTTTTAGCAATAAAAAATCCCCCAGTCGGGGGATTTTTTTAACAAGAACAAAATTTATTCTGCAACTTCGGCTGTTGCTGGTTCTGCTGTTTCAACCGGTGCAGATGCTTTCTTTGCATTTACATCACGGTCAACCAATTCAATGATTGCCATTGGTGCAGCGTCACCATAACGGAACCCGGCCTTTAAAACACGTGTATAGCCACCTGGACGGTTTGCATAACGTTTACCCAAAACATCAAACAATTTTTTAACAGTTGCAGCAGAAGAATTACCCAATTCAGATGCTGTCAAACGACGGTTTGCAACAGTATCAACCTTGGCGCGAGTAATCAGTTTTTCAACGACACTGCGTAAATCTTTTGCCTTTGGCAAAGTAGTTTTAATCTGTTCTTTTTCAATCAAGTTTTTCGCCAAACCAATAAACAAGGCCTTGCGTGCATTTGTGTCGCGATTGAATGTACGACCTGCTTTCATATGTCTCATTGATTACTCCTTTTGTTTCTGCCCTACTCTGCTGAGTGGGATTTTTTTGAGACACCACAACCCGAAACTTTCAGTATTGTGGGATTAAAATTCTGTTTTATTTTATACAAATTCCCCGCAATTGCAAGGAATTAATACATTGTTCCCGAATAAGACCAAAAAACAAATTCTCGGTGCCCGGTTATAAATAATTTCCGGGCATTGCCCGAAAATTATTTATAAGGATCTTCGTATTTCTTGGCCAATTCTGCAATATTTTCTGGTGGCCAACCTGGAACATCCATACCCAGCCCCAGACCCATGGCTTCCAACTGAGCTTTGATTTCGTTCAAAGATTTGCGGCCAAAGTTTGGTGTTTTCAACATATCTGCTTCGGTCTTTTGAACCAATTCGCCCAACCAGTTGATTTTGTCGTTCTTCAAGCAGTTATTTGCACGAACAGACAATTCCAGTTCGTCAACATGCTTTAACAATTTTGGATCAAATGGCAATGCGTCTTTTGCCGCTTCTTCGTCATGTGCAGAACCGATTTGTGCAGGATCTTCAAAGTTGATAAAGACAACCAATTGATCTGTCAAAATACGTGCCGCATATGCAATTGCATCTTCTGGGGAAACAGAACCGTTTGTTTTAACAGTCAATTCCAATTTGTCATAGTCTGTTGATTGACCAACGCGTGTTGGCAAAACTTCTGTTGCAACGTTCAAGATTGGCGAGAAGATAGAATCAACAGGCATTACACCCAATGGTAAACCATCTGCATGTTGTGATGCAGGAACGTATCCACGACCTGTGCCCAATGTGATTTCCATATCCAGATTTGCACCCTTGTCCAATGTGCAAATTTCTGCATCTTTGTTCATAACTTCGACACCACCAGCTGTTTCAATCATACCTGCTGTGACAACTGCTGGGCCTTTGACTTTCAAATAAGCCTTATGTTGACCTTCGGTCAGGGCCTTGAAATAAACGCCCTTCAAATTCAAGATAATATCTGTAACATCTTCACGTACACCAGAAATGCTGGAAAATTCGTGTTGTACACCATCAATTTTGATACAAATTGGCGCGCAACCCTGTAATGAAGACAACAATACACGACGTAATGCGGTACCCAATGTCAAACCGAACCCTTTTTCCAATGGTTCTGCGACAAGTGTTGCAATATTTGGATTATGTTCATCTGCCTTGATTGTCAGCTTTTTTGGCTTAATCAAAGTCATCCAGTTTTTTTCAATCATAATGTTTTTCCTTTTAGCTTAGTTTATCATTTTCGCCAAATGGCCGCGCATACATACGTGTACGCAGGGCAAATTTTATATCACGTGCACCCAAAAGTCAACAAAAAAGCAATAAAAAACCGATGGCATAGCGTACAAAAGTTGCACCCCCGTTCACGATTAGCGTAAAAAATAAATTAGAATGGTTTAGATAAAAGAAAAAACGATGGCGTAGTGTACATGACGCTACATGAACTGCCACCCCCCATCCGTGATTAGCGTAAAAAATAAATTAGAATGGTTTAGATAAAAGAAAAACGGGAATCGTAGTGTACATGACGCTACATGAGATTCCCGTTTTACTTTTAGATAAATTATTATAATTTATTTTTTTAGACGCGACGTACTTTCTTTGGTCTGCATCCATTGTGTGGGATACGTGTTGTATCAGTGATTGATTGCACAATCAGACCAGCGTTTGCCAATCCACGTACAGCAGATTCACGACCCTGACCAATACCACGCATCAAAACATCAACTGTTTTCATACCCATTTCTGCGACTTTCTTACCAACAGCGTCTGCAACGATTGTTGCGGCGTATGGTGTGGACTTTTTCGCACCCTTGAAATTATTTGCCCCAGCGGTTGCCCATGCCAAAACAGCGCCAGACTGGTCTGTGATTGTAATACGTGTATTGTTATTAGTCGCAACAACATGTGCAATACCATGTGATACTTTCTTTACGACTTTCTTTTTAGCTTTTGTAACTGCCATTTTTATTTTTCCTTTGTTCGATGTCTTCAATTAACTATGGTGTTAATCTCTACCTTGTTATTAAATTTGATAGAACGTTACAGATGCACCGTTGTTGGCGAGTGTAGTGTACAAAAGTTACATGAACGAGCCAACAACAAGCAGATGTGACGTTATATTAAATTTATTTACCCTTTGTTGCAGAACCCGCAACAGCCACGCGTTTACCCTTGCGTGTACGTGCGTTTGTTTGTGTACGCTGACCACGAACCGGCAAGCGGTTACGATGGCGAATACCACGATACGCTTTTAAATCTTGCAGACGTTTAATGTTCATTGCAACTTCGCGACGAACATCACCTTCTACTTTAAAGTTTTCTTCGATGTAATTAGAAATTTTGATAACATCCGCGTCTGTCAAATCTTTTGCGCGCAAACCGTCTTTTAAATTCAACGCTTCACAAATCTGTGCAGCCTTGGCTGGACCGATACCGTGAATGTATTGCAACGCAATTTCAATGCGTTTTTCTGTCGGAATGTTAACACCTGCTATACGTGCCATTTTTCTTTTTCCTTTTTTATTTAACTGCGAAACACCAAGTCCACCCGATGTTCCGATACCTATAAACCCAAAGTATTTTTACCGTGGGCCATTTTTATTTTGCCGAATTATTTTATACAAAACCCAGCAAAAGTCAAATCTTGTTTTGCCCCCGCAATATTTAACCGCGGAAACGACCTTTCTTTTGTGCCTTTTTAACAACACCACTGTATTGCTTGGCGACCAAGTAAGACTGAACCTGATTTACAGTATCCAATACAACACCAGCCACAATCAATACACTTGTACCACCAATCATCAATGGCATACCAACATGAGTATTCAAGATAATTGGCAATACACAAACAACAATCAAGTATGCAACACCAATCGCTGTTGTACGTGAAACAACATTATCCAGATATTTTACAGTTTGTTCACCTGGACGAACACCTGGAACATAACCACCAACATTTTTCAGATTGTTGCTTGTTTCTTCGGAATTAAAGATAACAGCAGTCTGAAAATATGCAAAGAACGCAATCAATACTGTAAACATGATGATATAAGACCATGTTCCGTATGTAAAGAATCCCATAATTGTTTGCACTGTCAAATTATCACTTTGCACAAAACGTTGGATAAATGCAGGCAACATCATAATAGAAGATGCAAATACAGGTCCCATAACACCAGACATATTGATTTTAATTGGCAAATAAGATGCGTTCGTGTTCATAACGCCATTTGCCATTGCCTGACGTGGGTACAGAATCTGAATACGACGCTGTGCCTGTTCAAAGAACGCAATCAGTGCGACAATACCAACAACAAATGCAACAATCAGCGCAATCATCGCAGGTGAAATCTGACCAACGGAACCCAAAGAAATAACCTGTGCGATACCGCCTGGAACCTCTGCAATAATACCTGCAAAGATTAACAGTGATGCGCCCTGGCCGATACCACGTGCTGTGATTTGTTCTGCCAACCACATAACGAATACAGTACCACCAACCAACGCAATAATCGCAGACATTTCAAATGCAAATCCTGGATTTACAACAGCCGACACGCCATTTACAGGCGCCATCATTTCCAATCCACGAATAACCGCCCAGCCTTGAACAACGGCCAAAAATACCGCCAAATAGCGTGTATATTGGTTGATTTTTGTGCGACCAGATTCGCCTTCTTTGCGTAATTCGCCCAATGATTTACTGGTTGCACTTAACAATTGTAAAACGATTGACGCCGAAATGTATGGAAAGATGTTCAATGCCAAAACCGACATACGTGACAAAGAACCACCACTGAACATATCGAACATACCCATCATTCCATTATCACCCTGGAACAAATGCAATACAGCCGATGCATTTACACCCGGCAGTGGAATAAACGAACCAATACGATAAACAATCAATGCACCCAATGTGAACAGAATACGTTTCTGCAAATCACTTAAGTTACCGAAAAAGCGTTTCAAGAATTTCATTTGAATAACTTTTTAACCGTTGTCGGGCACCCGGTTTCCCAGATGCCCAAAGATTATTTTTTTTTAGTTGTTTTTAATAGAACCACCAGCTTTTACAATTGCTGCTTCGGCGGCTTTTGACCATTTTTCTGCGATAACATTTACAGCAGATTTAATTTCGCCATTTGCCAAAACCTTTAAACCATCCATTTTACGGTTGATGATTTTTGCAGCCAACAATGTATTAACTGTGATTGGTGCAGATGCATCAATTTTACCACTTGCGATGAATTTTTCAATGTCACCCAAATTGATTGTAACATATTCTTTTGCGAATGGGTTATTGAAACCAAATTTTGGGAAACGACGCAAGATTGGCATCTGACCACCTTGGAATGTCGCTTGTTTACGTGAACCACTGCGTGCCTTTTGACCTTTGTGACCACGACCAGCTGTCTTACCAGAACCAGACCCCATACCACGACCAACGCGTGTTGCGTTTTGACGTGCACCAAAATTATCCATCAATGCATTTAATTTCATTTCTTTTTCCTTTTGTCCTATAACTACCTATGTAGTTCTTTGTCGCACGAAAACAAGTGTTTATTTTCGTACTCGGTTAATTTTATTTGCTACGCAACGCCCGATTATATACATTATATATCATTTGTTGTGTAGCTTTGTCATAATATCCTGCATACCAAAGAATATTATTACGTGCCATTTGCATTGCTTCAACATCAGAACATTGATTTGCTAATGCTATTTGTTTTACATAATGACGAAACAAGCGAGCCGCTTCTGATTCTTTTGGTGATGTTTTTGCAAAATCTACAAAAACATCAAAAGAATCTACCATTGTTTTAGAAGCATTTAAAGCTATAATACTATGTATCATCCGCTAGTTACCTCAATTAAGCAACAACTTCTACCAAGTGAGAAACCTTGGCAATCATGCCACGTACAGATTCAGAATCTGTGATTTCTTTGGTTTTACCGATACGGCCCAAGCCCAATGCTTTTACAATTTTGACTTGCGCTTCTGGGCGACCGATAGTGCTTTTAACTTGTTTTACAACTATTTTAGCCATAATTAAAACTCCTATTTATCTTTTACCCAGATTATTTATCTTCTGTTGTTGTTTCTAATTTTTTACCATCACGACCAGCGATGATTTCTGCAACTGTTTTGCCACGACGCGCAGCAACTGTCTTTGGAGAGTTCATTTTATTGAACGCCAAGAAAGCAGCACGAATCATGTTGTTTGGATTATTTGAACCTTGTGATTTTACAACAACGTCCTGAACACCCAAGCATTCAAATACTGCACGCAATGCACCACCTGCGATAACCCCAGTACCTGGAACAGCACTGCGGACAACCAATTTGCTGGCGCCGTATTTTGCTGTACTGTCATGATGCAATGTACGACCTTCTTTCAAAGGAACGCGAATCATTTTTGCTTTTGCGGCCTTGGTTGCTTTCTGTACAGCAGATTGTACTTCCAATGCTTTACCTTTACCAAAGCCAACACGACCTGCTTTGTCCCCAACAACAACCAATGCCGAGAAAGACATATTGCGGCCACCTTTTACAGTTTTGGATACGCGGTTGATAGAAACCAATTTGTCTACCAAGTTATCCGACTGCAATTTTTTATCATCAAAACGTGCCATTATTATACTCCGTCTTATTCAATTATATTCTAACGCCACCAGCGCGGATTGCTTCGCACAGTGCCTTTACACGACCGTGATAGCGATAGCCGCCACGATCAAAATAACAATTGTCAGCAATTTTTGCAGCAACAATGCGTTCTGCAAATGTCTTGCCAACCAGTTCAGCACCGGCAACATTCCAACCGTGTCCTGCGAAACCTTTTTCTTTTGAAGATGCCGCACAAATTGTATGTCCTTTGGTGTCATCAATCGCCTGAACTTCGATATGGCGTCCAGAACGGAAAACTGACAAACGAATCTTGCCAGGATTTTTTCTTTTCAACGCACCGCGATTTGCCAATGTGCGTCTTTCTTCTGTAGTCAAATGTTTCAACATTTTATTTTCCTTTTTTCCGATTTCCGTAACAGCGGAAATCAAAGTTAGTTATTATTTCTTCTTACCTTCTTTGCGGCGGATTCTTTCGCCCTTATAGAAGATGCCTTTACCTTTATATGGATCTGCTTTACGAACCTTGTGAATTTTATCAGCAAATTGTCCAACCAAGCATTTATCCATACCTTTTACAGTAAATTCTGTTGGTGCGTCACCCATAACAACAGTCAAACCTGCCGGGATGTCCATAACAACATCATGAGAATAGCCAGCAACCAATACCAACTGACTGCCCTTTACAGATGCTTTATAACCAACACCTTTCATATACATTGATTTTTCAAAACCTTTTGAAACACCTTCTACTGCATTACGAACATTGCGTGCCATTGTGCCCCACATTGTACGTGAAGATTTTTCTTCTGCATCTTTTGGATTGATGACGACTTGACCTTCTTCGATAACGATATCTACCAAGCCAGCATTTTTTGTATCCAATGGTAATTTCAATTCACCTTTTGGCCCTTTGACGACCAACGCGTTGTCTGCAATTGCGACTGTAACGCCTTCACTCAGTTTAACTGGATATTTTCCTGCACGAGACATAATTTCATCCTCACTTTATTATATAACTTTGCACAATACTTCGCCACCGACGTTCATCAAGCGTGCTTTGTGATCAGTCATAACGCCATTTGGTGTAGATACGATTGCAATACCCAAGCCATTTAATACTTTTGGCATTTTTGCGCTGCCGGAATAAACACGGCGACCTGGCTTAGATACAACTGAAATTTCTTGGATAGCACCGTTTCCGCCAACATATTTCAATTCAACGACCAAATTTGAACGATGTTCATCAATTTGTTCTTTGCGGAAATCAGCGATAAAGCCTTCTTCTTTTAATACAGACAAAACCGCTGCACGCAATTTGCTGTTTGGAACGACGATTGTTTCTTTACCTGCGTTTTGACCATTACGGATGCGGGTAACCATATCGCCGATTGGGTGTGATAGTGACATCTTTTTTACTCCTTGTAACACGCGCAGGGATTTAACCCCCTGCACTGTTTTCTACAACTGCATTGTCCACAGTTGACTTGTTAAATATTACCAACTAGATTTACGTACACCTGGCAATTTACCTTCGCTTGCCATTGTACGAACCTGTTGACGACACAGACCGAACAAACGAGAGAACCCGCGAGAACGACCTGTAACACTGCAACGATTACGCAAACGTGTTGGGTTTGCATTGCGTGGCAATTTTGCCAGCTTTTTCATTGCTTCGATTCTTTCTTCTGGTGTCGCATTTACAGACATTTTTGCCTTGATTGTTTCACGCTTTTTTGCATACTGCGCAACCAGCTTTTCACGTTTATGTTGTTTATTGATTAACGCTAATTTAGCCATCTTTTTTACCTTTTTTAATTATTTCAAAACCAATGGCAAGCCGATTTTAGTCAGCAATGCACGTGCTTCATCATCTGTTTTTGCTGTTGTTGCGATGACGATATCCATACCACGGATAGCATCAATTTTATCAACAGAAATTTCTGGGAATATCAAATGTTCTTTTACGCCGAAAGCATAGTTTCCACGA
>JAZRSO010000009.1:0-46172 GCA_045651525.1 Candidatus Enterousia sp. | reverse complement strand
TGGTGGGAGTGGCTGGATTCGAACCAGCTCAGGCTTAAGCCAACAGATTTACAGTCTGCCCCGGCTCTCCAACTCCGGCGCACGCCCAATCCTTGGTGCGGGCAGCGGGAATCGAACCCGCATTTCAAGCTTGGAAGGCTTGCATACTAGCCTTTGTACTATGCCCGCAACAAAATCAAAGCCCAATGATTATATAATAAATGAAATCAAAATCAAGACTTTATTTATAGAAAATAAAAATTCATACCAACCCCGCCTGCGATAGGCGTGACAAGAGTTTTGTTCTGTCGTCATTCCCGCGAAGGCGGGAATCCAATGCGTCGCAGACAGTTATTCTTTTGTCCCTGCGGGGCAATGGATACCCACCTGCGTGGGTATGACGGTGTTTTTTGGGGTAAAAGTTCCCCTCTATGGAGGAGTGGCCGCAGGCCGGGGTGATCTTGTTTTTTTATTTCTTTGTCATTCCTGCGCAGGAGTGACACCCCGTCCGCGATTAGCGTATAAAATAAATTAGAATGATTTAGATGTGGAACGGTCCCGATGGTGTAGTGTACAGAAGTTACATGAGCCATCGGGACCGTCCACAGATGAATTATTATCAGCAAATATATAAAATAAATTAGAATGATTTAGATACACGCAGTGCCGGCAATGTAGTGTACAGACGCTACATGAATTGCCGGCACCGCGGGTAGATGAATTGTTATAATTTATTTTACTTGATTGGTGGGAAACAATCACCCCCACTTTCCGGACAACAGTTAGAACCTAAATCGCCCATTTCGGTATAAACCTCGCCTGCACAGCAACCATGCTTGTCTGTTGGGGTGCCATCTGGACATTTTAGCGAAACACCGAACGAAAAAGAATCAAGATTCGCATAAATCAAAATACCAATTACGGCACCCAACAAAAACGATATGACCAGCGCAACCCATGACTTTTTTTGCGGTTTTTGAACTTTTTTAGTTACTGTTTTTTTTGCATTTTTTTTCATATTATTGTTCCTTTTTTGTTATTGGTGGGAAACAGTCGCCGCCACTTTTCGGACAACATGCAAATACTGCGTTACCCATATCTTTGAAAATTTCATCCGCACAACAACCAAATTTATTTGGTTTTGTGCCGTCTGCACATAAACCCGCCGCCAGATTTGCATCAATTTGTTCTGCGGTCAATTCTGGTTCTACAGGTTCTGCTACTTCTTCTGTCACAGGCTCTTCAACCTCGGCAACAAGGGTTGTTTCTTCTTCGGCGACATCTTCTTCTGTATAATCTTCTTCGTAAACAACCTCTTCTACGACAACGTCATTACGGCCGGACGCACGTCTGGCAGATGCACTGCGCGTACAAGTACTGCGATATTGAACCTTTAAATCTTCTAGTTCAAAATACGCATCATCATCTGTTTCAGCAACAGGTTTTAATTCTGACATTCTTTTCTGCATATCAGAACAAGACATGCGTTCAACCACCACAGGCACATACTCTTCTTCTATATACTCTTCGTACTCTTCTTCGCAATATGCGCCAGTTGTGATAATCAAACCCAATAATGCCGCCAGTATTTTCATTTAATTGCCCTTATTGTCCGGTTATAATTTTTTCAACCTGCAAGATAAAATCAATCGTCGGATTTGTCAGTTTTTTTGCAGTTTCAAAAATTTCCTGTGCCGCCGCCTGCATATTCAGACGTTTATATGTTTCAACAACTTCGATTGTTTCATCTTCGTCGAATTCATCGTCTTCCAAGGCGCGTGCAATTTCCAGTTCTTGTTTTGCCAACGCAACATACTTTGCTGAATTTTCTGGACAGCCACGTTCAGACAAATTCGCATAAATTTTTGCACGGTCAATTCTCTCATCTGCACTGGCACGATTATCTGCATACGGCAATCTATCTAATAAAGACGCTTCTATTTGTTCACATGTAGATTTTATTGTTTGTCCGCCACCCAAAGATTCAATTATTGTCATTTCACGTGCAATTGCGGCGCGATATTTATCTTTGTTTACATCACAACCATGTTGGAACAAAGTTTCATAAACACGAACATTTGCCTGATGGTCTTTAATATTACCTGAATTTTCATCATTTAACCAACCCAGTTGAATTTCTTCGATAACAGCACACGTTTCTTTTTGTTCTGTCTGTTGAACATCTGCTTTTTGTTTTATCACAAGATTTTTCTGTGCAATCCCAGTTCCAACCATAACACCGCAAACAAACAGCATTATAAATGCCAACCAACCCTTGATTTTTTGTGAACGGGTATAAACACATTTGTATGATTGTTTTGGTTGTATTTTTTTCATAGCTCTCTCTCCCTTTTGTTTTTTTCTATTATACTATTGAACGATTCCGTTGTGAATTGTTATTTTTCTATCTGCCTTGTCTGCCAGATTCATATCGTGTGTAACAAACAACATTGCCATTTTATTTTTACGCACAATATCCAACAATAAATCAAATACCGCACCTGCGTGTTGTGGATCCAGACTGCCGGTTGGTTCGTCTGCCAACAAAATTTCTGGGTTGTTTGCCAATGCACGCGCCAGTGCCGTACGCTGTTGTTCACCACCGCTCATTTCATTGGGTGTATGGGACGCACGATGTGCGACATTTGTTGACTTTAACAACTTTATCGCGCGTGCGTTTGCAACATCTTCGTCCATACCATTTGCCAACATTGGCAAAGTTACATTTTCCAATGCGGTAAAATCAGACAATAAATTATGCTTTTGATAAACAAATCCGATTTTATTTCGTCTGACCTGGGTACGCATATCTTCATCCATTTTATGCACAGGCACGCCACCGACAACAATACTGCCACCACTTGGTTTATCCAGCAAACCCACGCATTGTAATAATGTAGATTTACCACAACCAGATTGTCCAACCAGTGCAATAATTTCACCACGATGCAAATCAAACCCACCACCGCGCAAGATGTGCAATGGCTGGCCACCTTCGATAAAAGTCTTTTTAATATCACGCACAGACAGAACGACATCGCCCTGACGCACCCTTGATAAAGAATCTAAAATATTTGCCATTTACAAATCTTCCTTTTATTCGTTCCGTAAAACCTCTACCGGGTCTGTGTTTGCCGCCTTCCACGCAGGGTATAACGTTGCAAGAAAAGCCAACAGCACCGCAATCAGCGCAATTCCCAACACATCTGTCCACACCAATTTAGATGGCAGTTCAGATAAATAATATAATTCTGCCGGAAATAAATCGCGCCCTGTCAGCCACTGGAAGAACTGACGAATTGGTTCAATATAAGTCGCAACCAAAACACCCAATATTGTACCAAAGAACGCACCAATCACACCAATTGATGTGCCTGACAAGACAAATATCTTCATCATTGATTTACGTGACACACCAAACGTGCGCAGCACAGCAATATCTTTGTTTTTATCTTTGACCAACATAACCAACGACGACACAATATTAAATGCCGCCACAATTACAATCAGCAGCAAAATCAAAAACATTACATTTGATTCAACTTGTAACGCGCCAACAAAACCACGGTTTAAATCACGCCAATCGCGCACAACAAACCCATCTGGTAATAATCGCCCCAGTGCCGCCGCAACATTTGTTGTGTCTTCTGGATTTTTCAAGAACAAATCAATATGCGTAACAGAATTTGGAATATTCAGATATTTCTGCGCTGTTTCCAACGGCATAAATATATACCCAGAATCATATTCATACATCCCCATAAAGAAAGAACTGACCACTGGATATGCCATAATACGTGGCATTGAACCAAATGGCGTTGGCGTTGCGCCATTTGCAGACACCAATGAAATCTTGTCCCCCATACCAACACGCAACGCGCGGGTCAGCGATGCACCTGCAACCAATTCACCATCGTTGACAGCCGATAAATCGCGTCCATAAATACGCGTACCAGATTGCGTTTTTGCCGCCAAATCAGACATACGAATACCACGCACCATTGCACCTGTATTATTACCATTTGCAGTTGCCATAACCTGCCCTTCGGCGATTGGCACAATACTTGTTATATTTTCTGCGATAACTTTGTTTTGTTTCATTTTATCAATCAAGAAATCAAAGTCTGCAATTGCACCATCTTGATGATAAACGACCACATGACCATTCATTCCAACAATACGCCCCAGCAACGTATCATGAAAACCACCCATAACAGACATAACAACAATCAGTGTTGCCACACCCAACATAATACCAATCAACGACACCCAAGAAATCACAGAACCAAAACCGCGTTTTTTGGCACCCAAATATCTAAAAGCAACTTTTCTTTCCAGTTTTGAAAACATCTTTTTTACCTTATTCGTTCAAAAAGTCACGCAATGCATCACCAATTAAATCTTCTGTATTATCATCGTGTCCTGTTACCCCATCATACACAGATATTAATCGTGGCGACATAAACACAACCAGTTCTGCAAATGGTGAAATCAATGTTTCTGGGGTTGTAACAAACGAATGAGTTGGAATACCAACAATCACATAATTATCGCCAACAGATGACGGTATATTAAACGAAGACAATTCGCCATTCGATGTACGCAAAACTATCTTTGCATCAATCTTGTCACGACCACCAAAGTCGCCATAGTTACCTGTTGCACCGATAATTAAATCTGTTTCCAGTCTTTCTTCTTTGCCACATTGACCGATATCAAATCGTGATTGCCAACCATTTGGAATCGCAAACGTTCCCTGCGAAATCAAAACAACGTTTGCCTGCTGCGCCAAGAATTCTTGCAATGTTTTTGTGTTTATTTCTGGCCCAACAACCAATGCACGACCAACAACGCCTGGGATTGACATTTTTACATTTTTATCACCAAACGCCGGCAACAAATTCATCCAAACGATTGGATTATCAGTACGTGGATATACACGATACACATCAATATCCCACGCAATCATATATTTTTTATCTGTAATATCTGCGATAATTTTTGCGACTTCGCGTTCTGTCTGATAATTACCTTCGAACACAACTGTTTTATCTTGCCAATCAACCAACAAGTTACGCATATCTGCCCCATGCATTGCGTCCAGTAAAGCCATAATTATCGTTTCATTCTTGGGCATTTTAATCAGCCACTTTCCACGATGAGATAACTTTAATTCACCATTTTTATCATCATAAGAATAATAAACGCGTCCCATTTTTGTCATTAACTCAACCGCATCAGACAATGGGCCTGTTGTAATTGTACCAGTAATTTTTTCATACAACGGTTCATCTTCCAGCACAACAATATCTGTACCCAGCAACAACTTGTCCAAGCTTTGTTTTACGGTTAAATCTTTGAATTCATAATCGTCAACTTTCAGTTCTGGCAACGCATCGTCGACATTCAAGCGAACAATTTCTATTTTTTCCTGTGGAACGACAGACACAACCTTTTGATTATCCCAATCAACCTCACATCTTTTTGGTAATTCAATTGAAAATCTGCGCGCAGTATCAGTTGTCAGCGCCGCTTTTTTTGGAAAGATTGGCACAGAATTATCATCAATCACCAACTGGTCAACAACCGTCACAGTATCATACATCGGCACATTTTGCTGTTGTTGATTTGCACAACCAAACAGTATCAACACTGCTAAAAATCCACCAAGATATTTTTTCCAGAAAACCATTTTTTCTTTCCTTTTTTTCTTTCATCAGAATATTTATATCAAATATTCATAACTTTTTCAAACTCTTCCAACGTCATTTCATGAATTGGTTTTTGTGTTGGCGTTGTCAAATCTTTTACTTTTTCAAACATGGCCGCAAAACGATTTACGACATTTACAACCTCTGGCGAGATATTTTTTTCCTGTGCAATCAGACGTCTGCCATATTCCAAAACATACTCTAAAACATCGGCGGCATAAAAACGCCCGACATAATTTTCCATTGCAATCCCGCCTTTTTGCACGCAAATTGCAGACATAATCATTGCGGTCTGATTATAATAATTTACCAGTTTTACAAACTGTTGCACATTGATTGCCATAATAAATTTCCTTTCTCTCTTTTCTACATTATAAAAACTATTGCCACAAAAAGGCAATTAAATTATAATAGAGATATGAGAATAAAAATTTTACCAGTTTTATTGATACTAACCGCATGCGCATCTGCCAACCGTGGCAGCATTGACAACGCCACCATTTTAAACTGGGAGAACGAGGCCGTAACCACCGAACAATTCGTTCGCGACCACAAGGCATGTCTTGGAATTACCAAGCCTGCACACCAACCACGTTCCCGCATATTTAAACTGTTGGCCCCAAATCAAAGTGCGGTTATGCCTGATTGGGATGGTCTGTGGGTAACATTTCAATCAAACGAATACCGCGACGTGGGTCAACGCAGTTTAATGTCTGTACCACGTAATTCCACATCAAAAACTGTTGGTGCATACCGCAGATGCATGTTCAGACGTGGTTATTTGTTACGTGCAATGTAAGTACCATATTATTTAACAACAATCTTGCGACCGCCGTTTAATTCAGTGATATATACATGTATTGTGTCATTTGGCAATAAATGCAATGCTATTTCTGGCCATTCAATCAACGTAATATCATTTTGAATTGCATGTTGCAGACCAACCTCTGTCAATTCAGAAGAATCCATCAATCTGTATAAATCAAAATGAGAAATCCCATCATAATTTTGTACAATTGTAAATGTTGGACTGGGGACAACAGTATCTTCGCCACGCAACGTTTTAATTATTGCGCGTGCAATTTCAGATTTACCCATACCTAAATCCCCATGTAACGCGACCGTCACAGGCGCCTGCAATTTTTTTGCAAAATCACGCGCCCAGGCACGCATTTGTTCAACATCTGATAAAATAAATTCTGTCATACCCTACTCCACCAATAACAAGTCATCTTCCAGACGGTGAATTTCATCACGAATTTCTGCCGCCAATTCAAATTCCAGGTCTTCTGCTGCCTTGTGCATTTTCTGGGTCAGTTTTTTTATTTCCTTGCGTAATGAATCCGCATCCATAACCCCACCAGACTTATCATACACGAATTTGCGCGTTTTGTCAGTTTTTTCTTGTGCGTCCCCTACTTCGGCAAATACGGCCTTGGTCACAGTTTTTGGTACAATCCCGTGTTCTGTATTGTATGCCATCTGCTTTTCACGACGACGCGCTGTTTCATCCAGCGCATCTCGCATAGAATCTGTAATTTTATCAGCATACAAAATAACACGCCCATTTGCATTTCGTGCCGCACGCCCAATTGTCTGAATCAGCGACCGCGTAGAACGCAAGAACCCCTCTTTATCCGCGTCCATAATTGCAACCATTTCACATTCTGGGACATCCAGCCCTTCACGCAACAGATTGATTCCGACCAAAACATCAAACTTTCCAAGACGTAAATCACGCAACAAATCAATTCTTTCCAGTGTTTCAATATCACTGTGCAGATATTTTGCACGCACACCATTTTCATTCAGATAGTCTGTCAACTGTTCTGCCATTTTCTTGGTAAGTGTTGTTACCAGCGCACGTCCTGAAATATTTTTAAGTTCATCCAGCAAATCATCAACCTGATGTGTTGTTGGTCTGACTTCACAAATTGGGTCTAATAGCCCCGTTGGGCGAATTACCTGTTCAGACACAATACCACCAGACTGATTTAGTTCCCATTCTGCCGGTGTTGCAGAAACAAATATAGTCTGTGGGCGCAGATTGTCCCATTCATCAAAAGTCAATGGTCTGTTATCAATACACGCAGGCAGTCTGAAACCATACTGCGACAAAGTTTCTTTTCTGGCACGGTCACCGCGCGACATTGCACCAATTTGTGGCACTGTTACATGACTTTCATCAATAAACAAAACCGCATCTTTTGGCAAATATTCAAACAGTGTTGGTGGTGGTTGACCTGGTAATCGCCCAGATAAATAACGCGAGTAATTTTCTACCCCGCGACACGTGCCTGTACTTTCCATCATTTCAATATCAAAGTTCACCCGTTCACGCAGGCGCTGTTCTTCGACATATTTCATATTTTGATGAAAATATTCCAACCGTTCAGACAAATCTTGTCTGATTTGTGTAATTGCCTGCAAAACACTTGGCATTGGGGTTGCATAGTGGGTATTTGGATAAATCGCAATTCTGTTTAATTTTTGCAATTTTGCGCCGGTTAGTGTATCAAATTCCCAGATTTCTTCAATTTCATCACCCCAGAAAGAAAGTTTCCACCCCCTGTCCACAGCGTGTGATGGAAACACATCCAGCGTATCACCACGCACACGAAATTCCCCACGCGCAGGCGCCATATCATTCCGTTTATATTGAATATCAACCAACGCCCGCATAACATCAGCCACACCAATAACATCACCCGCATTTAGCACCAATCGCATCCCAGCATATTGTTCTGGCGATCCCATACCATAAATTGACGACACACTGGAAACAACAATAACATCGCGTTCTTCCAACATGGCGCGCGTTGCACTGTGACGCATACGGTCTAACTGTTCATTTATAGATGCGTCTTTATCAATATAAGTATCAGTTGTTGGCATATACGCCTCTGGCTGATAATAGTCATAATAAGACACAAAATATTCAACATGATTTCGTGGAAAGAAAGATTTCATTTCCGTATATAACTGGGCTGCTAAAATCTTATTAGGTGCCATAATCAACGCCGGTCGCCCCAGTTCTGCAATAACATTTGCCATTGTAAAAGTCTTGCCAGAACCCGTCACACCTAACAAAACCTGACTTTGTCGCCCATCATTCACACCGGCCACTAATTCAGATATTGCCGTTGGTTGGTCACCCATCGGCTGATAATCACTTTCAAGATAAAATTCTGCTCGCTTCATTTTTTTATTCACAATTATAATTGTAATCCATTATAATCAAATTACAAGGAAAGAGAGAATGGCATTAAAACCCAGATATAAACGCAGAATATTTTGGTCTATTATTTCAGCAATCGCCGCGATTGGTCTGCTGATGGTGTTGATTCCACCAATGATTACATTAAACAGTTTCAGACCAACAATTGAACAATCTATCCGAACACAAACAAACGTTCCTGTAAAACTTGGGGGCAATTTACATTTTAGTTTATTGGGTGGCGCCACAATCGCTGCACACGATGTTGATATACCAAACGCAAAAATTGGCACAGTATTATTTTCAATACCTTTTCGCAGTTTTTTTAACATTGGCGACAGCAAATTAAACGACGCAGTTGTAATTTACGATGCGAACATAACAGTTGATAAACTGACCCCTGCTGAATTCAATCATAACATTGAAATTTATAACAGTAATATAATATTTATGGGACGCAAATTTCATATTATACGTGCAGACTTTACCAACGGACAGTTTCACGGCACAATACGTTCACAAAACCATAAATACGAAGTTGAATTTATCGGTGATTCTTTCACGATAAAAAACAAAAACAACAATCTTGATTTAACAGGCAGATTCTTTCCTGACGGCAGCATTCGTGGCCACATGGATTTAGAAACACAATACATAAACGAATGGTTTGGGTTTGAAGAACCACAAATAAAACAGACTGTAAAAATATCCACAGATTTTGAATGGGATGGACGCGACACATACGAATTTACAAATCTGCATTCTGATAATTTTTCAGGCAATATAACCGTATCTGAAAACGGCACACGAACAGTACAACTGGTATCGCCAGACATAGACTTTGATTTTTCGTTTTTAATGCGTCCAACCAAGTTATTTCATAAAACAAAATTTGATATTGATTTTTATGGCGCATTAAAATTTGGAAAAAAAACATTTAAACATCTAAAAATAGACGTTTCGGCAACAACAGACAAATTACAAATAACAAATGTTATTGCAGACGATATTGTTATTTCCGGTGGCATAATTACAAAAGATAGCGCAGAAAAAATTATGATAACAATGCCATATAATGGTGTTGAAACAATGTGTTTATTTTCTGGCACGCCAACAAAATGGGAATGCACCAAATTTTCATACGGCGATTATTCTGGCAGCATATATGTTGATAACGATAAATTTACAATCAACATTCAAACAAACAACCCAATGCCATCTAATACAGAATTTATGAATATGATTTACAAACTTGGCGATACAGGTGTTGTAAACTTTAAATTTTCTGACATTGCCGGCACATATAACATCAAAAACAAAAAAGTTAGCGCAACATATAACTTTGCCAAGAATAAAACATTAAAATGGTTAAAAGTAAAAATTCCATTTATCCCAGATTTCATAATGAATGCGCCTGGCGATTTTATATGGCAAAACGGCACACTCAGTTTTATACCGCATAATAACACATGGGAATTTTCTGCACACGATGATTATTTCTATATTTCAGGCACCAGCTTTAAATCTTGGTTACCGAACATTGATTTACGCTTTGTGAACGATGGCAAATATTCTGTATCTGGATTTTATAAAAATGGAAAAATATCAAATCTTGAAATAACAATTGCAGACAATAAATTTTCAGGTTCTGTATCTGATAACACGATAACACTGAACACAGATATATTATCTATTGATTCATTTGCGAACAAAAACTTTATAGATAATTTTGCAGAACTAGAATTCTTAACAAACGACCCAGTTTTAACATTATTTGAATTGCCTGTGAATATATCACTATATGCAAATACTTTGATATACCAAGGCAACCGGTATAATAACTTTGTATATTCACTAAAACCAAACACGCAAACATTTTCTATTACAGATAAAACACGTGGTAATTTATTGGCAACAATTGATAAAGACAAATCAAAATACAAAATATTTGCACAACTAAATCAGTTTATGATAAATGGCGCATTATTATCGCAAAGTATGCCATTAAACATACGCGACACAATGATAACAGGCGAATTAAACTTTACAACAAACGGCAAGATTGCACACGATATATATTATAACATGCGTGGCGATGTCGATTTAACATTTACATCAGGTTATTTAATTGGTATGTCGTTTGATGATTTTTATTCATCTGCACAAAATATAAAAATATCAAATGCAGAATACGCATTGGCAAAAGCACTAAGTGTTGGCGAAACAAAATTAAAAACCATGCACCTGGTTGGCACATATGATAACGGCAACTTTATCACCACTCAACCAATTGAGTTATCTATGCGTCACACAAACGCAATTGGTGGATTGGCGATTACAAACGGACAAATGACCGCAGAATTTGATTTAACATTACGCGGCACCGCACCAACACCAGTAACAATAAATCTGGGTATTTTACCGAACAACGGCCGTCAGTATTCTTTATCAGAAATAATGCGTGAATTTGACCCAGAATTTATGCGTGTATTTACAAAAACACACGATAAATTTTAATTTGTGATTTCGCGTTTAAAATCTTGTTGCGACATAACCTGACCTGATGCATCCGCATAGTACGTATATCGCCCTATTTTCACACAATGAAAACCATTTGCAT
Organism: Candidatus Enterousia sp.; assembly: GCA_045651525.1. Taxonomy (GTDB): domain Bacteria; phylum Pseudomonadota; class Alphaproteobacteria; order Rs-D84; family Rs-D84; genus Enterousia. The sequence continues at coordinate 34,645 of JAZRSO010000009.1, read as the reverse complement.
AGAAACGAATATTTCTTTGTGCGCGCAACAGCGTTTTGTTTTTTCCGATTAAATCTGCACGCGCACCAAACAGCACACGCGACACACGTCCCCAAAAACCATGCACCACATAAGGCGCATATAAAACCCCGCCACGTTTTTCCAGACGCGCAACATTATATTTTTCATAATCGGATAAAATTTTATTTTCCTGATATTGGGTCAGATTTAAATTCTTGGACAAGTTATGAATATAATCGTACATTATAAATTCCTATTATTTTTTATTTGTACAAATTATATCTATACAAAAGCTTTTTCCAACAGGTATAATTTCTTATAAAAAATCCCCCAAATGGGGGATTTTTTTATTTAGTTTTTCTTTCTTACCTGAATATGAACATCACGCAGTTGTTGTTCAGTAACCTCGTTCGGGCTGCCCATCAACAAGTCTTGTCCACGTTGGTTTGCAGGGAACGCAACTACTTCACGAACACTGTCACCGAATCCTGTGATTTCAGATACCAATCGGTCGATACCGAATGCACAACCACCGTGCGGTGGTGCGCCATATTGGAACGCAGTGTATAAACCGCTGAAATTCTTTTCAACAGCCTCTATTGGATAGCCTGCGATTTCAAAACATTTTTTCATAATGTCTGGGTTATAGTTACGCAAACCACCACTGCAAATTTCCAAACCATTTAATACCATATCGAACTGAGCCGCCTTGATATCAAATGGATTTTTCGTATTCAGTTCTTCCAATGTTGCCATCGGGAACGAGAACGGATTATGCGTGAACTTTGGTTCGCCACCACGATCTTCGTCTGGTTCAAAGAATGGGAACGATTCAACCCAACAGAATGCAAAGTCACGTTTGTTTACCAAACCTAAATCATCACCCAGTTTATTACGCAATTTACCTGCGGCCTTGGATGCAGGTTCGACCATATCACAAACAAAGAACAAAGACGCATTATCACCTGCAATTTCATGCAGTTTTGCAATTCTGTCCGCGTCTAATTTTTTCGCAACAGGACCCTTGGCTTCTTCTGCGAACACAATGTATCCCAGACCACCCAGTCCCAGCTCTTTAACCGCATAATCGCCCAACTTATCAAACCAAGAACGTGGTTTATCCGCAGAATTTGGCGCAGGTATTGCACGAACAACTGCACCGTTTTCAATTGCATTTGCAAAGATACCAAAATCAGATCCACGGAATATTTCTGTTACATCACTGATAATAATTGGATTACGCAAATCTGGTTTATCAGAACCATACTTTAACATTGCATCATCAAATGTGATGTGTGGAATTTCTGGATAAACATTTGCATCAGGCGCGAACGCGCGAACCAAATCTGGCATAACAGCATCACCAACCGCCTGAATATCTGCCAAATCGACAAACGACATTTCCAAGTCTAATTGATAGAATTCCAATAATCTGTCTGCGCGCAAATCTTCATCACGGAAACAAGGCGCAATTTGGAAATATCTGTCAAATCCAGAAACCTGTAACAACTGTTTAAACATCTGTGGCGCCTGTGGCAACGCATAGAATTTTCCATGGTGCAAACGGCTTGGTACAATAAAGTCACGTGCACCTTCTGGACTGGACGCTGTTAAAATTGGTGTTTGGAATTCTGAAAAACCCAAATCCCACATTCTGTCACGCAACCACTTCATCATCTTATTTCTGGTCAAAATAGTGTTGTGCAGTTTTTCACGACGCAAATCCAAGAAACGATATTTATAACGTAATTCTTCGCCAACCTCGTCTTCACCAAAGACTTGGAAAGGCAAGACCGCCGCACTTGTCAAAACTTCAAAAGACTGTGCCTGAATTTCAATACTACCTGTTGGAATTTTATCATTCACAGCGGCCGCATCACGTGCAACAACAGTACCTGTAATTTTAACAACAGATTCTGGATGCACACGTTCCAGTTGTTCATCGCCACCATCAAAAACAACCTGTGTAATTCCATAATTATCGCGCAAGTCAACGAACAACAGCGCCCCATGATTACGTTTACGATGAACCCAACCCGACAGAACAACTGTTTCGCCAACGTTTGACGCGTTCAATTCACCACAAGTATGTGTTCTAAACTTTGATTTCAAAGATAACATTTTGGTCCCTTTTTTTATTTTATTAGGCGCAAAAATATTAAGGATTTTTGGCACCCATATTGTTATTAAATTTCAGGGGCGCAAGTCTAAAAATTTGGCTGCGCGGTGCCACCCTGATTTATAACTTTTAAGCATCATTGCCACTCGGTGGTTGTCAGTCACGTCAACATGTACAAATACTGCGATGCCGTAATATTAAAACAGAAAAAATCTATTTGCAATAAAAAAGCACCCCGCGAACGGGGTGTTTTTTTACATATCATTACCAGACGTTGTCTGATAACCCACAGGCATACCTTTCTTTTTTTGTTTTCTCATTTTTCTATAAACATCCCTTGGGTTCTCTTCTATATTTTTTGCAGCCTTTTTAAAAATATGCAATATGTTACGTGGCTTTCTGTCCTTTACCGCAACAGTCGCAATTCTAAATGGATTAGATTTAGAATTACCTCTTGCTGTTGTTGGTTCTTGGGCCACATCTACTGGTTCTTGTTGAACAACCGCAGAATCTTGATTTGTGATTTCTGGTTCTTTATCAACAATTTCTTCTGTCACAGATTCAGGTTCAACTGATTCTTCAACTGGTTCTTGTTCAACAATCACAGCAGGTTGCACATATTGAACATTCCCCTGTTCTTGCTTTTTACGCTTGTATTCAGGTATAAATTCCTGTGCATCAACAAAGTATTCATCTGGTATCAATCTGGATTCCAAATCTTTTATTTCTGCAACCAGTTTATTATATTCAAACTGCCAGATTCTCAAATCTTTATCGTTTGTAATATACTTTCTGCGCTGTTCCAGTTTTTCCAGTTCTGCATACTTACCAATTTCACCTGCGTGTTGGTGCGCATGTTCACCGTGATAACCCTTCAATTCTTCACGCAAGAAAACTTGTTCAACTGCGATTGCCAGCTCTTCATCGGTTGCAAGTCTGTCAGCAGACCACGAGCATTCTTTCTTGGCTTTACGAAGTTTCTGTTCCACATCTTTTTTCTTGGACTTTAAATGCTCTGCAATCCTGTGTGATAATGCGGCACCATGACGTCCCTGTTGGATTCGTTCTATTATTTCTGGTGAATCCAACAAAATTTTTGCGTTTGCACGACTTATCCGCAATACAGGATCGTGTTCCGGTTCTATATGTGGTGGCAATGGCTTTGGTTCTGGCCTTGGTGGTAATGGTTTTGGCGGCACCGGCGGAACTGGTGGTTCCGGTTCTATATGTGGTGGCAACGGCTTTGGTTCTGGCCTTGGTGGTAATGGTCTTGGTGGTACTGGTGGAACTGGTGGTTCTGGTGGTTCTGGTTCTATTATTTCTTTTTTAGTTTTAAATGTTTTATCAGCAAACGTACCAATTCTGTCTTTTAGTTTTGAATATCCTTTTCTAAAATACTGTCCAAACATACCCATTCCAAATGGCACATCAACAGGATTATAATTCACAACATCAACTGTCACAGTATCTTGAATTACCACAGTTTGGTTTTCAAATACAGATTCCCCACCTGTATAAGTTGTAAATATTGGGTTTCCATTTGCATCAACCGTATTTTGATGTAACACACCATCATAATGGGCGGGACGTCCATCAACATATCCGACTTCGTTATTCGCAGACACCATTGCATCCATTTTCATTGCTGCAGACATTTCATCAGATGTCAATACGCCATCTGCGAACATATTTCTTAATGCAGCCAATTCTTGTGGCGACACATCATGTGCCCTGGCCCATGCGTCTGTCATAACAGTATGTTGACCACCACTGTATTTAACACCACCGCCATCAACATGTAATGCGTTATTATCAAATGTTTGGCCACCGGCATCTGCATTCAAAACAATTGCACGATAAGGGTCAATATTTGTACCATTTTCTGCATTATATTGTTCTATCATTTCAACACGATGTTGTAATTCTGCTGGGTTGTCCCTGTACCAAGATTCTGCGATTTCACGCGCATGTTCTGTTACACCTTCTTTATAAACAATACGTGTTTCTTCACGTGAAACAGTCTGTTCTTGCTGTGTTACTTCTTTATTTTGGAATACGGTATTTTCAGGATTGTGTGCATTGAATTGGTTTATTCCCCAATTTGCGGTCATACGCCCTGTAATACCACCAGCAACAACAGCAGCCGCATTCCCCAACGCCCAAACCAAAGATTCTGTCGTACTAAAACCATGCTGTTTTGCATCTTGATATGTTGAAACAACATTATTCGCACCACCAAGGGTCAAAGCACCAAATCCCAGTGCCATCGCTGCTTGCGCGAATCCTGCGGCACCAAAACACATTGCAATTGCCCCCAGCGCAGACGTTCCCAGACTTGCCATCATACGTCCATCTGCCAGCAACGCCTGAATATTTGTTGGTTTTCCATCTTTTTCTTGTGCTTTTTTCCATTTATGAATTTGATATGCAGAAACACCAATTGCGGTTACAACACCAACGACAGCCAATGACGTCGCTAAGCTAACACCCGACAAACTTGCAGCCGCAGTTGCAATTACAGTAATCGCAGCACTGACCAAAAACGCATTTGCAAATCCAGTCAACATACGTTTAAAGAATTCAATTCTTTTTTGTCTGTCTGTTGATTTGTCTGTATTTTCAAATCTGTCTTTTGCACGCCTATCATTTTTTTCAATTGGCTTGAATAACTTTTTAAAGAAACCTGTTGCCTTGCCTGATGCATTTTTCAACTTTGACTTTAACCGTCCTGCAAAACCCATTGTCTGATTTACTTGTGCATCCATCGCACCTTGATACCCATTTTCGGTAACCTGACCGCCATTTTGCCCCAGTTCTGCAACAAAGGATTCAAAATATTTTGGGTCTGTAAACTGTTCTGGGTTTTCCAATGCGCCTTCTACAACCTTGCCTGCTGTATCAATTTCAAACAATTTAAACAACACAGCATCATCTGCTTCTTTACCCAATGCATCAGCATTAATTTCTTCATCCAACTGTGCAACATGTCTTTTTGCGACATCATGCTTTGCCAAGTCAATTACACGTGCCAAACGTCCATCAGCATCTAAAACACAACCTTTGGAATAATCAACAACCGCATTTCCGTGTGCATCAACAAATTGTGGAATTGTTTTACCATCCTTGTCCAAGAATTTGTATTTCCCAGCCAATCCCATTGTTTCTTCACTGACATCATGTTTATCTAAAACCTTATTCAACTTATCTAATCTAGGTTCCAGTTCTTCTGCACGTTCTGGATCAACAGAATCAAGACCCCACAAATCATCAAATGATTTCATACATTCGTCCAGTGTTGATTGATTTTGGTCAATCACAGCCTTGCGCGAATCATCAGAATATTCTTTGCACACAGCAAACATTTCAGAATATCCATCATAAATATCTGCAATACTTGTCTGATCTGCGAACCAATAACCAACCTTACCCGCAAATTCATCGGTTAATTGATTCATTCTGTCTTGAACTTTTTGCGAACGATTTTCCAGCGCATCGTGTTCTTTTTCATCTGCAGATTCTAATCTTCTTTTAAATTCTGTGTATGCCTTGGCTAAAATACTTGGTGGCAACATATCAAACAAAGCGTCATTTTCAACCAAACGGTCTGCAAGACGTGCAGAAAATTCTTGCTGTTGTTTTTCGTTTAGTTCCGGCACAGATTGCAATAAATCCAAGACTTTATCTGGTTTACCATTTGCCGCCTTGTAATCAGCATCTGAAATCAGCCCCATATCAACAAACACAGCAGCCGATACCGCATCAATAAACTCTTGATTTCTGTCAGGGTATGGCGAACGTTTACGCTTTTTTTCAATAATGACACGCACTTGATTTTCTGTTACATCTGGCGTTACTTGGTCTGTTTGTTCTAGATTTTTTAATTCATTTAAAAAGTTCGCTAACTTTTCAGATGCCGCAACACGTGTCTTTTCATCTTTTGCAAACATATCTATAAATTCTTGCATAACAGGTGCAGATTCTGCATCAATATCCAATTTACCATCAATATAGTCTTGTATTTTTTTATTTTGTTTTTCGATAAAACTGATAACTTGCTCTGAATTTTCACCATACGATGCTACAAGTTTTGGATATTGACTTAATCTTTTTTCTAAATCATTCTGTTTAACAGCTACCATTTATATCCCCTTTCTTATCGAGGACATTATATCACAAATCACAGTACAAACAAACGCAAAATAGATGCGAAAGCGGATGGTGCCCGCAGGGTGATAAAAAAATCAAACGAATTTTTTCTGAAAAATTCTACCGTTACCAGTTTTAAGAAACGCTTCAAACTTTCTTGCTTTTTCTTCACTGTCAAACGCAAAATAACCACGCAAATTCCATGGCTTAAATTTATTTGTATGGATTGAATTTCCAGAATTGTGTGCTTTGATACGTTGCGTTAAGTTACTTGTATATCCGACATAAAAATGTTCTGGATTATTGATACTTTATAAAACATAAACATAATACATTTTATTTGTCCGCTTTCATTCGTTTCTCTCATTACAGCGAGACATCCGTTTCTCTAACCCTACACCTTCGCTTGCTTTTTTGCAAAAACCAATCTCGCTGTAGCGTAAGCGAAAGCGGATGGTGCCCTAAGCAAGAATCGGACTTGCGACTCGTCCTTACCAAGGACGTGTTTTACCACTAGACTATTAGGGCGATGAAAACTGTTCCAATTATACGGGTGACGTTATAAAAATCAAGGACAAAGTTTTTATCAGAAATTATATGCAAAACCCAGACCATAAAACGCATAAGAATTATTTTCTGGGGCTGTGTTGCCGTTGGACATATGCTGCATAAACGCCTCTATGGCGGTGCATTCTGATATACGATATGCCGCCCCCAGTTTAAATCCGAAAATTAGTTTTGAACCAATTCTGTCATTCTGTTGCGCTTGGAACCCTGCCCCAAAACCCATAAAGAAATTCCAATCATACCACTGTAACAAACTGACGTCACCTGACACCATTGCGATTGGAATTGTAAAGTCGCGCCAATCCCAACCATATCGTTTGCCATACCCAATTGTTTGAAATACATTCAAAGACATTCGTGCAGGTATTCTAAAAAAACTTGCGGGTTGCGAATATTGAAATTGCAACATTGCAAACGGCACAAATTCTGTTGGTGGCGAAATTAGAAAGCCATGATTTGTTCCTGTTCCGACATTAAACACAATCTGATTATCATACCCGTTAAAAAACGGATTTTCATCCGCGAATGCACTGGAAACAAAACAAACTAATAAAACGGGTAAAAACTTTCTCATACCCCATATTTTATCACACAAAAAAATCACGACAACAGGACAAAAAACCAATAAAACCTAAACTTGCGTCTTTTACTTGCAATTAAAAAAAATACTGTTATAATCTGTGTCGCTTGGCAGCGTAGCTCAGCTGGTTAGAGCAGCGGAATCATAATCCGCGTGTCGGGGGTTCAAGTCCCTCCGCTGCTACCAGAATTTCCCGGTGTTCCGGGATTTTTTTATCACTAAAACACACTTAAACAGAACAATAACTCGTTATGCCAGCATCGTCACTGCCAATAAAAACAGGCAGTTTGACTTTTTCCTCTATGATTCTGCATTTTTCATTTCGATTTTCAAACACGTTATCAGTTAATACACATTTTGTTTGGTTTTCTAAATTTCCACCAACCTCTGCACACGCCTGTTCGAATATTTCTAATACACTGAGGATTTTATTTGGTTCGCAACCAGATTGGTCTGCATTTGGCACCATATTTTCAAATACAGTATTGCAAGCCACACATTCGCCAAATGATTTGTACATGTTTGATGGACAACTAAAATCTATGCAACTATTGTTTTCGGCTTTTTTTGTATCCGGACACGCAACACAATGATTGTTTTCTACGATATAATTTTTTTGGCACTTTGTACAATCGCCCCATGTTTTAAATTCTGATGGTCCACATGTATAATCTATACATTTATTGCCATCTGGTTTTTTATCGTGCGGACATTTTTCACATTTTCCGTTACTTGCTATATACCCTTGCGTACATTTTATACAAATATCCCCAGATACAGAAACTATTTCCCCCTTTGTTTCATCACATTGTATCGGAATTTCTTTCTGGCACATATGACCAAAAACTTTATAACCTGTTTTACACGTATCTGCAACACATTCAAAAGAACTTGGCACCCAAACATATTTGCATGTCGCAGTGTTTGTTTTATCAAAACATTCCGAGATTGAACAAGAGTCGCCATCTTTGACTGTCCAACGGATTTTCCATTTACCTGTTTCATCTTGATAACATTCTGTACCAGGCTTCATAGATGTTATTTTTTCGCAATTTTCCTGTTCTTCTATTTCTTGGTTTATATCAATTGTGTTATCTGATTCAACCTTGGATTTGTTCTGCGCAACAGAATTTATTTGTTGTTCTTCTGCCACTGTTTTATCAACACAATTACCATTATTATAAACTTTTGTTTTGTCTGCCTCGCACATCGCTTTAGCTTGCGCTTGTTTTTCCCGTTTCAATCTTTCTTGTTCTTCTTTTATACGTTTTTCTTCTATTTCTTGTTTTTTCTGTTCTATTTTTTGATTTGTAGTATCTATTTGTTTATCCAAAGATTTACTTTGTTTTGCCTGTGATATATTTAACGCAACCCCACCAGCCGTCAACCCAATCGTAGAAATACCAGCAATTTTTAATCCATTTACTGATTTAACACATTTTTCAAGTTCTGCATATTTACGCTGTTTTTCTGCCATCAAACGACTAATTTCAGCATCTTTTTGCCCGACCGACAACGCAGATACGAATGACGGCAACATAGAAAAAAACATACAGAAAAAAATTTTTTTCATTTTAACGCCTTTAATTCATCTTGTGCATTTTTCAATTCAGATTTTTTATCTTTTATTTGATTATTTTGTACGATTGCACCAATACCTGTACCAACGACCCCTAAACCACCAATTACCGTAGCCGCCGTCCAACCCTTTTGTTGTTTTTTACACTGTGCCATTTGCTCATCAATTAGTTTTATGTCATTTTTTAGCGTAGCGATAATTTGGTCTTTATCCATATCGCTAACTTCAACGTACGGTTCTTGTTGTTGACTGACAGCTTTTTTTATTACAACCCCACAAAATCCATTTGTTGTAAACATTATCATGAAAAATAAATATGTTATTATTTTCATAATCCCCCCAATACAAAATATCAGACCGCCATAGGATATCAGGCGGTCGGGGAGTTCGTAAATCAGCGTATTATTGATTCTGTTGTTTTCGGGTTACCCCTGTTGTATAACAAACAGCTCCCCGACTTATACAAGTCAGGGATAAATCACGACACAAAACCACAGGAATGACATCGGATAACGATGCCACATGCAATTTTGCACCGAATACGCTGGGCTTACGACGGCCCCGAACCCATATCCCTATGGATTCATCTTGTATTTTATCACTAAAAATCAAAAATCTCAATTAGATATTAAAAGTATGGGGTTTGTATTTGGTATGATTAAGTAGGGGTAAAAAAACTTTACATAGAAAACAAGATTAAACCGCCCATCCGGGCGGTTGTTTTTATCGTGTTTTGCGAACAGTACGTCTTTTTTGTGTTATCCGTCGTTTTTTAAAATTACTTGCCGCAATTCCCATACCAATAACCGCACCTGTTCCTAAAATAAACTTAGCAGCATGTGATTTATCGCTACTTTCTTTGACATCTTCCAACACATAATCCATAACAACATCTTTAACAAGTTTACATTCAACCCGTACCCTTTTCCCATTTGCAACATTCAATGTTATTGTACGTGGTTTTTTTGCTTTTGCTAAATTCTTTTCTATTTTAGAAAAATTCCATTCACAGAAATTATTTTTATCCGTTTTTATTTTTCCATTTTTATGAACAACGATATCTTCCAAAAGCAAGTTATAACAACCTTCACATCGTAAATTAAGCAAATCTGTTATTTTTATTTTATCTTCCAACAAGGCAGCAAAGAAATAACATCTATTTAAGACACCCTTTTGTTCGCGCCATCCCGTCAGAGTTTTTGACAATTCCGCCCCTGTTTTACCAGAATTCAAATACTTTAAATATTTAGATTTTTGAAAATTTGCCCCACCGATACAATATCTAAACATACAGGTTGCAATCATTGTTTTTTCATCCATCGGAACTTTAACATATTTTTCGATATCTTTTAAGATTTCAAACGTCATATATCGTCCCATATATTTATCACGATTTTCAACCGAAGGAACCTTTGTATTTTTAGTAACTCTTTTATATGTCCCGTCTGCGTTATACAAAACAGTCAAACCACCACCCGTTGTCCAAGCTTTGCCACAAAAATAAACATAAGCATAATCATTTTCTACAAAAATCAATGACATTTTAACTTTACTGCGACACTTTTCGAATAATTCCTTGTTATGTTTTGACGCGCGAGATGTATTAAATTTTACATTTTCTATTTTATCTCTTTTTTTATCATCTTGGTCATCCTTGTTTTTTACAAACAAATGCGCACCAAACAACAATCCACTAACCAACGCACTTCCAATCAAGAATTTTTTTGCTTTATTTTTTTGCATTACTAACCCTTTTTTATTACTTGATATTATAACACAACATAACATAAAATAAAAGGGCATTTAGACTCGTTGACATTATTTTGTAATTTTGCCATAATCATTTGGACTATAAAAAAAGGAAAGGAATTATGCGTAAATTACTTGCAGCATTATTTGCATTATTACCGGTATCTGCAATTGCAAATCCTGCGTGTCCTGTATGCACAATCGCAATTGGTGCAGGTCTTGATATTGCACGTCGCCTGGGCGTGCCAGACAGTGTTGTTGGACTGTGGGCTGGGGCATTGTTGACTTTGCTGGGTTACTGGACATTAAAGTTTATGGACAAGAAAAATTGGCACTTTTGGGGTCGCGATGTAATTGTTATATTGGCATCAATTGCAATGGTTGGTTTTGTTTACATGGGCGTTGTTGAATACAATCCTACATTGATTTGTGGCGGTCTGGTTATGGACCCTGTATTGTTTGGAACACTGTGTGGCGCATTGATATTTATTTTGACATCTAAATTGTATCAATGGATGAAAAAGAAAAACGGTGGACATGCACACTTTCCATTTGAAAAAGTTGTATTACCAGTTGTTGCATTGGTACTGGCCAGTTGGGCAATGATGATTTGTTTTTAATAGACGGGGGAAATTATGAAAAAGATTAAATCTGTTCAAGAATATGTAGAAGCATTAGATGCTGCAAAAAAAGTAAATCCAAAAGATTTATCATCTGACCAAGATTTAACAATTGGTATTATGAATCTGATTTCTATTGAAGAACATTTGATGTTTTCTGGCGCAAAAACAGGCAAACATGAATTCTATGATTTAATTAACGAAGTTCGCGAAATGCGTAAAAACGCAATGCTAAAAATCATTCCATCTTACGAAGGCGAAGTATGGTGTATATCTAAACACTTGCTGGCAGCTGCGATGCGCGTATTCGAAGTTGGAACCAAAGCACTGGCATCTGGCGACAAAAAGACTGCATACGAATTATTTGACCAATCATACGAATTATATTCTATGTTCTGGGGATTAAATATGGGAATGCTGACAGGAGAAGCAAAAACGACAACAAAACCTGCAAAAAAATCAAAAGAAGAAAAAACATCCCCTGCCCCTGTAAAATCAGAATCTGGCAAAGTTTCAAAACTAAAAGCCTGGGTAAAAAACGCAGTAAATTGTTGCATTGAATAAAATAAAAAATCCCCAAAATGGGGATTTTTTATTACCACTCTATAGGTGTTTTGTTGTGCCGGGTTAAGTATTCATTTGCCAAACTGAAATGATGATTTCCAAAAAAACCACGATACGCAGACAACGGCGATGGATGTGCACTTTTCAATATCAGATTCTTTGATGCGTCAACAATTGCACCCTTTTTCTGTGCGAACGACCCCCACAGCATATATACAATATTTTCACGCGTATTTAATGCACGAATGACACTGTCTGTAAATTGTTCCCAACCGCGTCCACTGTGTGATGCAGCCAAATGCGCCTGAACAGTCAATGTTGAATTTAGCAACAATACACCCTGTTGCGCCCAGTATGTTAAATCGCCATTTGTAACAGATGGTCGTCCCAAATCAGATTCAATTTCTTTGTATATATTTTGCAAGCTTGGTGGATTTGGCGTTGGTGGCAACACAGAAAAACACAGTCCATGTGCCTGTCCTGGTTCATGATATGGGTCTTGACCGATAATAACAACTTTGACAGAATTCAGCGGACACAGATTAAACGCATTAAAAATATTTTTTGCATCTGGAAAAATTCTTTTCCCAGACAAATATTCCCCACGTACAAAATCAGTCAGTTTAATAAAGTATTCTTTATCAAATTCTGACGACAACGCATCTTTCCAAGATTGTTCTATTTTCACATTCATAACTTTATTAACCCTTGTTGCAGACTTTTCCAAAGAACAACATCAATATATCCGCGTGGTAATCCAGTCTGTTTTACTAAATGCACAAACATATCATCGCACGCAGATTTTATTTCATCACACAATTTTCCATTGTTTATTTTTGATAATAAATCATCACGACCAGAATAAGCACACCCTAAACGCTGAATCCAAATATCATATTTAACAACATCTTCGCCCAGATTTCGCGCCAGATGATTTGCAGTTATTTTTCCAATATGCGGCAACGATTGCAGATATTTTAATTTATCATCTAAATCTTGTAATTGATAATAACCATCACACAACGCAACGCGATTATTCCAGATTTTACAAACCGCATTTATTTTATTTTTGTTATTAAAAATTTTTATCAAAACATCAAAAAGATTTCTGTTTTCAGACCGTAAATGCATTTTCAACATTTCTGCCACAGATATTGGATTTTTTAACACATCTTGCGCCGAAACATGAATGACACGCAATCCCAACGATGATAAATATTTTTCCCTGTTTTCGTCATACATATCTTTAAGGTCATGAGATTTATCATCAATTTCTATAACCAAAGCCAATTCAGCACAATAAAAATCAACAATATAGTTTCCGACTACTTTTTGTCTATCAAAATCAAATCCGTTTATTTGTTTAGACTTTATTTCGTTCCACAACAACGCTTCTGGCAGACTGCCTGATTTACGTAAAGATTTTGCAAAACTTAAAAGACTTTTATTTTGTGGCAACGCACAATTTATATCAGATTTTTTTTGTACCCACCTCCCCCCTGCGGGGTACTCCTCCCCAGGAGGAGAACTTGTCCAGTTCCCCTCCGACGGCGGCGCATTCTGCGCCCCCGGGGAGGGGTGGCCGCGAAGCGGACGGGGTGGGCAAAATAAAACATCCATTATTTTTTTATGAATTTTTTTGGCGGTTTGTTGTGAAAAACCACCTGCTAAAATTACATACACGCAATGAGATGCAAATTCATCTGGCGAACATATTTTTTTATTCTGCAAAATATCTAGTATTTCATCAAAAGATTGGTTGTCAGAATCCAACCCCATATCACGCAATTTTTTCTCTAAATAAAAAAACCAATTTGCAGAAAACATTATTTTAATCGCGCCCTTGATACATAATATTGGTATAATCCAGTTTATTATAACATGGCAACTTTTCAATAAAATCACCATTTTCTGCCTGAACAAACACATCATTAAATTTATAATAATCATTCCCATCAAAGAACAAGAAATTATAATTTCCGTCTGTCAACAGACATGAACACAATTCTATTTTTCCTGTTCTAAAAACATCATTATCCAAACGCATATTTTTATACGCATTCATATCACCCAGCGAAAAATTACGATAATACGCAGAACGCGCTGGATGAGAATGTCCATGTGCAACAATATCCGTTCCGTCTTGTTTTGATTCATCAATAAAATTCTGTAATTTCTTGGTCAGATTTGTAAAATTCGCCTCTGTTGTTTGTAAATTACTAAAATCTGCATCTATGTTTGTAAAAAGAACCAATTGTCCTTCTGTTTTTCCATACAACAAAAAAGGAACTTCTTTGCCACTTTCCTTTGTTTTTTCTTGTATCAAATTTAATGTATTTTTTACCTTTTTCGACAATACAACCACGCTGCCCCGTGGCATATTTGGCAACTTGTTATTATCAATCGGCGACATATCACCAAATTGATTATCCATCAATCGTTGTTTGTTTTTCAAATCAATCAGCGCACGATTAAATCCGTCAGTTTTTTCAGACATATTGTTTCCATAAATATTTTAACTGCGCCCTTGTCCCTGTGTCATGGCTGCCATCATATCTTGTTGCGCCATATCTTGTTTCAGTTTATCAGACGCGCTGTTAAATTGATTTTTATCAACATCCGCCAGTTCTTGTTTTAACTGTTGTATTCTGGCGCGTTTATATCCAACCTGTGATTCAGACAAATTATCAGATAAATCTGTTAATTCCTTTTCCAATCTTTCAATTTCTGCATTTAATTTTGCTTTTTTTGAAGACACAGTCATAATTTACCCCTATAAAATATGGCACAGGTTTAACCCTGTGCCGAACTATTAAACGTCCAGATTTGCATCCAACGCGTTTTCAACGATAAAGTCACGACGCGGTTCAACCACATCACCCATCAGCATAGATACAACTTCGTCTGCTTTGGCGGCGTCGTCAATTTTAACCTGGAACAGCGAACGATGATTTGGATCCATTGTTGTTTCCCACAACTGTTCTGCATTCATTTCACCAAGACCCTTGTATCGTTGGATTTTCAATCCTGTTTTCGCATATTCAAATGCAGTATTTAACAATGTCAACGCGCCCCAAATCTTTTGTGATTTTGATTTCACACGCAGTGTTGTTGGTTTACTGAAAGTTTCCATCAACTCTTCACGACCATTTAATCTGTGCCAGCCGCGTATTTCCATACCGTTGATTTTTTCAACAGGCAACAGATATGTTTCGCGTACGCTGCGTAATGTACGTGTGATTTCAATACCGGCCGGCGTACTGGACACTTTCCATCCACGTTCAAATTCCAGTTCTTGGGCATCCAGCATATTTTGAACAGCGGCAAAGTTTTCCGCACTTTGGTTTTCAAATGCACCATTTAATGCCAATGCTTCTACAAAACGCAATGGAACAATATGATTTAATGGTTGCAAACAATTACGCATTTCCAAAACCAATCCCAACAAACGTTTCAAGTCTGCACCAGAAACTTGAACACCATTTGATGTTTCAATCATACCGTCTGTCGCCAGTTGTTCCATCAAATAGTCATCCATTTCACGTTCATTCTGTAAATAGATTTGTTGTTTACCGCGTGTAACACCGTACAAAGGTGGCTTTGCGACATAGATATATCCACGTTCAATTGCCTGTGGCATATGACGATAAAAGAACGTCATCAACAATGTCTGAATATGCTGACCGTCAACGTCCGCGTCGGTCATGATAATAACTTTGTGATAGCGCATTTTTTCAATATCAAATTCGTCTTTACCGATACCTGCGCCCATTGTTGTAATCAGCGCACCAATCGTATCAGAACCCAACATCTTGTCAAAACGCACACGTTCAACATTCAAGATTTTACCACGCAGTGGCAAAATCGCCTGTGTTTTACGGTCACGTCCCTGTTTTGCAGTACCACCCGCAGAATCCCCCTCAACAATAAACAATTCGCATTTTGCAGGGTCACGTTCTGAACATCCAGCCAATTTACCAGGCAAACCACCCAATTCTGGACCTGTCTTTTTACGCGATAATTCACGTGCTTTGCGCGCGGCTTCGCGTGCTGTTGCTGCTTCTATGATTTTATCAATAATAGTTTTTGAAATCGCTGGGTTTTCATCCAAGAATTCATACAGCATTTCAGACACTGTACTTTCAACGATTGGACGAACCTCACTTGATACCAATTTATCTTTGGTCTGGGAACCAAATTTTGGATCTGGTATTTTAACACTGACGATACTTGTTAAACCTTCGCGGAAATCTTCACCAGACAAATTGATATCTTTCTTGGTTCCCTTTTCTGCAATATATTTATTAATTGCGCGAGTCAAACCTGCACGGAACCCCGCCAAGTGTGTACCACCATCACGGTTTGGAATATTGTTTGTAAAGCACAATGATGTTTCTGTATATGCAGTTGTCCACTGTAAAACAATTTCAATATATGTATCATCTTGTTGTTTTATCATCTGGATTGGTTCTTTGTTCAACAATTCTTTGGATTTATCCAAGTATGTTGCAAAACCCTTTAATCCATCAACACTGTGGAATTCACGTTCTTTCTTTTCTGCACCACGCAAATCTTCCAAAATAATTTTAACATTTGCGTTCAGATAAGACTGTTCGCGCAACCAAGTTTCCATTGTATCAAAACTAAATTCTGTACCTGTAAATGTTTCAGCCGAAGGCAGGAAAGTTACTTCTGTTCCATGTTCGATACCAGATTTATTTTCACTTATTTTCAAATCACACGTTGGCACACCGTCTGCGAACGACATAAACGCTTCTTTGTCGCCACGCCATACGCGAACTTCCAGCCATTTAGACAATGCGTTTACCACAGAAACACCCACACCATGCAAACCACCAGAAACCTTGTACGCGCCGTTACTTTCATTATCAAACTTACCACCAGCGTGCAATTCGCACATAATCAGTTCCAGCGCACTGCGACCTGTTTCATGATTAATATCAAATGGCATACCACGACCATTATCACGGATTGTCGCACTGCCGTCTGCATTTAAAGATACATACACAGTATCTGCATAACCTGCCATCGCCTCGTCAATAGAGTTATTAACAACTTCATATATCATGTGGTGCAGACCTGCCCCACCTTCACCAACGTCACCGATGTACATACCAGGACGTTTTTTAACAGCTTCTAATCCCTTTAAAACCTTAATGGAATCGCCAGTATATTCATTATTTACAGACATTTATTTTTCCTTTCTTTTTTCTATGTAAAACATAGCAATTTCTGTTATAATTATCAAGGAAAAAGGGGATAAAAATGAAATTTAAATTACTATATTTTGGTGACATTTTAATCAATCCGAAAAAGCGCGCCCAGCATATTGCTGATATCCGTATGCAGTTCCATCCACAGTTAAAAAAACTGGTTGAACACAGCCCTTGGAATAATCTGACGCAATATATGGTACCCAACCCAACAAAAAGTCCAATTACAACCAGACACGTTGGCGGAATTGATTGGAATCCAATTATTACACCAAACCTGAAATTGATTGCAGAACTGGATATTCAGATGTTACACCCAGAAATTGTTGGTGTTCCACGCAGTGATATTGACAATCGTGTAAAGACAATTATGGACGGTCTGCGTTGTCCACAAAACGAACACGAAATTGGGTCAAACACACCAAATAATATCGGCCCAATTTATACATTATTGGACGACGACCATCTGATAACAAAACTGTCTGTAAACACCAGTCACTTGCTGGACGCAGGAATATTTGCAAATCATGCCCTATGCACACCAGATTCAATCTTTATGATGATTGACGTAAACGTCCGCGTTGCCGAAGGCACATTGGAAAACCTTCCGTTTATGGTGTAAATAGTGGGTAATAAATAAATTAGGATGATTTAGATGTGGAACGGTCCCGATGGTGTAGTGTACGTGACGTTACATAAACCATCAAGACCATCCACAGATGAATTATTATCAGCAAATATATAAAATAAATTATAATGATTCAGATACACGCAGTGCCGGCAATGTAGTGTACAGACGCTACATGAATTGCCGGCACCGCGGGTAGATGAATTATTATAATTTATTTTAAGATAGGGCGCTTGTAATTTGATCCTGCATCTGGAACGTCCCCAATACCACCCAAGCGATTATAGCAGAAACCAAAAGAATCCCCAGACTATTCAGGGTGCTTGAAACTTTTTCCATTTTACGAACAGATTCATTTAGATAATCGTTTGCAACCTGAGTCAAATTCTCGTCAAATCCGTTCATATCTGCATAGATGGTCAAGTCGCCAATAATTTCAGAATCTGGAAATTCATATTTTGTTTTTTCCAGCGCAATACCAAGGTTGTCACCATTTGCGATAAAACGCAGTGCAGAATCTAATATTCTGCGTAAATATCTGTTTGCATTATCTGCCAACATACGCATTGCATCTGGGATTGTAACACCTGCGCTGACCATAGCAGCCAAACTCATCAACCAGCCAACAGATGCTTGAATTTTATATACATTCCATGGTGGTAATTTATCAAACAGTGTACGCACATGCCCCGACCAATTTGCAAGACTTAGCCATACAACAGATACAATTGATGCAAAAGAAATTAAAAATATGTACCAATACTTGATTGAAAAATCAGACAACCAAACCAAAGACATCGCAGACCCACGCCATATAATATCATTACCTGCAACATCACGTAATGGCGGCACTAAATACAAACCAACCATAATTATAATACCAAAAGTCAGTGCCAACAAGAACAATGGATACGCAATTGCAGATGTCATTGCGCGTCTGATACGCTGTGTTCCATCAACAACACGACCAACATTTTCCAACGCCACAACCAGATTAGATAAGTTACCAGATGTTACCAACAATGTTTCATTTGGTGGCACCCAACCACGTGTTGCCTCGGAAAAAGTCATACCTTTTTCAAGATTCTTTTGCCATTGGCGCATAACGATTGCAAAAGGTTCATTTGGTTTTGTTCCATTTTTAGATTCAACCATTTCCAATCTTTCCAGCGCATCAATCAATGTAAAATCGTTTCGCAACAACGAAGCCAATTTTCTGCAAATTGCCATACGCTTTTCGGTATCAAGCCGAAACATCATCTTGGCATATAACAATTCCAGTTTATTCATATCAATATACCCCCGGCTGATCCAGCTGTCCGACCCAGCGTTCCAGTTCATCAACACTGATAATACCCTGTAACATCAACGAAGTCGCTGCTTCTTTCAGTGTACGACCATCCATTTCTTCCAGCCAGTATTTAACAGCATCATCTGTTTTTCCAGCCAATGCAAGCCCTAAAAATTCACTGTTTGTAATAATAACTTCACCTGCTTTGACACGACCGATATTACCTGTACCGTTACAGTGTTCACAACCCTGACCACGTTGATAAACCTGACGCAATCCGATTTCACCATATGCATCCATCACACGACGATATGCGCCACGTTCTGGATGATTTTCCAATGGTTCGCGACAATACGGACAAACTTTTTTAAACAGACGCATTGAAACAAGACCACGCATCAATGTTTCATCTTTTAATTTAAATGGCTCGATTCCCAAATCTAATAAACGTGTCAATGCCGCCAACGCAGAATTCGCGTGCAACGTTGTCCAAACATTATGACCAGATAATGCACCACGCACAGTCAACTGTGCTGCCGCCAACGTACGAATTTCACCAACCATAAGTGTATCAGGGTCGCTTCGCAATGCAGCCGCCAACGCTTCGACATATTTTTCTTCACGTTGTTCTTCGTTCGTAGTGTTTACCACAGGCATCTGATGCGCGCCGAATATTTTTTGTTCAACTGGGTTTTCCACAGTTATCATATTAATTTCGTAATTACGTTCACGCAACATCATTGACATATTACGAACCAACGTTGTTGATTTACCAGAACTGGTTGGTCCTGCAACAATTACCAAACCTGTTGGAAAAGAACGCATACGCGCCAACAATCTTTGTTCATATGGGCCAAATTCTTGTTCTGTTTTGATACCTTCGGACGGGTTATCGTACAACAGACGCATTACAACATATCGCGAACCAAACGCAATTGGGTTAAATTGCATACGCACACCCAATATACCAGACGGTAAATATAAATCCTTGGTTCCACGCAATGGTGTATGACCATCTTTTTGTGCAGACTGATATTCATTCTGGGCATAGTTTGCATTAGACATATCAGACGACGCAAACGCCGCACGAACAAACGATTCACCCCACTGTGAATTATATTCCATTACTGGTTGCATACTGCCATCAATACGGAAAAATATTGTTGTTTGGTCTGCAACTTCGATATGAACGTCAGAAACTTTTTGTGATGCAGCCTTGGCAATAATATCAACAAAGTCTTTCTGCATCTGATTATCAAAATCTTGCTTTGAACGAATTGCGCTGCCCAGTTTATTTTCCGCAGATTTATATATATTTGAAATCAATCCTAAATCAGAATAAAACGGCTGATTAACTTTTTTACCGCGCGCTTTTAACAAATCTAAAAAAGCCAAAACACGACCATCATAACGATGTGTACGCGATATAATAATTTCACCACCAGAAAAGTACGCAACTAAACCCTGGGTATCATGTGGCAATTCCAATATTGCCCCAGTTGCCGTCAACAAACGATTATTGTTTGAAAACAAAAAATCAATAATATCTTTGGATTCTGCGTTTTCCAATCCAGCTGGCACAGATGGTGTCTGTTCAAAATTTATACTATCAAAAAATTCTTTTGATTCTGCCATTTTATTTTCCGTTGCTGACATTTAAATTCTGTGTTTCGCCATCGGCACTAACAAAAACAACACCATCATCCAACGATATAGATTTCACAGTCCAACCATCTAAATTTTTACCAACACTGATACGTTTTGTTTGTCCCGAAGACAAATCTGCAACAGTTGCCTGCAATTGATTTCCAGCACCAATAACATTTACCAAACGATAACTTTTTGAAATATCACCTGCACTGGATGCAACAGAATTTGTTTTTGAACTGCTATAAGACACAGCTGGTGTTTTTTCTTCTTTTGTTTCAGACAACAGTGCTTCTTTTTCACGTTCAAGACGAACAGCTTCGGCTTCTAATTTCGCCTTTTGTGTTTCAAATTCTTGCTGTTGTTGTTCTGCACGACCGGACAAAGTATCAATTTCCATATGCAGTTTAATTTTTTCTGCAGCCAATCTATCCAGTTCTAAATCCAACTGTGCACGTTCTTTTTCTAACTGCATCAGAACTTTTTCTTGTTCTAAATCTGTGATTTGCTGAAACAAAGAACCTTGTGGGTCATAATTTGTGATTGCATCCGCAGATGTTTGCTCAACATCTTCTACTTCAACAACCAATTCATCTTGTGCAAAAGAATTAAAAGAAAACGCACATAAGATTAAACCAAATAAAATAAATTTACTATTTCGCATAGATTATCACCTCATAGTTCCAGAAACGTGACGCAGCATCCCACGCACAATTGATTAAATAAACACCACCAAATTCATCAAACACATGCATAAACTGATCAGGTGTTAGTTTTGATTGTGTTTGAATTTCAACAATATTTACATTTACAGTATCAACACCGTTTGTGATTGTATCAAATACCATTTGTGTTTCTATTTCTGTATCAATCGCCTGAAATGCAGATGTTATATCACGAACAACCGTCTGCACATCACGTTCATCTTGCGAAGACACAGCTGGCAAACTTGGCAATTTTGCCTGAACACGCAACGTATCAGAATTTATTTCTTGAACAAATGCACCCGGCATTAAATTTGTTGCAACATTATAAAATTCATCCAAGGTTCCAAAACTGCGTTTAAATTCAACGATTGCATGTGATTCATTACATTCTGCGAACGTTTGATTCCAACCAGATATCGGCTGCATTAAGAACGCAATCGCATTATAACATAAAACCGCCCTGGCCTGAACATCAGGCAACAACTCATAAGGCATAACAATTGGTTCTGGTGGCAATTGTTTTTTGATTTCAAATTGTTTATCCAGTTCTTTATTTTTTTCTTCTATTTGTCTTTTGTATTCTGCGACCAATTCTGGGTCCAGTTCATTTACATTTGGTCGTGGCGATACAGCAGTTTTAATAGAATCAGAAAATATCGCACCAAACAAAACAACAAACAATACAACCAAGGCAACAGAAAACACACCCGAACGCAGATAACTTATTTGATGCAAACGCACACCATTACGCACACCCAAAACATCTTCCAGATTTCTTTCTATGGCGCGTGGCATTCCCCAAGACCCAGGTGCAAAAAACGCACCCCAATCTGGAATTTCTGATAATTTTACATATTCTGTGCGTGCATCATCTTCGGAATTAAATAATTTATCTTGTAAAATAATTCCATTTCTGGCTGCAACCAGATAAAACTGTTTTCCCACCGCAAACACAGCTAAAAAAGACGTATATTCTGAAAAAGCATCCATAACATCGGCTGCCGCTACACGCATTGCCACCCTGTGTCCCACCTTTGTGGAACCCAGACCAATCATGGAACGATATTCTGTATATAAATTCGCCTTTTTATCGGTTCCACTGGCCAAAGAATGTGCATAAACACGTGCAGAAACCCCGACTTTTTCGGGTTGCCAAAACAGTCCAACTGCGTATTTTTTACGATTAATATTTATTATTTGACTTGCCAAGTAAATTCTCTCTCATAAGTACTTGTGATAAATTATAACACAAAACCCAAATTCAAGGCAAGCATGAAAGTGGTAAGCAGTTAGTGATTAGCGAAGAAAATAAAGATAATAATTTAGATACAAGTAGTGCCGGCAATGTAGTGTACAAATGCTACATGAATTGCCGGCACCGCTTGTAGATGAATTATTAGATTTATTTTATTGGGCAATCATATACGTTGGCGACCAACACAAATGCCCTTTCTGGGCCGAAAATAACCCATTCGTTTGGTTTTGTACGCTGTGATGTTATCCAGTATGCGTTACCAGGACGCGCCTGATCAACGATACGATTTTCAAGATAACGACGCGCGTCGGCAACATCGTATACAGAAACTTCGGATTCAATTTTATACAAGAAAACACATTCTGTTGGTTCTGATGTCAGTTGAATTAAATTTTCACTGCCGTTTTGATTTTTAATCATGCCACCACATGATGACAAGGTAAATAATACTGTAAATAATGCAAATATCTTTTTCATAAAAATCCCCCTTACTGTTATTCTGCGTCAATTATATCATAATTTTCTGTATCACTAAATAATTTTTTCAGAACAAGGTTGTTTAATGCATGACTGCCCTTGTAAGATTCCAGATTTCCGCAAATTATACCGCCACTGGTGAACATATCACCGACGGCATCAATTATTTTATGACGAACAAATTCGTCTGGCCAGATAAGTTTATTTAATGTTCCATCCCCAGCATCATTTAATGCGATTACATTGTTTTCATTTGCACCGCGTCCCATACCACGTTTTTTCAAGTATTCCCATTCGGAATATTTTCCGAACGTTCTGGCACGTGCAAAGTTTTTAATAAAATCTTGAACAGACTTTTTTGTGCCATTATATGAATAAGAACAAGACTGTGTTCCAATTATTTTTTCCGCATAAACCAATGTTGCAGAAATATTTAACGATTTACCATCATTTGGTTCCAGTTTTACAAAACCATCACTTTTACGACCTGAAATTTTATTAAAGAACCATATTTTCAATCTGACAAATTTTGGTAATTGTTTTAGAACTTCATTTGAATAAACAATCACAGGTTTTTTAACGATAATTTTTTTCATTTTTCCGTCTGTCACACCAACAGATTCAAACGCCTTGATAAATTCTGCGGCACTGCCGTCCAAGATTGGTGTTTCTGCGCCATCAATTTCAACAATCGCACTGTCAATTCCCATCATAAAGAAAGCCGCCATTAAATGTTCAATTGTTTGAACATGTTCTGCGCCCATTTTACCGATTGTTGTATTACGCATTTTTGTTTCGCCAACATTATCAAAACGTGCAGAAATCAAATCTGTTGCCGGCATATCAACGCGTCGCATAAAAATACCGTTTTTATCAGATGGCTTTATAACAACATTTACAGGTAATCCAGAATGAATTCCGACACCCGAAATTTTAACTTGTTCTTTTAGTGTTGGCATGTTGTATTTTCTCCTTTAACCAGTCATAAAAATTATTTTCTAGAACAGTATCTAAACGTGCGTATTTAATTTTATCACGAATTTCAATTGGCAATCTGACCCAGTCTTTTTCTGTTGTAATCAGTTTTGCTTTCTTTTTTTCTGCCAGTGATAATAATTGTTCAATATCTTGTTGTGTGTACTGATAGTGGTCTGGAAACGCGCGTTTTGCCACAACGTTTTTCAACGCATTAAAGAATTTTTTTGGATAACCAATACCCGCAAACGCAACCAGTTTTTCATCATCGTCGTATGGCGATACAGTCTGATTTTTCGCATAAAACACAGGAACATTTTCCGGCAAAACAAAGTTCTTTTTCTTGTTTTTATTTCTGATAACGATAATTGCATCTGCGTTTTTCAGTACACTTTTTGGCTGGCGCAGGGGTCCGGCCGGTAACAATAAACCGTTACCAAATCCCAGACTTTCATCAAAAACAATAATTGAAATATCTTTTTTTATTGTTGGGTTTTGTAACCCATCATCCATAACAATTGGCGATGTTTCATCGGATTGTTTATTTAACAAAACAATATTACTTTTTCTGTCACCAACATGAACAACCAAACCACCGCGCGATAACATCATCGCTTCGTCACCAACGTCGCCAGTTTTTTTATTTTTCTTATACCCACGCATAACCACAGGCGCATCAAAATAATTTGCAATTGCGCGCACAATAGGTGTTTTACCAACACCACCTGCGAAAATATTACCAACACAAATCACAGGCCGACGTGACGAAATTTCGTTTTTTTTGCGCACCCAGAAAACAATCCTGCCGATTAAATAATATACCCATGATACAGGCACCAAAATAAACGCCATTAAATTTTTTGATAAAAACCACCATGGTGTTTTCATTTATTTTTTCCTCTTTTTACGGCACGTTTTTCACGTTTCATATTTTTAAATTCTGTTGCAGTTAAATCTTGTTCTGCGGGTTTTAAACCAAATTCTGCGTCCAGTTCCCGCATTTGATTTACCATAAAAGTTTCTAAATCTGTTCTAATTTTTTCAAACTCTTGTGGTGTTGCCTTTTTTGGAACAAAGATCGGATTTCCGATATTACAAACAATCTTGGAAAACGGCAGCGCAACCAAATATCTGTCCCATCGGTCCTGTAACCACGCCCGTGACGTAGAATAACAAACCGGAATAATTGGCGCCCCAGACATTTTTGCAAAATATAACGCTCCATCTTGGACACGCAAAGACGGTCCACCTGGTCCATCTGGGGACATACAAATACCCCATCCACCTTTTTGTAAAATACGCAACCCTTGACGCAAAACAGAAACACCGCCTTTATGGGTTGAACCATAAATTGCACGCAAACCAAATAATCTTTGCAATTTCGCCATCATACGACCATCTTTATGGCGACTTGCGACAACATAAGCCTTAACCCCACCCAGACAAGTCAGCGGGCTAAGCATCATACTGCGTCCATGCCAACAAACAAATATCGCAGGCTTTTTACTATACTTATGCAGTGTTTCAATATTGGTAAGTCTTTTAACAGATGTAAAATAAACAAACCATATTGGAATAGCAAAGAAAACTGCAACAACCCATTGAATAATACCCAAACTTAAAATCGGCTGCCAAAAAGATTTCCACACTTTTCTAAACTTTTTATTTTGAAACATTATATACCTTTTACGAACCATTTACTGGATAATAGCAAGAAAAAAAATATATTTCAACCCAGACAATAAGACAAGAAACCTATACGTATTCAGGAAAAATAAGTATTGACTATTGAAAATAAACATATATAATACCAATACCTTATCGCGGGGTAGAGCAGCCCGGTAGCTCGTCAGGCTCATAACCTGAAGGTCGGTGGTTCAAATCCATCCCCCGCAACCACGAATTTTCTAAAAATACCGCGTTTGCGGTATTTTTGTTTAGAAAATTCAGTGTCTCGGCGTAGCGCAGCGAAGACGGACTTGTTTTCCCCTGCGGGTGGTTTTTTGTTAAATATGTGTGTTGTGTTGGATTTGAGCCACCGAACAAGATGGTTCACCACAAGGATTAGGCAGACGGCAGTATGCCGGTTTGCGACAGCAAAAATCCGCAGTTGCCACGAAGACAAACAACGCAATACCTGTATTAAATTCGTAAATTAAATAAAAAAGTGGCAGAATGCCACTTTTTTTAAAATAAAATATAATTATATTTATCTGCAACCAACAAAAGCCCAGTTGTCTTCACCTGGTTCTTTTAACATTGTACGCATTGTATAATTTTCTTTACATAATTTTGTCCAACCAGGTTGATCAAAAGCAAATTCTACATAAGTGTTTTCTGGGTCTTTTGCCATTTCTGATAATTTTGTTTCATCAATACCAGAAATATCAACCCATTTTCCTGTTGGTTGCAGTGCTTTTACATCTTTTATCCATTCCAAACTAGAAGGACATTTATAAACAATGTGTGTAGATGTTGATGCTATCTTTTCACAATCTGTCATTGTTTTTTCTATATCTTTGATATCAGAATTACATCCAACCAATGCGATTACAGGTAAAATTAAAAGTAATTTTTTCATTTTTTCTCCTTTTTATTTATAAAAACACCGCCAACAAAATATTGACGGTCAGGGAGTTCGTAAATCTGATAAAATCAAAAGATTCTGTTGGTCTTTCGGTTTCCCGTATTTTATACACCACCAGCCCCCCGACCTACTTGTCAGGCATAAACATCGGTGCAATCCGCACCATGTCGGAACGATGCAAACTGCACCGGATTTTATCAGAGCTTACGACAGCCCAAACCCAACTTCCTATTGGATTCACTACCTATAATAACAACAAATACCAATAATTGCAAAAATTAAATATCAATCATCCATCGGTTTTAATCCGTATCGCTGTAAATATAAAACCACAGCCGCCATAATTTCTATCGCCCAATCAACAACATCTTCTTCCATTGTTTCGGCTGCAACACCATTTGACATTATATTAACATGTTTAAAATCACAATATTTATCATACATTCGCTCAAAATTACCGTTATCTAACCTATCAAACGTTTTTGAAAAAGCTCTAACGTATCCCTGCGGGTCTGGTCGCTCATAATTAGAATATATCAATGATTTTTTATCTGTATTGCTACCCTCACGATATTTTAATTTATCTAATACACCACTATGAACTTCCTTGTCTGTTTTACCGCTTTTCTGTTTTTTTATTATATAATCACCAACTGGGGCAAATAACTTTAATTCTGATTCATAAGCCTTCCAAACCACTTCCTTACTCAAATCATCCGACCAAGATAATGTTTTTATTAATTGTCCTGCCGCTGAACGTGCTAGATATTTATTCAGATTTTTTAAACGTTCTTTTTCGGTTTTCTTATCCTTGATATAACTAAACACAGCACACGTTTCCAACACATTACCCGCAACCAGAAACGCATCATAAAATCGTCTGTTATCACACAACAAATCAAATGACTTTAAACCATTCGCAATTCTGTCATACAGATTCCATATAACAAAATCAAACATTGATTCCGTTCCGACAAATTTTGGAATTTTTTCTGGCACAAACGCTTTAATTATCACCAAATCTTTCAGTGTTTTCATTTCCCACATAACACACCGCCATTCAAAAAAACACCAACTGGCCTTACGACCAGTTGGATTATTTTACTTTTCCTTTCTAACCCCTTTAAACGGCGTTCCATCGGATTTAACATCCATAAACCGCCCAGTATCTCTATCGCGCTTGATATAACAACTGTTTACTGGATTATAACATTGTGACCGTTCCTTAACAGCCCCAATTCTACGGTTATCACCATATGGTTTATTCACTGCCATAGTAATTTCTCCTATATTTGGCAAGGAGAAAAAACCAGTTACATTTATCTTTTTTTCGTGATACAATCACAAGTGCGTATATATGTAATCGGTTTAATCTCCGATGTTCATATTTTCCCACTGGGAAAAACATCAATTTTCTCGGTGGGTGCTTTTTTGTTAATTCGTATTTAAATACTATATATAGTAATAAATTCTAACTAACAATACTAAATGTATTGTTTTTTCTTTTTTCTATCAACACAGAAAATACTGAATTTTTTGTATTTTTCACTTTACTTTTCATAAAGTGGGTTTTCCGCCACATACAGCCCGAAAACAGAATCGGTTTTTCAGCATCAATATGCATTTTGTGTATGTTTTTTTACTGTTTTTAGCCAATTTTCGATTCGTTTTTTATAAATTATAGTTAACAAACCCCAGCATTTTATCTGTGGCGGTTTGCATTGAATCACGAATTGGGTCAACGGTCAAACGACTATAAACTTATGTTGCGATGGTTGATTTGTGGCCAAGTGATTTACCAATAACTGGCACCCGATATCGCCTGCCAATACCCCATCAATATCAAAATATAAATTCATAAAAATCCCCTTATTGCTATTATTATACCTTTATGATACTATATTTTTTTATAAAAAAGGTATTTATATGGACAATTTTGTTGCCGAAACAGATTATAAATTATTAGAAAATGATAAATATACATTTTTTGTACTGGGCCGTATTATCAAAGGTACGGTTGAATTACTGCTGACAAACCATAAAAATTTAATAATTTGTTTTTCTGGGGCACCATATCCTGTATGGATATGGACACCTGATAATATATCTGATAACGATATGGAATACGCATATCAACAGGTATTATCATATGGATTATTAGATGGTAAAAATACATTTAATATGAAATATGACTTGGCAAATTATTTTATCAAACGTGCCGCCACAGATAATAAAAAATTAAACATAAAATTAAATATGTATGCATATGATTGCACAAAATTATCAGATTCTGTAACACCAACAGACGGCACAATACACAAATGTAATAATAATGATGTTGAAGATTTAACGAACTTTTTATATATGTTTCACCAAGAAACAGGACAAGATATAAAAGAAATTGATGAATGTCGTACAGACGCCATAAAAAATATAGAATCTGAAAGTATGTATTTTTGGCAAGACGCAAACGGTAATAATGTTGCGTGTTGTAAACTAAATCCAAATGGGGCGTTGGCGGCAATAAATGATGTATTTACACACCCAGAATTTCGCAGAAAACATTACGCAGAAAATCTTGTTTATTGTGTTACAAAACATGCCATGGATATGGGTTATATACCAATGTTATATACAGATGCAAATTACATTGCATCAAACGCATGTTATGAAAAAATAGGTTATATACTGCGCGGCAAATTATGCACGATTGGGTAAAAAATATTTATCTTTTTTCAACTTTTCTTTTGGCGCGGAATTGTCCTATATCAAAACCACCACCAGTTTTCATAACATAGTTATATAATTTATCAATTGCACTCATTTTATCTTTTTGTTTTGCGTTAAAGCAATCCAGTAATAATTTTGTAAATTTTTTATCTGGTAATTTATCTGCATGATAACGTGTTGCAAATTCTTTATTTGTTAAAATTTTTTCAATTTTATTCCACGACACATGTGGCAAACAATTAAAGTCATAATATGCATCTATTAAATTTTCCACCAATGTCCAATAAACCAAATCAATATGAAAACCATCATGTTTTAATGCTTTTAAATCTTCGTATTTATCCCACAAATGATATTTTTTGAAATCGTTTGAATATTTAGAAAACGGTTTTATTTTTTGTTTTAATTCACGCACAGACTGTTGACGTAATTTTTTTACAGCACCATTTTTATCATATAAAACAACACCATATGCAAACATATTTTGATCAATTAAACGATGTCTTTCTTTGCCAGATTTCATAAATTCTTGAATTTTATATATTGGATTTATTGTATATTCCATCAAGAATCCATCAACATAACAATTTGATTTTTCTTGAAAACCAATATCATTAGATGCGACAATCGCAATATCAATATCAGAAAATTTATTTTGATTACCACTGGCATAAGAGCCACATAACACCGCCCCTTCGAACCAAGGTTTATTTACATATTGTTTCATAAATTTATTCAGTGCGATTTCCCATTTTTGCATTTATATTTCCTTTTTATTCTTGTATATAATTATACCATAAAATCAGGAAAACTTACAGCATGTAATAAATACTGATTTTGTTATAATTTTTATATGAAGTACTTTGTTTTAGTTTTATTAGTCTTTTTTACAAACGATGCGTTGGCAAATTATTTCAAGAATATAAAGCCATACATTGGTATTGATATGGGCCTAAATTTTGCAGACTATAATTATAATACTGACCTGGATGATATTTATTTTTCTGTTTCTGCAAATGCTGGTCTAAGAATAAAAAAGAATCTGGGTTTGGAAATATTTTTTACTCAATCATCAACAAATAAATTAAATTTTATATCAGATAATCAGGCACAAAATCACGAATTTTATTACCAAGCAATCGGGTTTGATTTATACGGGTTTTATAACCTGTCCAAAGATTTTGATTTTTTCACAACTATTGGTGTTGCCAGATATTATACTTTTAATAAATACGAATGTGTTGGTTTAACAAATTATTCAGATAAAACATCTGTTAAAAACACCACCAGCAGGTTTGGAATTGGATTTATTTATAACTTTCCATATAACAATATACATGGAATAATCAAATATAATTTTAGTCCGATAAATAATGATTTAATAAAAAATTTATCTGAAATTTCACTGGGGTTCAAATATGTTTTTTAATAAATTTATTCAAAACATTTCATTAAATCTTCACCTGTTTCTAGTTGATCTATTTTTTTATTTCTAATTTCTTCTTCGGCTTTTATTTTTTGAATTGTTAAAATCAAATCAGGATGATTTTTTATTTTATTATTTATTATTTCTATTGCATTATCAAATTCTGATTTTTTCGCGATAAATACAGGCATAACAGAATCAGCCGCTGTAAAAAAAGTATTTTTTAAATCAGATTTGAAATCATTTATGACTGATAAATAAGTATTAATATGTTTTTGTTCATGCGCCATTACCGCATCAAAAGGACAAGTATTTTCTTTATAAATTTTATCAATTTCTACCAAGAAATTATTATAACCAAATTCAACATCTATACTTTTAAGAATAACACAAAAACCTGTTTTTATAAAAATAAGTTCGGTTTCAATACCTGTTTTTTGTGACAAACTTGCGATAACATGTCCATGATGAGTTAAATTCATAGATTCATCTGGCTGATTTATTTCAATTGTATATGTTGGTTTTGATAAAATAACTTCTGGTTTTTGTTTATATTCTAAACAGTCATCTGCCAACAACGGACATGAAACAAACATAAACAAAAATATAATAAATTTTTTTAACACGTCTATTCAAAAGATGTTTGTTTTTTCAGATATTCATCAACAAAGTTATTTCCATACATTTTATATAATTCTTCGGCCAACAATACCGATGAACGCCCTGATTCAAACAGTCGTAATAAGTTACCCAGACCACCCAGTTCTGTATTTAAAATAACAGATTCACCGGTAACAGGTCTTGATAATAACAATGCACGTTTCAGGTTTGGATACGCCTTGCCCTGAATAAATGCCATTTCTAATGGGTTTAAATTCCAGTGTGCATAATCATTTGCGTCCGCCGCCGGATTACGGAAGAATAACACAGTCTGTGCCTGACCACGAACAACATCACCAATCCCCAGTTTATCCAGAACATTTGCGCGTTGGAATGCCGCCATATATGCCTGACGATTTTTTCTGCCTTCTTGTAAACCCACAATAAAGTTTTTACGGAACATTTCATTTTCCAGCATTGGTGCTGTTTCGTCAATCATAATAAGTGATGGATTACCACCAGATACAGTCGTATTATTTATTCTGTGCAGAATATAAGAAATCACAGCAGGCGACAAAACTTCATCCTGTAAAATATCTGTAAAATCAAATGTTGTCAGCCTTGCCTGTAAATCCAACGTATCAGATGATTCATTAAAAATATCACCATATTGTAATGGGTCAATCCACTTTTTTAATGCAGGTCTCATATTACCAGACGATGAGAAACAACTTTCCCACAGATTTTTCAACAATCTGTTTTCATCTGATAAATAATCAAAATTCACAGAAACTGCACGTGCAATTTCATCTGCTGATATTGCATCATTTTGCCCAGAAATAATTGCAAACCATCTGCGTAAAAATGCACGATTAGCCACGGTATCTGGCATTTTTAATGGATTTAAATGTGTCAAGAAAGAATGTTCTACTTTATTGGTTGCAGCAACTTTTTCCTTGCCTTGCATTGTGATATATTTACCACCGGACGCCAGTGTAAATATCTCTGCCCCTTTGTTTCTATCAAAGAAGAATGCTTTTAATTTTGGATGTCTTAAACTTTGCGCAATCAAGAACGAAAACAATGTTGTTTTACCGCCACCTGTTGGCCCAATTGTAAGTGTATGTGCCACAGCTGCTGGTTTATCAGAAACATGGAATTGAAATTGATATGGTGTACCTTGGGCTGTTGGGAAAATAACCAATGGCCCAGGACCCCAGTCAGAATTTTCAACACCACGTGGTTGTGTTGACATTGGGATTGTTATTGCAGCTGCACGTGATAATAATTTAAAACTGCGTGGAAATACATTAAAACCTGGAATTTGTGCAAACCAAGAAACCTTTGCAGCAAAAGATTCAACAACTGGCGCAATACCAAATGATGCAGAAATCTTTTTAAATTCATTTACATATTTTTCCAGTTCTTCTTTTGTTGAACCAAAAATAATAAACAAAGGATAATAATTTACCAAACTTTGGTTACCAGATACATTTTCATCCATCACAGATTGTGCATGTGAAATTTGATCTTCTGTTGATGTGTTTTTAGAATCAGTTGTTGAAATACGCTGACGAATTGTAGATTCAACCTGAGCTGACCCCATAATATGAAACGCATTCATACAAATCATTTCTGTTTGTATTGTAGAAATTGTATCAAAAAATTCCTCATCCAGATAATCAGGTGATGTTTTAAAAGAAACCATTGCAGCAAAAGACTGATTTCCACCACTTATATATCTAACCAAACCATCTTTTAAAAATTCAACATCATCAACAGTTACAACATTTGATATATTATTATCTGCAAATTTTGGTCTTGGTTTTGATATTGGCGACAAAATACGTCCTAAGAAACACGCCATATTATCAGGTTTATTATTTTTTAATAATTGTGGTTTATACGGTGCAAGTATAGATTCAATATAATTACAATATTGATTTAATTTTTCACGTGCATCTGCGCCACTTACAGAAATAACAATATAATAATCATTCAAGAATATTTTTAACCCCTGACCACGCCATTTATTGTAAATTTTTTGTAGTGTTGGCTGATTAAATTCATATTTTGTATTTTCATCAACCGCATCACGCACCATATAAAATCTTAGAATAGTACCAGGGTCACGAATTTGATTAAATAATTGTGCGCGTAAATCCAAGAATTTTTCTTTTGTTTTATCATCTTGCATACTTGTTTGAAGACCAGCAACACGATAAACACGAATTAAACTGCCATCTGCCAAAGACATAGAATTATCATCATAAACATCTTTAAAAGGCAAAAAATCTGCATATTTTGCATATCCAAACTTTGGAAAAATACGACGTGCCAGCACAGGTATATATAACATCAACGCAACAAAAACAAATATTGCGACCAAAACCATAACAGTCAAGGTTAATTGAAAACCACTGCCGGCAAAATATTCAAAAAATCCTTTTATATCCATCATGCAGCCAGCTTCCCAGGTATTTTCTTAGACAATAAATTTAACTTAGCCGATATAATCTGTCCTAATTGCGGGTCACGTTTTGAAAATATCGCTAAAATAAAATGAACCGATGCCACAGAACATAAAAATATCAGTGGGTTTAAATCTTTACCGAACAAAATCATTCTTCCTGCAAAAAGTATAATAAAAACAATAAATTGCACAGCAAAATTTATCACTGCCAGCGTATAAGGCACATAAAAAATATGTGCAGGATTTGCCAATGCTTTTAAAACTTGCTGTTTCATAATTCTCCCTCGGGTAATTGAATTATAACAATTTCAACAGTTTTCAACAAGCAGAAAAATTAAATTCTAAAAATTGTTAAAAGTGTTAAAAAAAACAACTTTTTCAACTGTTAATTATTTAGTGTTATTTATTAACAATTTTATAAAACCCAGCAGAAATATTGGATTTTTTTGTTAAAAAAGTGTTAAAAAAATTTTTAAATTAGTTTTCAACACTTTCAACAGCCCCAACAAAAACAACAATAAATAATAATAATATTTGATTTTTTAAAAATTATGTTTATAATCGCCTTGTAAAAAGGATAACGACATGAAATTTTTAAGTTCATTAAAAGCTTGGAAAAAACGCGGTAATGTAAAACAAATCCGTCGTGGTAAACAAGTTATCTTGATTGACCCTGCAAATCCTAAATTCA
>JAZRSO010000008.1:0-8228 GCA_045651525.1 Candidatus Enterousia sp. | reverse complement strand
AATGCCCGCATTTGTCGTTTGAATGGGTGTGGGCTGTATTTAGCCCAAAGAGTCGCCCGATCTGCAAACGGCATTGCACGCAGAGCATCCAGTGTTGTTGGAAGTTCTATTTTCGCCATAAATGCCTCCTTCTAGGGTTGTGCAATTACTGCTTACAAAGGCGCCTAAGTCAAGTTGAAATAAGTTGATAAATATATGTTCTTTTGATATATTTGCACTATGCAAACCCAAAGGACAATACCATGATTTTCGATAAAAAAATAATAAATATACGCGTGATAGCTCCAGCTGCAAGTCTGGCAAACCTGGCAGAATCTAATAGAGAATTGGCGGAAAAAAGACTGAACGCATTGGGGTTTAATGTTTCGTTTGGACAGCATGCTTTTGAACGAGATGAGTTTGGTTCATCAAGTGTACAAAGTAGAGTCGCAGATTTACATGATGCTTTTACCGACCCAAATGTCGATTTAGTTATGGCAGCGT
Source organism: Candidatus Enterousia sp. (assembly GCA_045651525.1). Lineage (GTDB taxonomy): Bacteria > Pseudomonadota > Alphaproteobacteria > Rs-D84 > Rs-D84 > Enterousia. The sequence continues at coordinate 7,745 of JAZRSO010000008.1, read as the reverse complement.
TTGGCGGTGCAAACTCTAATGAGTTGCTGCCTTATATTGATTATGAACTGATAAAAAACAATCAGAAAATCTTTTGTGGTTTTTCCGATATCACAGCACTACAGGATGCTTTGTTTAAAAAATCGAATTTAATAAACTTGTATGGTCCTTGCTTCAGTCATTTCGCTATGAAACAGGGATTTGATTACATAGAAAAAGCGTTCATTAATATCGTAAAATATAAGCAATTTGAGTTTGATGTCGTAGATTCTGAGGATTGGAGTGATGATAAATGGCATAAGAATCAGGAGGATAGACATTTTATGAACAATCCCGGTCGTGAAGTTCTACGGTCTGGACACGCGGAAGGTGTTATTGTTGGCGGCAATATTGGGACATTGCCCTTATTGTTCGGGACACAGTATATGCCAGATTTAACAGATAAAATACTGTTTCTAGAAGATGACGGCATGAGTATCGATTTATTCAAACGGAATTTTGCTTCGTTGTCGCAACAATCAAATTTTGATAAAATTAAGGGCGTTGTTATAGGTAGGTTTAGAAATAATTCTGATTTTACTAGTGATAGATTACGAAAATTTTTCAACGACCATGTTAAATTAGGCCAAATACCAGTTATAACAGGATTAGATTTTGGACACACGATGCCATATTTTGTGTTTCCTATTGGTGGCAGAGCAAGTATCGACACAGAAAAGAATACGATAAAAATATCGTTATAAGGTCTTGTTCATAAGTATTGTATTTTTATAGGGAACGAATATATTTGTTATACGTGGTGATGGATTAAAATCTTCCCTGATATCGTTCCCTATTAAATATGCAGACTTATAATTGTATCTATCTAGTACTTGGTTTATATAATCAGGATCGTTTTTGTTGCCATTGTCTTTAGACAATATTTCCCGTATCTCCAGGTTTAAATTTGCTTTAACAAAATTTATGTCCTTGAGTAAGCGTTCCCTGCTAGAATTTGAAACGATTATAATTCCTGTATTATTGCTTAATAATTTAACAAGATTTACAATTTCATAACGAATTTCTAGAAAAGATGTGTATTTATTTTTTATTTCTTCATAATCTATACCATACCTGTGACATATTATCTTTCGATTTACTTTATGATATACATCCGTAATTACCTGATTTATATCAGGGATATCATATGTTTCAAAAGCTTTTATCCATGCTTTGTTGGCATCTACTAAAGTGCCATGAAAATCACAAAGAACGCCCATTTCGTGCATTGAAAATACCTTCGGTATAAGATTTTAGTGTTTCTGGAACAATTATTCTTAATTTTATTGTTTGTGTAAGAAATGCTTTTAGCTCTTGGGAAATTGGTTTGTTTATATATAAAACACCGTCTATAAAATTTGCACAATCCAATAAATTGAATTTTTTTAGTATTTCTCGTTCATTGTCCGTATATCGTGGTTGATATGATTTGCATATCGATCCGTTTGGACATTGAACAGAGCAAGAATAATTTCGTTTTACAAAATTTAAATTTGCGTCAAAATTATTCAACAAATGACTGATAGAACAACTGGTCTTTGTAAATAATTTATATTCAGGACATAATGCATTCTTTGATTGTATAATTTGATTATAAACATCCTCAGGTAAAAATTTATGATTAATATCACCATTCCAATCATAAAAATCTGCCCCACGACTTTCTAAATGTTGTTTTATAACAGGTGTTAAACGTATGCCAGATATAACAGAGCAATCAAATACACCATTCACATTGTCTAATATATTATTAATGATATCAGAATCGCTATTTATATTTCTAACAATAGGACGCCAATAATGTACATGTCTTGCGTCAGAATGCTGCCTTAACACCTTAATATTGTTTACAATATTAGATAGGTTTGTCGGGGTTGATGTTGGTTCTATCGTGGATGGCATTCCGGAATATGTTGTAAAAACAAAAACATTGTTGTCAGTCAAAGAGTCTGTATATCTGAGTGGTATTGGAAGTTTCGTTATCAATATTTTTGGATTTTTTATTCCGTAATTCTTCAGTTTGTCCAGAATGTCAAACGTATATTTTTCAACCTTTGGTTGAAATCCTTCGGTTTTGTTATTTACCATCAAGATAACATCGTCATTAAAAAACTCATGTGTTATTAGGTCGTTTATTAGGGTGTTCGTATCTACTAGTTGTTGGCTTTTTGCCATATCATCATAAAAACCAGTGACCACACAATAAGAACATTTTATTGGGCAACCAATATGGGTTTGTAAAGACAAACCCGTTTTTAGAAATTCTATGGTTTTTATCTCATCGTTCATTTGATAATTTGCCTCTGATAACTAAGTCGTTTACAGTGACGCCGAATAAACCCGCTATGGTTCTATCCAGGCCAATCGCAACACCAACAGTTGAAGGAAGTCCAGCTTTGGCTTTTAATAAAAAATCCTTATCCCATTTTTGTTGGGTTTTATCTTGAGTTTTGAAGATCGTTACTAACTTCTCATAATTGTTTTCGCAAACGTATATATGTGCAATTCCTTTGCCATTATACACTATTTCTGCATCAAGTCCTAGATTTGTTTTTGGATCTATTTTAGCTAGTGGGGCTGCAATTGCTGGTTGATACACAGAAATAAAGGTTCCAGATGGCTTGATTTTATCCTTATAAAACTCAACTCGTTCTTGATCAGACATAACGGAAAAATCTTTGCCAAATTCAGCAAAAGACTGTTGTAATGTCTTAATTGGTATATTGTCAAAATCATTCTTACCAAGAGAATGTGCAAAGTCTTGCAAGATTGTTTGTGCAAAATGTATGCCGTACTGCAGATCTTGGCATGGTATATGCGACTCTAACATTGTATATTCTGTAGCATATTTGTAAGATATGCCCATGTTTCTGAAAACATTTCCTATCTCGTAAACAGGCGTCATTAAATCAGCCAACATGGAACGTAATAACAGATCATGCGTAAATTTTAAATATAATGTTTTTCCTTTTTTATTTTGAGTTTCGTAAGGATCTATGTTTGAAGTGCCTTTATACCTTCCCAATGTTGGCGTATGAACTTTTAGCGCCCCAATATTAGAGAAATGTTCATCTGCAATTTGTTCGAATTTACTTTTGTATAATGCTATTTGCATCATGTCGGGATTAACTGCCTCAGGGGCATTGCATCTTTCTAATAAATTCATATTTATAAAATGGGGCAATATCTCGTTTGGATCGTTCCTTATATCAAATTCAACGACATCATTTGTATGTGGTCTTGGGGTCAAAGTTTTATCTATTTGTCCACACACAGTCCCATTGGCATTGCCAACTTTTATAAAAATAAATGATTTCATTTTTTTTGTTTCTAACACCCGACCAATCATTTTATTTACTCCTTGTATACCTGGTATCTTTCAATAATACTTTCAAATATTCTTCTTTGGACATGTTTGCTACCGGGTGAAAGAAGAAAGAATCTTTTTCAAACGGCTTAAGTTGTGCGATATCATTAAACGTTTTTACGTTATGAAGAGGCAAGTATTCTTTCCAACGACATGGGATGTTGTTATCTTTTATGAAAGACAAACAATAGTCGACATCTTCTTTGGTCTGCCCCGGCAACCCCAAAATAAAAAATCCTCGCGGTTGAATGTTATTGCGTTTTAACATATCGAACACTTGGATAATTTTTTGTTCATGTATAACTTTGTGAACATTTTTTTGTACGTTCGGAGCCAAAGATTCTATGCCCAACCCAATTTGATAGCAACCGGCCGAAGACATTGCATTACACAGTTCTTCATCTAAACAATCTACACGAGTAACTGTGCGCCACTTAGGAATGCTGGATATATTAGCTTTCTTGATTGCGTCACATAAACTTAGTACCCATTTTTTATCTATTGTAAAAGTAGTGGCATCCAAAAAATATCTGTCATAAATATTTGTTTCAAAAAAATTGACAATTTCTGGTATTGGTCGGTACTCCACAAAACTTGCTGGATGAAATATCTTTTCCATACAAAATGCACAATTTGCCTTACAGCCCATTTGCACACTCAATTCAATTTCATTATGCGAAATCTTTAAATACTCTTCTGTGGGCATTTGATCTAATGGGGCGACACCCCATTCGATATTAGATGGCTTCCGTTTTGTATTTACAATATTTCCATCAATTGAAAAATCTGAAAAATCATCTTGTAATATAGCTTTTATTGCATTTCCCCTAAAACCAGATGCAACAACATAATCAAAATAGTTGGCAAACAAACCAGGGTTTAAAGCACAGGCCGTGCTATACCCAATAATCTTTGCTTTCGTTTGATTCCTTATGTATTCTACTAAATTCACGATTGACCTAGCTGTGTACACTTCAACTGGTATAAACACAAAATCTCTATCAGATACCCTAGATATAAATTCTTGTCGGGATATATTCTCTAAACTCAGGTCGACGATATCAACATCAGAGTATTTTTTTGCGACCCCAGCCATCTCACCCAAATATACATAGTGCTTAAATAAACTTGGTGGCGCAAACATTTCTCTTGGCCACAGAAAAAGGCTTTTAGGTTGTGTTTCTTTCATTATAACCCTAGTTTTGTACAAATATAATAAACCGTATTTTCTGTTTGTCAATATTTTTGTAAGATTTTCAACAATAAATTAAGGAATAAAATCAAGTTTTTATAAAAATATTGTGTGTTTGTAAAAAATTTAGTTGGCAATCACTGTATATTATATAGCAGTTCCAGTAAAAAATCTCCGTATTGCAATCTAAACAACAACCAGGGAGTTTTTTATGAAAAGTTTAACAATAGAAAACGTGGCGCTAAATCAAATACGCGCCTATGTGAAAAACGCAAAAAATCATCCAGAAAGCCAAATCCAGCAGATAGCAGCATCTATTCAGCAGTTTGGGTTCAATAATCCGATACTAGTGGACGAAAATCTGGAAATCATTGCTGGGCACGGTCGTATGGCTGCCGCCCAAGTATTGGGGCTGGATACCGTGCCAGTTATCCGGCTGGCGCATTTATCAGATGCACAAAAGCGAGCCTATCGCCTGGCTGATAACAAAATCGCCGAAAACGGTGGTTGGAATGCGGATTTGTTGCGGTTGGAAATATCCGAACTGGAACAAATCTGTGGCGATATGGACGTATCTATTACGGGATTTTCAGATGTTGAACTGGATATCCTGACTATGGATAATAGGACGACAGCGGACTCCAAGGCAAATAATGTGCCGTACATCCCAGAAAACGAAATTGTAACACGCCCCGGTGATGTGTGGTGTATTGGCGACCATAGAATTATTTGCGGGAACACTCTGGATGCTGCGACCTTTCAAACACTGCTTGGCACGCGTCAGGCACATATGGTTCTGCAAGATCCGCCATACAATGTCAAAATATCAGGGCATGTGTGCGGTTCGGGTAATATCCGGCATAAAGAGTTTAAAATGGCGTCTGGCGAGATGAGTACAGATGAGTTTACGCAGTTTTTGCACAAGAACTTTGAATTGTGTGCGAAATATTCTCGCCCTGGGGCATTACAGTACAATTTCATGGATTGGCGCCACATGGGCGAAATATTGTCCGCAGGAACCGATGCGTTTTCAAGTATAATAAACATGTGTGTTTGGTGCAAGACATCGGGCGGTATGGGCAGTCTGTATCGTAGTCAACACGAACTCTGCTTTATTTTCAAAAACGGCAAGGAATCACACACCAATAATGTTCAGCTTGGTAAAAATGGGCGTTATCGCACAAATGTTTGGCAGTATGCGGGCGTAAATGCGTTCGGCAGGCACAGGTCAGACATTCAAATGCATCCGACTGTAAAGCCGGTTGAAATGCTGAAAGATGCGATACTTGACGTCACACGGCGTGACGATGTTGTGTTGGATACGTTTCTGGGGTCGGGCAGTACATTGATTGCCGCTCACCAATCCAAACGCATTTGTTATGGCATTGAACTGGAACCACTGTACGTGGATACTGCTATCCGCAGGTTTTTAGAAATGTTTCATATCGATGCTGTACATCAGGCAACTGGCAAAACGTATTCAGAATTATTAACCGCAAAGCGAGAGGTGTCGTAATGGCAGATTATGAATTGGGCTATATGAAACCGCCTAAATCAGGACAGTTCAAACCAGGTCAATCTGGTAACCCAAAGGGGCGACCAAGTGGCAGCAAAAATATTTATAAATTACTGGATGACATTGTAAACGAAAAGATTCAAATGACCAAAAATGGCAAGCCAGTAAAAATAAGCAAAAAGCAAGCCATGCTATTACAGGCGACAAACAAGGCTGTGCAAGGCGATTTAAAAGCGTTGCAGACTTTGTTGCCTGTGATGGCAGAAGCAGATAATAAAAACGAAGAACTTGCCAAAGCTGCCACAGCTATTAGGCAGGACGACATAGAAATATTAAAACAATATCTAAAGGAGAACAACAATGAATAAAGAAATTATGAATGCAATATTACGTACAGATTTTAAATCTTTTGTGGTAAAGGTGTTTAACGAGGTATCCCCTGGTTCACATTACCTGAACAATTGGCATATTGATGTTATTTGTGACGCAATTATGGATATGTACGAAGGGCGACATAATCGCCAGATTATAAATATGCCACCGCGGTATATGAAAAGTATGATATGTTCAATCGCATTGCCGGCATGGATACTGGGACATAACCCAAAGGCTCAAATCCTTTGTGTCAGTTATAATGATGAACTGGCAGAAAAATTCGCGATCAGTTGTCGTGACGTTATGCAATCGGATTGGTATCGTGAACTTTTCCCAATGACACGTCTGCATCAATCCAGGCAGGCTGTAAACGATTTTGCAACCACACGTGGTGGCGGACGCATAGCCACATCTGTTGGCGGAACATTGACCGGTCGTGGCGCAGATTGGATAATCATAGACGATCCACAGAAATCTGTGGATGCAACATCGGAAACCCAGCGTGCCAAATTGAATGAATGGTATGGCTCTACGTTATATTCGCGCCTTAACGACAAGGCAAATGGCAAAATTATACTGGTAATGCAACGTTTGCATCAGGATGATTTAACTGGACATTTGTTGGAGTTGGGCGAACAGTTCAATATCATTAAGCTGCCCATTATTGCAACCGAGGATGAAAACTGGATGGTCAAGAATCGCATTTCTGGTAAAGTGCGAGTAATTACGCGTGTCAAGGGCGAATTGCTGCACCCAGAACGCGAAAATATGGATGTTGTGACAAGTATAAAGAACTCTATGGGTGAAAATGCATTTGTTGCCCAATATCAACAAGATCCATGTCCACCAGAAGGTGGAATTATTAAAGAGTCATGGCTGCACTACTATACCACGGCACAGGGCGAGTCCATAGACATGACTAAGTATCGCAGAATTTTCCTTAGCTGGGATACTGCTAATAAAACCGGACCGAATAATGCGTATTCCGCTTGCTGTGTTATATTGATGACATGCGAATCCAATATGTATAAATACTACCTGCTAGATGTTGTTCGTGGCAAATGGGAAATGCCCGACCTTATCAGACAAGTGGAAAAGGTATACAACTATTGGAAGTATGAAAAGGGTGGACGACATTTGGTAAGATTGTTAATAGAAGACAAGGCAAGTGGAACGCAATTGATACAAATGCTAATGTCACAAAGAGACCGTCATGGATACAATTTTGCAATCGAACCAATAAAACCTGATACAGATAAAACATCAAGATTGATGGG
>JAZRSO010000007.1:0-53157 GCA_045651525.1 Candidatus Enterousia sp. | reverse complement strand
GGTCTGCTAACATTTCATCCTGAGATGCCTTGATCTGAACCAATGTGCGCTGTAAGTATTCCGATATTACCTGATTGTTCGGATTATACTTGCCTTCCTTCGTATATGTGTAATCTTGACATTGATTCAAGACACTGATGCGGGGGCTTCATTTTTCTTGCAAATATAAAAAAACAATGTATAATCAATGCGACTTTGCGGGTGGGCGCAGGGTCAGTCCGATTAACCCCACAAGACCCCCAGAGAGATTTTAGGTGGCTTGCCACCCGAAACCTTGGTGAAGGGTGGCAAACTTTGATGAATATTTTCTTATGAAAGATTTATCCAAAGATTTATTTAATCCATTATCTGGCGAAGATTTTGTCCAGATGTTTGACGCAAACTATGGTTCCCAAGAAACACTTCAGGGCTATGCAACCAAGGGTACAGTTAAAGATATCCGTGGTGATTTCGCAATGGTTGATGTTGGCTTGAAATCCGAAGGTCGCGTTCCATTAAAAGAATTTGGCGCATCTGTGCCAAGCGTTGGCGATATCATTGACGTTTTTGTTGAACGCTATGAATCCCGCGAAGGTACAGCAATCTTGTCTTATGCCAAGGCACGTGCAGAAAAAGCATGGAAAGATTTGGAAAAGACAGTTGCCGAAGGTGTTGATCCAGAAGGTACAATTATCGATGTCGTACGTGGTGGTTTCACTGTTGATATTAATGGCGTATTCGCATTTATGCCATCATCTCAGGTTGATCATAAACCAATCCGCGATGCAAAATCTTTGATTGGTCTGAAAGACAAATTCCGCGTTTTGAAAATGGACGCTTTGCGTACAAACGCAATCGTTTCTCGTCGTGCAATTCAGTCTGATACAATCGCTGCTGCACAGAAAGAAGCAATGAAAAACATTGAATTGGGCGCCATTGTCGAAGGTGTTGTTAAAAACATCACAGATTACGGTGTATTTATTGACTTGGGCGGTATTGACGGTTTGTTACACGTAACAGATTTGTCTTGGAAACGCGTAAATCACCCACGTGAACTGGTTCATGTTGGCGAAAAGATAAAGGTCAAAGTTATCCAATTCGACCCTGAAACACACCGTATTTCATTGGGTGCAAAACAACTGGAAGAAGACCCATGGGAAACTGCATCACGCGCGTTCAACGTTGGCGATACAGTATCTGGCAAGGTTTCTTCATTGACAGATTATGGTGCATTCATTGATTTGGGCAATAATATCGAAGGTCTGGTTCATATGTCTGAACTGTCTTGGACAAACAAAAATATCCACCCAAGCAAAGTTTTGCAAAACGGTCAGGATATCAACGTTGTTGTTCTGGGTATTGACCAAGATAAACGTCGTATCTCATTGGGTTACAAGCAACTGCAACCAAATCCATGGAAACAGTTCGCAGAAACACACAATGTTGGCGATGTAATCACAGGCCCAATCAAAAACACAACTGAATTCGGTTTGTTCGTTGCCTTGACACCAGAATTGGACGGTATGGTTCATATTTCTGACCTGTCTTGGAACAAATTGGACGAAGAAGAATTGAAAAAATTCGTTCGCGGCCAAGAAGTAACTGCGAAAATTTTGGACATCAATCCAGAAAAAGAACGCGTTACATTGGGTATCAAACAATTGACCGAAAGCGCAGAAAACAACGCTGTATCATTAAAGAAAGGCGCTGTTGTTTGCGGTACAGTTTCCGAAATCACACCTGATGAACTGATTTTGGCATTACAGGGTGATGTACGTGGTGTTATCCGCCGTACAGACCTGTCACGCGAAAAATCAGAACAGGACACATCTAAATTTAACGTTGGCGATTCAGTCGAAGCATCCGTTGTTTCTGTTGAAGACAACACAGTTAAATTGTCTGTCCGTGCATTACAGGTAACATTGGAAAAACAGGCAGTCAAAGAATTCTCGAACGAAGCAGACAGTGGTTCTGTTTTGGGCGACATCTTGGGCGCTGCAATCGAAAACAGCAAAAAATAATTTGCGTGTTTCGGAATAAAATCCACTGGGCAAAATTTGCCCAGTTTTATTTTTTATGATATAATAAATCTTATGAGGTAATATACTCTTGTCACTCCTGCGTAGGCAGGAGTGGGACTAAACAGTGTGAGCGTAGCGAGCCAAATTCTAAGACTGTTCAAGTTAGAGTATTGTAAATTTTCAAGACCCTATTCCTGCCTACGCAGGAATGACAAGGAAGTAAAACAGTGGTGGGGCTACAAAGAATAGTATGAGTACGAAACATAAACTGATTTTAATGATGGGGGGCCAGGGTGTTGGCAAGGGGGCTTGTTCACGTGCCTTGATGGAAAGCGGAAATTACAAATATATTGAAACCGGGGCGATTTTGCGTGCTATGCCACCAGAATCTGCGGTTGCAAAAACAATTGCGGCGGGTAACTTGGTGCCGGATGAATTGCTGTTTGATATCATGTCAGATGAAATCAAATCGGATTCAGATATTATCTTGGACGGGTTTCCGCGTTCGCTGTCCCAGGCCAAATGGACAATTGAAAATTATGCAGATAAATTTGATGTTTATGTTCTGTATTTGTCTGTCCCAACAGAAGTCTTGAAATTCCGTATCAGCAAACGCAACCGCGAAGGGGGCAAGCGTATCGATGACGCAAACCCAGATGTTGTCCAAAAACGCATTGATACATACTTTAAGATTACAATGCCGGCGATTGATTGGCTGCGAACGGTGCCGAATATACATTTTGCTGAAATAGATGCCAGTGGCGACATAAACGACAATATGCACCAAATCAATATGGCGCTAGAAAAATAAATCCCCAAACCGGGGATTTTTTTATTTGTGGAAAATCGACATGTATGATATCATTAACACTGATATCAGCATTGCTGATATTGGGGCGTAGAAACTCCTAAATATGGTGCCCATGATCGGGTAGAAAACTCCAACCAGGGGTTGGAGGGCGGTGAATATATTGAATAAGCCCGCTATACCATATTATAGTTTCTAACCTCCAACCACTTGAATAATTTCGGTGGTTTTTTGTTTGGAGAGAGGTTTTATGAAACATTTATTTTTACTGTCTGTAATGCTGTTGCCGTTGTCTGCGATTGCAGACAGTGTTGGTATCGGCGAACTTAAAACTTTGGTACAGCAACAGCCAAATATCGATGATGATATTCAACAAATAGAAGACGTTGTTAAACAAGAGGACTATGACTTATATGAATATTTGCAAGATAAAACACCAGATGAAAAATTACCTTTTTACAAGTCGTGGCTGGCGCAAAAAAGTTATGAATCTTTGCTTGATTTTTATATGCAAGAAATGAAAAAGGTCAGCATTAAAACAGGGCGTCAGATAAAAACAACAACCCGTGATTTAAAAATGGGGGCTACAAAAGTAATTTATGAATTGGTTGATGACAGGAAAAAAACAGAATATATAAAACAGTATGATATTGATGTTACATATTATCCAGATGATTATGAAGAATTTGTTATACAGGTAACAGAAAACCCGTACGGTTCACAAAAGTATTTTGATGTTGCAAAGGATGATAAAACCGCAAATGAGTCTGTTTTTATAAATGTGTCATTAGATAATAGAACTGATTTTGAATATCTAGATGATAGTAATATGAAATATAAGTCTAATTATATGTTGGGTGTAACTGCGCATACAACTGATTATGACAAGTTGGTTGAATATCGCAGATTAACAGCAGAAGATATGAAAAATGGCATGTTCATACCCTTTAAAGAGCCTTGTTATGATAATCCAAGCAAAATGTGTAAAAAGTGGAAGTGTGGTGGCGACTGTTCAGATTGGTCTTCTTCTAGCCGGTATTATGTAGGAGAGATTTATAACAATGTTATACAGTACTCTTTTGAAAGAACAATGTCAGAAACGGAATGATAATAGTTATAATATGCAAAAGTATTTAATTATTTTTATGGGGTTGTTTTATACGTGTGTCGGTTATGCATCGCATGATTATTTAAGTCTGTATCATAAGTTAGAAGTTGTGGAACAAGAAAAACATCAAATGCAAATAGATGATAAATATTTAGATTTATACTATAAGCTGGTAGCTTTATCTAAAAAATACGAAAGTGCGAAAAGTCGTGAACAATCGGCTGCAAATAAACTGTTGGGGGCGGCAACTATGATGGCGACTGGTATTGGCGGTATGCAACTGGCGTCTGGTTTGGCCGAACAGGCTGCAGACCAAGCTGCCGAAGACGAAATGCGCGCTTATCTGTTGACATTTACATGTAAGTATGGTGATAAACGTGTTGCCGGTGGTACTAAAAATGTAGAAATTCCCGGCGGAAACGAACTGATAGGTCTGTATGCAGAATATGTGAATCTGGCCAACGACTTAAAAGCACGAAAATCTGCGCTGGGGATAAAACCTGGTGTTGAATCTGAGCCGATACTGGACAGTGCGACTGCCGGCCTGCATGATGATGAAAATATGGGGAAACGTGGCGGAATGTTTATATCGTTATCGCGCGCACTGCAAGACCCAACAGGCGAAGATGCGCAGAAATGGCGCGCCCAACAAGAAGAATCTGCTAAAAAAGTCAAAGACGGCACAACATCTGCAGGTGTTGGCGCAATTGGTGGTAGTGTCGGTAATTTGATAATAAATTCAGATAAAAAGTAAAAATTTAATGACTGTGGGATATAAAGTGCAATATCAAACTGATTATAAACATAACTGTTATCACAGATAATATAATCTTTTGTGTCTTGTGCGAAGATTTTCCGCCACACTGTTCACATTCGCAACTACAATCACGGCCCACCATATACCACGACAGCACCAACATCGCCCCAGAAAACACAAACAACCATGGTTCCATCCAGTGGGGCAAAATATGAAAATGTGCCGCGTCTGGCGCAATCAGACCAATAACCGCCAGTAACATTGGCAGACCACAGCAGAATATATGTGGTGCGATTGTTGCGATAATTCCAAATTTTATTGCCTTGTTTTTCATAATATTTCCTGTTATCTTGGCGTCCCCAGCAGGACTTGAACCTGCATCTAATTCTTAGGAGGAACTTGTTCTATCCTGTTGAACTATGGGGACGACCAAACAATACTAAACTAAAATAAAAATATGTTCAATAAATTTGTATAAAGCATTGACAAAATATAAAAATGTATTATATTTGTATGAGTAAGGGGTAAAAAATGGCAAACAAGAGATTATATGAAGCGCATTTTATCGGACAAGATGATGTTGAAGTGGTCAATGTTGATATGACCTGTCTGCCGTACGATAAAATTAATAATTTGAATAAATTATATATCGAAGAAGATGTAAATATGGGCAAGGGCAATAAACAGCCACTGCCAGATATGTCTAATGTCGTTATACATGGTGCGTTTGATTGTTCAAAATGGACAATTACATCTGATACTGTTTTGCCATCTGGTATTACAGAATTAAATTGTGCGCATTCTATAGCAAATTTGGGTGTGTTGATTGGGCTTTTGGATTCAACTGTTCAACGGGTTATTATTAGACCAGCACTTTTTACTAATATCAAAAATAATATAGACGGTGCGTTGGAATGTGCACAGAATTTTGTTGCGAGATATCCAAATATTGTTGTGATAGATGATAAACAAAAACAAACTCTGTTAAATGTCTTGAAAGACGTGTCGCAATCCAAGAGCAATGAAACCGTAAAACAAAACATACCGAAACCAAAAAAAGAGGTTGTTGCAGAAAAGACAGCTGATTGGTTGGATAGGGCAGAATTAGAGCAAATTTGTGTTGCAAGTCCTTTGTTGGGTGGTTTGTTAAACGATGAAGAGTTAGAACGCTATATCCGTATGGCGATGTCGGATAAATCTGGTATAAAAATAAATAAAAGTTCAAGATTGCGTGCGGATGGTGTAAAAGTAGTTTGTGTGCATAGAGATGATGTAGATGCGATATTAAATTTTATGATTGAAAAATATAACGAAAATTCGCAAAAACGCACTGCTACAAGTAAACCAAAAGAAAAATCAGGTAAAAAGCCTGATAATCCAAGAGAAGCAAAACCGGTTGATACAACCGTGTCGCAGAAATTATTTGTGAATAACAAAGAAATTTCGGAAGTTTCTATTGAAAAATATATCCCAGAAAGTATTTTGGGGCAGTTGGCATTAAATGACCAAATAACATTATTACAAGAAATTGCCAAGGTAAACGTTCATCCATTTGAATTAAATAAACAACAGGTTCATTATATTGAAAACGGCAAGATAATAAGTTTGCCTAATTTGGAATTTAAAAATGCCAGGGTTTTGTCACAAAAGATACAGTCCAGGGATAACAGACGTATCGTATGGTATATGGATGGAAATGAATTCTATGCGGTGTATTACTTTGCCAAACATGATAAATCTAATGATTATAATCTTGCATTGCAGGCAAATAACGAAGAAATAAATGGTGCTATCAACTTGGTAAAACGAAATATTGCTGATGCCAAAGATAAAGGAATTGATATTTCTGTTAACGGTTGGTTGCAACGTTTGTCGGCACATATCGCTGAAAAAGGATCAGAAAAAACAAAGAAAAAATCTGCTGGGGGCGCTGCAACAGCAAAAACAACAAAGAAATCTGTACCAGAATCTTTGCCTAAACAACCTGTTGTGGCCCCAGAAAAAGTAGAGAATGCAGTGTCAGAAACAAAATATAAAGTACAGCCTGTTACAGAAAAACAAGTTGTTAAACCTGTAAAACAAAAACGTCCAAGATTTCAAAAGCCAATCGATTTATCACACGTCAGGGCATTTAGAGAAGGTGGTATCGCAGTCGAAGATTTTGCGACCGCAACAAATAACGTTGCAGAACAAGAAAAACAATATCAGATTGCGACATTGCTTGTTTCTGAAATGAACTTGCATTGGAACGATATTGATGAAATGCACGCGACATTTACGGTCAGATACAGTACTGCCAAGGGGATGGCACAGAAACTTGTTCGTCAGTTGTCAACAGAAACAGATACAGAAAAAATGCTGGCTGCGACAGAAAAATTACAACGCGCATTGAAACAAAAACAGTTCTATGAAAAAGCTTTGAAGAGATTAGATAGCTTTAAATCAGAATTGAATAAAATGCAAGAAGAGTATGAAAATATCAAGTAAATAAAGCGGGATAAAAATCCCGTTTTATTTTTTTATTTAAATATTGCAAGTTTTGTTTGCGAAATGTATAATGTCAACCGATAATAAAAAGCTAAGGGAAAATAGAAATGGCAACAATTACAAGAAATGATTTTGCAAACAGACTGCGTGAACGCTTTGGTTTAACAACTGCGGACGCATATAAAATGGTTGATGTTGTATTTGATGAAATCTGCGAGGCCCTGATAAACGGGGAAGAGGTTAAATTCGCAGGTCTTGGCACATTTAAAATCTTGGAAAAGAATGCGCGTATGGGACGTAACCCAAAAACAGGTGCGTCTGCGGTAATATCTGCGCGTCGTGTTGCGTCTTTCCGCCCCAGTACAGAATTTCGCGAACGTGTCGCATCTGGGAAATAGTTTTATTGTATAATAAAAAATCCCCCAAACGGGGGATTTTTTTATTTGATTGAACGCCATGTGTTGGTATCAATGTTTTGTAATTCGGCTGGTAATGTTGCAGGGTCAATCTTGTTCCATTTTTGTGTGCGACCAAATGGGCCGATTTTACCACGTACATTTAATATTTCTGGTGTTTCCTGCCACATTACACTGGAATATACTTTGCCAGATTTTGGATCCATGATTTTGCCATCTTCGTATTGACGTTCGTCATCTTCCCATTCCATACCCCATATAATGTCCAGTCCAACCATTTTTGGTTTGCCTTTTACATTTTCTGCAACGCGTGTTGGATTGGCCAGTGTTTCAGAAATTTGACCGTCTGGGCCATACAGTGCGATAATGCGTCCAGCGATTTCGATATCATCGCCATCCATATATTCATAAATTTGAACAATTGATTTTGGTGTGTTTGTTTCATCGTCAATTGTTTGGTATGTGCCGGCAAATGGCATCACAGCATTTGCCAATGCAGGGAATAATATCGCGGTCAGTGTGCATAGAAAACTTTTTCTCATGATAAATCCTTTTTGTGTTTTGTATTGGACAATATCAGTATATTGATAAATTTGTTTTTATGTAATAAAAAAAGCGATGAAACATCGCTTTTTTTTCTTACCACAGTTTTACACGATTTTGTGGCATGATATACATTTTGTCGTTTGGTGTAATTTCAAATGCGTCGTACCATGCATTTATATGTGGCAATATACCATTTACACGATTTTTAGCCAACGAATGTTCGTCAATCTTGGTCAGTCTTAGTTCTTCGTCAGGACGAATGTTTTGCGCCCATGCGCCTGCATATGCGATAAAGAATCGCATATCAGATGTTAAACCAGAAACTGTTTCAGATGGCGTGCCAAATTTTTTATACGCATCAAATGAAATTGTAACGCCACCATAATCTGCCAAGTTTTCGCCCAGTGTAAATTCGCCGTTTGCGTTTACTTCGTCATTGATTTTGATGGTATTAAAGAATTCTTTCATAACACTTGCACGTTCGTCGAATTGTTTTGCGTCTTCTTCTGTCCACCAGTCTTTCATATTTCCATCTTTATCAAAGTGGCGACCAGAATCATCAAATCCATGTGTCATTTCGTGTCCAATAACCGCACCAATTGAACCATAATTAAATGCGTCGTCTGCATCCATATCAAAGAATGGATATTGCAAAATGCCGGCCGGAAAGCAAATTTCATTTGATGATGGATCGTAATATGCGTTCACTTCGTGTGCATTCATATACCAGATTGTTGGATCTTTTTGTTTGCCGATTTTTTCAATCCAAAACGCGTCTTCAAATTGTGCAACGCGCATCATATTTGCCCACAAAGAATCGTTTTTGATTTCCAGTTTTGAATAGTCGCGCCATTTATCAGGGTAACCAATCTTAGCCTTGAATGTTGATAATTTTTCCAACGCTTTTTGTTTGGTTTCGTGGCTCATCCATTCCAAGTTTTCTATTCTATCTGCATATGCGTGTTGTAAATTTTTTACCAGTTGTTGCATACGTTTTTTTGCGTCGTGTGAAAAATATTTTGTTACGTATAATCTGCCAACTTCTTCGCCCAGCGAACCGTCAATCATTGATACAGCGCGTTTCCAACGTGGTTTTTGTTCTTTTTGTCCTGCCATTGTGCGATTGTAAAAATCAAAAGATATGTCGTATGATTTATCGTCCAGCAAGCTGTCTGCAGAACTAACAATACGATATTTTAAATATGTTTTGATTAAATCAAAATCAGTATCGTTCATAATTGCGATTGATTCTGTGATTGCTTCGGGTTGTGCGATATTGACATATTCTGCGTGTGATGCGCCACGTGCAGTCAAGAATTTGTCCCAATCAAATCCTGTGAATTTTTCTTTTATTTCTGCAATACTCATCTTGTGATAGTTTGCATGTGGGTCACGCAGTTTTTCTTTTGGATAGAAAGATTTTGCCATACGTTCTTCCAGTGCATACAATTTTTCTACATCAACATCAACACCAAAGTTCTGCATTTGTTTCGCGATGAATTCTTGATATTTTTTTCTGATTTCAACAGATTTTGCATCATCATCAAAATAGTAATCACGTGATATGCCAATTCCGCCCTGGCCAATATTGTACAAGAAGTGTTCGCTGTCCATTTCGTCCAACCCAACACCATCGCCCCAGAACGCAGATGAAAATGTCATCATACGACCCAAGTATTCTTCCAGATTTGCGCGTATCAGATTATCGATTTCTGAAATTAAACCAGCTACAGGTTTTGTACCATCTTTGTTTAATTTTTCTGCGTCCATTGCGACCTGATACAAGATTCCAATCTTTCCATTATCGTTTTCTGCGATTTGGCGTGTGCGTTCCAGATTAGTATTGCGTAAAACCTCAAAAGCGCCATATCGTGAATAATCGTCTGGAATTGGATTGGCAGCGCGCCAACCGTTTGTTGCATATTGATAAAAGTCATCACCTGCGTGAAAGTTTGTATCCATGTTTTCTGTCTTGATGCCTGTGGTCAATGTTTTCTCCTTTGTCAAACAGTGGGCTGATATAATTGCGATTATTACTGCTATTATACCAATAATATTTAATTTTTTATGTTTCATTTTATTTCACCATATTTACCAATATGTCGTCCAGTACCAATATGCCATCACTGGTGGCGCGAATTCTGTTGTCTTTTATTTGCACCAGATGCGAATGGTTGTTTATCCAGTCTATATCAATAATATTTTTTACGTTGTCTGTCAATCGGCAACCGCGTTTTGTTCGCATGCCTGTGATAATTATTTCTGTTGCGCGAGCATCATCAGACATCTCTTCAAATCGCTGATTTGCGCCCATCTGTTCGTACCATGTGTTGTCGTGATATATGCGACCCGCAGCCCCCAGACCAATTCCGATATACGGCATCCCATCCCAAATGTTTTCATTGTGTTTGCAATGCTGGTCATCGGTTGCATAATTTGAAACTTCGTATCTTGGCAGTTTCAGTGTGTCGCCAATCGCAATATACATTTGTGCCATTGTGTTATTGTCTGGCATATTCAGATTCATTTTGCCAAAAGGTGTATCTGGTTCAATGGTCAGTTCGTACAGCGAACAATGTGTTAACCCCAGTTCATTTATTTGATTGCATGTCTTTATAACATCTTCAACGGTTTCGCCCGGCAATCCGTATATAAAATCAGCAGAAACGCGTAATCCAATGCTGTTTGCGTCATCCAGTAATTGCAACGCGTCATGTGCATTGTGTTTGCGTCCCAAGAATTTTAGTTTTTCATCATCTAAACTTTGTACACCAACGGATAATCTGTTCATGCCGTATTGATAAAATTCAGTCAGTTTGTTTTTATTCAGTGTTTTCGGATTTGATTCCAGTGTTATTTCTGCGTTCGGTATCAGATTAAAGTTTTGTTGAATTGCTTGTATGATTTTTTCAAATGTCTGAACAGGCATCAATGATGGTGTGCCACCACCAAAGAAAACAGTTGGAATATCTATTTTACCCAGCATATTGCCCCAGTGGCGAATCTCATCACATATATCATTTGTGTATTTATCCCAGTCTGGTGTGGCGCAGGCACGTGAAAAAAATGCGCAATAGTTGCACTTGGACATACAAAATGGAACATGAATATAAATATTGTGTGCTGTATTTTTCATTTGGGTATATTTTACAGACTGAAAATATTCGTGCAAGTTATAAATGAAAAATACTTTTTTTAGGTGCTGTTTTATGATATAATATAACCTGTATATATGAATATGAAGGCAGGGATAGTATCATTTTTATCGGGAATTCTCGCTCCGTTGGCGGTTTTTGCTGCGAACGAAGGGGTGCCGTCATACTATCAAACGCAACGTGGGCCGACCGCAAATCAGATGTCTTATGGTCGTTATGCAAATCAGGGGTATACCAAATATGTTGGTCAATCTGGGGTTAAACAGGTTGTTGGTTCGCGTACATACACATATCAAACACCGCGTGCGCAAATGCCAGCTGCTATGGGGACTATGACGGCCAATGGTATTGCAATGCCACTTGAATCAGAACCTGCGACCAGTATGTATGCCGGATATTCGCGCAGATTTTCTGATTTTGAATTTGAAACAGGTGTAAATTCTATTTTGGAATGGGACGATATGATTTGGAATGAAATCAATGTCGGCGCCCGTCATAATTTTACGTTGCGTAATTTTGATTTAAGTATCTTTGGACATTATGCACATGGTGAAATGTCGCATGGTGGATTGTCTATGGACTATGACCTGAAACCATTTGATTCTGCATTTCCAGAATATGGAATATTTACGATTTCAACAGGGGACCAATCCGGTAAAAGTGATTATTTCCGTTTTGGTATTTCTGCACATCATATATGGGATATTGGCGGCTGGAAGTTGTCGCCAACATTTGGTTATGAAATATTCAAGCATAACTTGGAAATGGCGAATCATTACTATCCAAATCCTGGTGTTTATTTGCCATTGATGACGAATAAAGGCGAATATGTCTTTGGCGATGAATTTGGTGTATATTATTCTGTTCCAATTGGTGTTGAAACGCCAGAAAATTGGTATCAGGTTTGTATGTCGCCCGAAGATATCAAGGTTGTTACAAACACAGAATCTGGGTATTTTGACGGTTTTGCTGTATTGGGTGATGCGTTGATTACAGGCGACTATGAAATTGCAATGGGTGATACGCCATGGGGGGTTGGTTCTGGCGAATGTGTAATTATTGGCGGTGACGGTCCAATTATCGTCGAAGGTACAACACATATTTATAATACAACATGGTCTGGATTTTATGTTGGTCTGGAAATTGAAAAGCAGATGACACTGAAAGATAAACTGCGTATGTATTTTCAGGTCGGATTGCCAAAGTATTCATCCGAAGGTATCTGGCCAAATCGTACAGACTGGCAACAGAACCCCAGTTTCCTGGACGAAGGTAGCAATGGTTCCTATTCATATTTGGCAGAAATGGAATATGATTATAAATTGTCTGACAGATTGCGTCTGTCAATCAAGGCAGACACAAATCTGTTCCATGTTGGCAAGATTCCTGGCGAACTGTATGTCGCAGAATACAGTCAATATGTTATCGATGAAAACGGTCAGTATGCTATGGAAGAAATAATTGCCGAAGACGGTTCTGTGTATTATGTTCCATTATTGGAAACGGTTGCGGCACATACAGAAAAAGTTACAGATTCTTTAAAGCATGCGACATGGCAATCGTTCAGTCTGCATGTTGGATTTAAATATTCATTTTAATTTTTTAAGGTGGTTTGCGATGAAGAAAATTCTTTTGTGGCCAATGTTGGCTGTGTTTACGATACCTGTTTATGCGCATGCAGACAAAGGTGCGTTCGATGTTGACCGTTGGTATGGATTGATTGATTCTGTTAAACAAACAGCTACACAGCAGGGCATTTCAGACGATGTTATAAATCAAACTGTGCGTTCTGTTGCGTTTATTCCGTCAATTGTAAAAAGTGATAAAAATCAGTCTGAATTTAAATTGACTATGCAGAAATATTTGGACAGAACTGTATCTGAAAAACGCATTTCCGAAGGTTTAAAAATGCGTAAAAAATATCCGACTATGTTATCGCGTGTTGATGCAAAATATGGTGTTCCACCGCATGTTATTTTGGCGTTTTGGGGATTGGAATCAAATTATGGTGCCGTCAAGGCGCGTCATAAATTGACAGATGCGTTCTTTACATTAATGTATAACGGCAGACGCGAAACCTTTTTTACAAATCAGTTGTTGGCACTGATGAAAATTGCAGATAAAAATAAACTGGATATAACCGATGTTCATGGGTCTTGGGCGGGTGCGATGGGGCATTTTCAGTTTATTCCAACAACACTGTCGCAATATGGGGTTGATGGAAATGGTGACGGACGTATTGATATTATAAACAGTGTTGGCGATGCGATGTTCAGTGCTGCAAACTATCTGAACAAATTGGGCTGGAATCCAAACGAACGAATTGTCAGACGTGTGATATTACCATCTGATTTTGATTTGTCGTTATTGGATGGCAAGACTAAATTAACACTGCCCCAGTGGGCGGCACTGGGTGTTACAAATCCAGATGGTTCGCCAATTCCATCTAATCAAATTACAGCAGGCTTGGTTGCAGACGTGGCATTTGTGCAAAATTTACGTGATGCAGCTACAAATATTCCTGAAAATATAAATCCAGATGTTGATGTTGCGCCAATGCCTGTTATTGATGCGTATTTAACATATCCGAATTTTTACAGAATAAAGCGTTGGAATAATTCCAACTGGTACGCAATTGCGATTGCTACATTGGCAGATGAATTTAAATAAAAATAATTGCTATATCCGCATTTCTTTGATATTCTTCCCAGTATAAAGTATTACAAAGGATATATTTATGGCTATAAAAGTACGCGATTTTGAGGTCAGACTTACCAGAAACAAAGAAGAACGCAAGATGGTTCGTCAACTGCGTTATCAGGTCTTTGTCGAAGAAGAAGGTGCCGGCACAACCGAAGAACAACGTGCCCTGGGTGAAGAATATGATGCGTATGACAGATATGCAGAATATATGGCTGTATTTCATAATGGTCGTGTCGTTGGTACATATCGTATTATTGACAGAAACGCTGCGGAAAAAATGGGCGGTTTCTATACAGAAAACGAATACAATATATCCAAGATTAAAAAGTATGATGGTAATATTGTTGAAATGTCACGTGCCTGCGTTGCAAAAGAATATCGTGAAAACGCATTGGTGATGCGTTTGTTGTGGGCGGGACTTGGCGAAATGATTATGCGTCGCAGGATTGAAATATTGTTTGGTGTTGCGTCATTTGTTGGTGTTAAACCTGTTAAATCTGCCCAGGCAATATCATATTTGTATTACAATCATTTAACACCACTGCGTTTACGTGCGACTGTTTTATCTGAAAAATTCGCAGATGGCGTAAATCCAAAAATGTCACGTATGAATATCTTGCCGCGCGACTTTGTAGACGAGGCAGACGCCAAGGCGGAAATGACACCATTAATAAAGGGGTATTTGCGTCTGGGTGCAACATTTGGTCGTGGTGTATTTATTGATAAACCGTTTAATTCATACGATGTGTTTGTAATGATTGAAACACGCAAAATGAATGCGACATATCAAAAACATTTCTTGGGTCGTGAAAACGCATTGGGTGATCCAATAGACAAAGATAATATTATCAAAACAGTTGGTAAAATTATCACATACCCTGTGGTCGGTTCGTTCAAGGTCGTTCGTGCATTGGTTGAATTCTTGCTGCACGAAGATGCGGCCGATGCAGAATATATCGAAGACGCACCGAAAACCGAAACAGAAGAGTAGTCATTATGGCACGTCTAAAAAAACAAAATATTTTTAATACAACCATGGCTGCGATTAAATTCGTGCTGTTTTGGATAATGGTTGTTATTCAAGTGCCGATTATCT
This sequence comes from Candidatus Enterousia sp., assembly GCA_045651525.1. GTDB lineage: Bacteria > Pseudomonadota > Alphaproteobacteria > Rs-D84 > Rs-D84 > Enterousia. The sequence continues at coordinate 38,081 of JAZRSO010000007.1, read as the reverse complement.
TTCTGTTACCAAAGGGCAGCAAGTTATCAGTCCGCTATATGCCTGTGTTTATGTGGTTTTTGATAAAGCTGGCTGGGATAAAGATAGTTGTACATGGTAATCTATCAGACAAGCGCCCATTGATGGTTGTTGCAAATCATATATCTGTATTTGAATTGGCGACATTCCCATTGGTATTTCGTGGCAGTTTTATCGCCAAGAAAGAAATGGAAAATTGGCCTTTGGTTGGTTGGGTTGCAAAGAAGTTTGGTGTGATATTTGTTGATCGTCGTCCATCACATGCGCGTGATGCACTGGCGGTGGTTCAACAGGCTGTTCAGACTGTGCAATACCCAATGATATTATTTCCCGAAGGTACAACAACAAACGGTGCGTATGTAAAACCGTTCAAAAGTTCATTATTTAACTTTGTTGAAAATTCTAACATTACTGTTCAACCAATGGCAATGCATTACAGATACAAAGATGGTACACCAATTGATGAACAGACCTTGGCGGATCATTTTGCATACTTTGATAACAAGAAAATAGACATGGGGCCATTGTGCAAACGTGAACGCAGTGCATTTGGTCAGGTTTTTCATATAATGATGCTGGGCGGATTTATGGTTGAAATTACATTGCTGCCGCCACCACCCCTGGCGGGGTTGGACAGAAAGCAGATTGCCGACGTTCTGCAAAAAATCGTGTCGGAAAAATATATGGAATTAAAAGACAAAAAATAAAAACAAAAGAGATTTAAGAAATGAAAACAGCTATTACACCAACACGCAGTGAAGATTTTAGTCAGTGGTATCAAAATTTAATCGTTGCTGCAGATTTGGCAGAAAACGCACCTGTGCGTGGTTGTATGACAATTAAACCATATGGTTGGGCAATTTGGGAACTGATGCGTGACGAAATGGACAGACGTATCAAGGCGCATGGGGTTCAGAACGCAAATTTTCCATTGTTGATACCGATTGAATTTTTTAATAAAGAAGCACAACACGTTGACGGTTTTGCCAAAGAGTCTGCGGTTGTTACTCATCATCGTTTGAAAATGATTGATGGTAAATTGCAACCAGACCCAGAATCAAAACTGACAGAACCATATATTATTCGTCCAACTTCTGAAACAATTATTGGCGAAGCTATGTCCAGATGGATTCAATCATATCGTGATTTGCCAATGAAATTGAATCAGTGGGTAAATGTGATGCGCTGGGAAATGCGTCCACGTATGTTCTTGCGTACGTCTGAATTTAACTGGCAAGAGGGTCATAACGTATTCGCAACCCACGAAGAAGCAAATGCAGACGCACGTAAAATGCACAAGATGTATGGCGACTATATGCGTGATGTTTTGGCGATTCCATCTATTATGGGCGAAAAAACACCCGAAGAAAGATTTGCAGGTGCAGACCATACATACACATTGGAACATATCATGCAAGACGGCAAGGCATTACAGGCCGGTACATCGCATGACCTGGGCCAGCATTTTTCTAAATCATTTGGTATTCAATTCTTGGGCACAGATGGTAAATTACAGCATGCATGGACGACCAGCTGGGGTACAACAACACGTATGATGGGGTCTATGTTTATGGTGCATTCTGATGATGATGGTTTGATTTTGCCACCGTTTGTTGCGCCATACCAAGTTGTAATAATTCCAATTACGCGCGAAGATACCGCCACCGCATTAAATACATATGCAGAATCGCTGGGCGAAAAATTGCGCAGTGTTGGTGTTCGTGTGTTGGTTGATACGTCTGATATGCGTGCGCCTGATAAAATGTGGAAATGGATTAAACGTGGTGTTCCATTACGTGTTGAAATTGGTGCGCGCGAAATGGAATCAGGCGATGTTACAATTACACGTCGTGATATTGGTCGTGAATCAAAACGCACAATCGCGGCAGATGAATTGGTTGCGACTGTAAATGACATTATGGCACAAATTCATTCTGATATGGTTGCGCGTGTTGAAAAGCGTAATAATGATATGATTCACAATGTCGCGGACTTGGCAGAATTAGATTCTGTATTATCTACTGGTCAGATTGGATTTTTCCGTATCAAATATGATATGACGAAATGTCCAGAATTTGATGACTTGATGGATAAACACAAGATAACCCGTCGTTGTCTGGATGACAATGACCCAAGTTATGTATTTGTGGCCAAGTCTTATTAGAAACACCGCCCATTTGGGCGGTTTTTTAATGTATGTTATAATTCTGTTGTAATATTTTTTTATTCAAACATTTCCAGTGGAATGTCATATTCAGTGCAAAATTCGTAAAAGAATTCAAGGAATGCTTGTACTTTTGGACTTTTGATTGTCAGCGGATTTCCAATCCCAGTTAAAATATATTCATACTCAAAATCTATGTTTGGAACCTCTACCAGTCGTTCGTTGCGCATGGTGCACCATTCTGGCATCAGTGAGATGCCTGCGCCGTCGCAAACCAGCTGGTATGCAATAGATGCAGAATCTGTTGTCAGATTTAACTTCTTTGCGCGTTTCAGAATAAAATTGCATTCTGGTAATTGCAAGAATTTCTGACGAACGCATAATTCAAAATTTTCCAGCATATCTTCCATGTCGCGCGGTGTGCCGTGCTTTTGCAAGTACTCTGGTGTAGTATAGAATTTAGTTTTGGTTTTAAATTTAAATAATGGTTTTGTTCCAGGTAGTTTTTGTAGTGAACGTATATCAAGTATAGATATATCTGGGTTTGACATATTCATATGGCGATTTGTTAAAATGTCTAAACGAATTTTCGGATGTTTCGCGTACAGTTTATATAACTCCATAAACAGACGACTGCCAGCAAAGCCTTCTTCTGTCCAGATGGAAATATGACCAGTCAGTTCATCTGGGCCGGTAATATTATGAAAAATGTTATCAAGCGCATTTGATATACTTTCAATATCTGCGTATAATTGACGTGTTGTGTTTGTTGGTACACTGCCGGCCGAGCTGCGAATTAACAAACGTGTTTTAAAACGTGCTTCTAAATCTGAAATCATTTTTGACATATTCGAATGTTTGAATCCGTTTCGTTCGGCAGCGGCCTGAATTTGTCCCAGGTCAATAACCTCTTTTAACGCTAATAATTCACGTAGAAATGCAATTTTTGTTTTAATTGTCGGCATTATATTCCTTTTTTTTATAACTTTTTTACCATACACCAGGAAAAAATTCTAAACAATAGTTATTTTTTTAGGAATAAAATATGTACAAAAAGAATGCACGGATGTATGAAAGTGTTGAAAAATATATACTTTCAGCGTTTCCAGTCCTGTTTTTATACATTGGTTGGCGTAAAAAGAGTATAAAATGAAACATAAAAACCTAGTCTATAATTCCTTCGTGTCCAACAACAAATGAAACAAGGAGTTAAAAAATGACACACGCAGATGTTTGGTTCGCTATTGATTCTTTCGCTAAAGATCACAAAGTATCCTGTTCGGGACTTGCAAGACGCAGCGGATTAGACGCAACAACGTTTAATAAAAGTAAACGTTATTCAAAATATGGACAGCCACGTTGGCCATCAACTAACAGTATTGCAAAGATATTGGAAAGCACTGGCGCCAGTCTATATGATTTTACAAAATATTTTTCGACAGATTCTTCGGCAGCACAACAAGCAATATAAATATACAGATAAAATAAGTAAAACCGCCCATTTGGGCGGTTTTTGTTTGTCTGTATGGGCTTTCTGTGATAAAATTAGTAAGATAGCAAAAGGAAATGTATATGGAAAAATTTATGAAAATTTTTAATAAAAATCTGAAAACACAGCGTCTGGAATTGCGTATTTTAGAACCAACACTTGAAAATGCCAAATTGGTTTGGGATGTGCTGAAAAATGAAAAAAAAGAAAATTTTTCATATATACATTTTTCTCCAAAATACGATAAACCACTTCCTGAATCCTTGGAAGAAACCTTAGAAACCATGAAAAACTTTGCAGACAGTTGGAAAAATTACGGTGTGATTTGGTATGTTTTCCACAATGGTAATTTGATAGGGAATCATGGCATTGGTTATAACAAGGAATTCGATTCTGTAAATGGCGGAAACGTTTGGTTTATTAAATCGGCATGGGGACATGGTTTTAATCGCGAAGTTCATGATTTGCTGGAAAAAATGGTCTTTGAAGAATTAAAATCTCATCGTATGGTTCGTCAATGTATGGCTAATAATGAACGTTCACAGAAATCTATAACCAGCAGCGGATTTAAATTAGAAGGGCGACTGCGAGAACATGCCCAATTGCCAGATGGTACATGGACAGATCATTTGATATTTTCAAAACTGAAATCAGAATATAGGAAATAGGTTATGAAAAATCTGTTGATTATAGGTGTGCCGCATGATATGAAAATGTTTTCAAAGGTTGCATAAAACACCGCCCATTTGGGCGGTTTTTGTTTGTCTGTATGGGCTTTCTGTGATAAAATTATTGAGATAGTAAAAAGGAAATATATGACAAATCCGATAAAAAAATTACCGAAAGTCATCAAAACAGCACGCCTGGAAATGCGGCAATTGGATGTTACACCTGAAAACGCACAGTTGGTTTTTGATGCACTCAAGAACGAGAATCCTGCGGATTTTTATTATAATCAAATCGGCAATACCAATTTGCTTCCCAAAAGCATGGATGAAATGTTAAAACAAATGCAGGTTGAGGCTGCATGGACCGCTGACAATGGTATAAATCTGTATGTTTTTCACAACGGAAAACTAATTGGGTATCGCCGATTGTTCTTTCATGATGATGCAACCAAGACATTACAGATGTCGTCGGTTTGGTTAATTCGTTCTGCGTGGGGTAATGGTTTTGCCCGTGAAACGTCAGATGCGATAGAGAAAATCGCCTTTGAAACACTTGGGGCGAATCGTATTACACGGCAATGCAGTGCCGATAATGTACGTAGTGCAAATTCTATTCGGTCGTCTGATTTTCACTTGGATGGTATTGCACGTCAGGGCGGTATATATCCAGACAGCAAACTGTATGACAATATGATTTGGTCAAAACTGAAATCAGAATATAGGAAATAGGTTATGAAAAATCTGTTGATTATTGGTGTGCCACGTTCGGGTAAAACTACATTGGCTGGCCTTATGTGTGAAAGATATGGTTTTTCTCTGGTGTCCATTGATGCCTTGGTCGCGACCTTTGGGAACTTGTTTCCTGAACTAGGGTTGCATTTAGAACCAGAAAAAAGCGAACCATTGGTGGCAAAGTTTGTTTTCGAATATGTTTATCGCCTGAATCAAGAATTTCCAGAGCGTCATTTTGTAATAGAAGGTTGCCATATTTCACCACAAACATCTGCGACTTGTTCTGAATGTGACGTTGTTTGTCTGGGGTATCCAGAATTAACCGCAGAACAATTTTTGAATCGTGTTCGTCAGACTGATTGGGCGGAATCAAAGCCCGATGATGAAATCCTGCAAATGGGTGAGTATTTTGTCGGGCAATCTAAACAGTATTCTTTGTATTGCCAGAAAAATGGAATACATTTTATTGATACAACCACAGATATGCGTATGTCTTTAGAACAATGGTTGTTGAAATATGGGGGTAAGTAATGAAACATTTTCCACGAAATATTGATATGTCGGATTTTCAGCTGGTAAAACTGGAACCAACAACTGCCAATGCCGAACGGTTGTTGGCGGCTATGAATGAAAATCGTGAATTCTTGGCCGAATTTTTAGAGTGGGTGGACGGTTACACTACAACCGATAAAACACTGGCGAATATCGAAAAGTCATATGGTGACAATGTGTGTGCATACTTTATCATGGTGGCGGATGATATTGTGGGCAAGATTGGTTTTGTTGATTCTGACGACAATATGGGCGAAATCAGTTATTGGCTGGCGCATGGCTTTAATGGTCGTGGCATTATGACACGTGCATTAAATAAACTGACCGAAATGGGGTTTCGGGACATGGGGTTAAAACGTATTCAATTAACAATTGATGCAAAAAATATCCCGTCTGCAGCGGTGGCGTTGCGTTGTGGTTACGTGTGTGAAGGCATATTGCGCAAATATTTTGTCCTGCGTGGTGTGCCGCGTGATATGAAAATGTTTGCAAAGGTCGTGGTATGAGAAAAGATACGGCAAAATCTTCGGCATTTGATATAAATCTTGGCCGGAAATATCGCGCCATTGGTGTGGAAATCAGTCGTATAAACGCCCGACAAAATGAATTATTAGAAAAATATGCTGGTAACTTGTCACCGGTGCAAAGTGAACTTACCGCAAATGCGCACAGATTGGCGGAATTAAAACAGGCGGCGCATGCCTTGGTTCCATTTGATGCGGTGGCATTTGAAAAATATGCCGCAACATTTTTTCAAAATATGCAGGCGGTTATTGTTAATGATGCCGTTTTGTCGGCTGGTGCGATTAACTATGCTACGATGAATGATGTGGCACGTGCCGAATTTGGGGGGCGCTTGTATCAAAAAATGGCACAGAAATATGGTGCCGCTGATTATTCTGCAATGCAGTTTATTGTTGCCACCCATGACGGTATGGGCGGTGGCTACGACTGGGATAAAACAATCAGCGTTTCCACAACGGAAATTACAGATTTTGCGGGATTTGTGTCTGTCTTTGTTCATGAATTTTCGCATTATATATATAATAAATTGCCACATAAATCGCCGATTAACGCCCAGTTGGTTGACATTGCAAAACAAAACTATGTTCCAGGGCCATCGCCAACAAAGGCGCACTTTGAAAAATATAAAAATCAGCCATTTGAAAAACCGTCTTATGCATTGATGGATTATTTTGCAAATCACGATTTTGTGGGCAAATTGGCCGTGGCAATCAGAATCAAACAGAACACACTGTCATGGGGTATGGAATAATGCGATTGAATATTTCGGAAATCTTGTCCGCAATTTCACAAAAACCGATTGGACGTGGGTCCGAGGCAGCTACATACGATGCAGGTTCTTATGTTGTGCGTGTTCCACATTCTGTAAAAATTGACAAAGCGTTTCGGGACATGTTGTCATCCGGCGCATATCGTTACATGCGTGCCGATAATGTACATGGTCGCCGCAATTTTGGACAGCCATTGTATAATCTAACAGACCCACTGTCCGGAACTGTGGTGTTGTCAGTCTGTAAAAAGGTTGATGGCATCCCAACAAATGATTTGGTCGAAGAACCATTGACGGCAAAACAAAAATCCGATGCAGTATCTGTGGCGATTGAAAAAATGCGCATAATGGCATCTGCACCACAAAGTGCGTACAATAAACTGGTTGATGATTTGAACCACCTGGCCACGACCAATTTCACAATTGATCCGTCCGAAGGCAATATGCTGTTTGATGCTGGGGCTGGGCGGTTTCATATTATTGACCTGCGCCCGGTTAAAAACATCCGTAACATTGGTGATTTGATTCTGTTGTTGCTGACCGATATTCCAGATATGCCCGACAATGCAGAATACTATAAACTGGAATTGAAAATTATTGGCAAATTGATGCGTGCCGCCCGATTGCGTGGTGTGAAATGCGCGGAACAATTAAAGCTAAAACCACGTGCCTTAGAGGTCTTAAAATCCGATGCTGCACGCAAATTGTACGAAAGCAATTATCATAATATTGCACTGCAATCGCATTCAAAATAACACCGCCCATTTGGGCGGATTTTTTATCTTTCTAGTGTCGGAGTTTGCATTGTTCTGTCTTTTTCAATCTCGGTCATTGCAACGGCAAATGCATCGGTGCCATCAAGGCATTTGATGTCGGGTTCGTATCCGTTTAATTCAAAGTTTTCTTGGAACAATTCACGATATACACAGCCGACATTAAACCGCATATGTGAATGTGGTAATAATATGTGTGCATAGTTATAGCCATACACTTCGCCACCACGTGTGTTTGTTCCGACAAACTTTGCCTTTGGATGGTTGTGCAACAGAGTGCATATCAGTTCCCCTGATGACATTACTCCACCGTCTATCAGAATATAAATCGGCCCATTAAAACCTGCACGTGTTGCATCAAATTTTGGTAATGTATCACCGTTACTGTTGTCTGTGTAAATAATGGGATCTGTTGTTGATTTAATATTGAATTGGGTACCGTTTACATGTTCGTATATTTTTTTTACAGCATTTGCATCCGGGTTATTCCGAATATATTGTCTGCGTGCAATTGGAAAGTTTTCATCGCCTAAAATATAAAATGCCATGTCGGACAAGGGGGTGCTATTGCCACCACCATTACCACGCAGGTCAATGATAAGTGTTTTTGATTGCAACAGAATTGTATGCCATTGTTTCTCAAATGTTTTGCGTTCCGTATCTGTCCATTCATGTAGCGTTGGTACTGCTATAATCCCAACATCACCACGTTGTTCGGTATGGAATTTTTTGCCGCTTGCAATATTTGTTCCGACATTTGGTCTTGGTTTGCGCAGTGTGGTTCGGACACTCGTATCGTATCCAACCATACGTAAATTTATATGATTGTCTGGTATTATCTCAATCGCAGGGCGCATTTGTTCCAGCAGTTCTGCCGCCGTCATATCGTGTGCATTGTTGCGAATGTCAAGCAACGTCTTCAAGATTTTGCGTTTCAATATTTCGTCATGAAACGGCCAACCACAATATATATTTATTAAAACTCGTGCAAAAACTGATACTTCATGTTGGATCTGCTCGGCGGTCAGTTTTGTGTCTGGTGATTTTGATTTGGTGTTGCGACCTTCAACCAAATCTTCTGTTTTGGAATCACGCAGTAATAATTCTTCCATTTCTCTGATTGTTGGTATCTTGGTCATAAATTATCCCTTATTTCTCACAAATTATACCACAACGCATCGCAGTTTTTTATTTGCTTTCTGCCACGGCGATTTTTTCGCGCAGTTCGGGTTCGTTTTTGTTTATCCAATCGCGTGCCATTTCCATAAATTCAGGAAATGATTTGCGGTTTGTGTACATGTCACGCAGTGTGTCAAAAATCGGTTTGCCGTCTATGTCCATATCATAAAAATATTTGTATGCAATGTACTGTGGTGGCGGGGTCAGTTTGCCGATGTCGGAATTTCTGATAATTGTTTCAACCACCAATTCAGACAACAGCCATTTCCAATGCGGGAAATTGTATTCCGCATCATCGTCGTGGAAATGTTTTTGCCATGCGTTAAACCACACAAAATGTGTTATCTCATGTAATGCCATTACTACTGCATAATTCGGGTCAAAGTAATAATAGACAGAAAAACTGTTGTCTGACAGGTCGCGTGGGCAAATCGGGTTTAGTCCCACCAGCCCAGCCATATCGTTCATTATGTTTGTGCAGTCCATATCAAACGCAGACGAATACGCATCGTTCAGATTTTTTGCGACCGGTTCCCACGCGTCTTGAAACATTTGAATTGATTTTTCAATTTCAGATTGTTTTTCGATTCTGATTTGTTTCAGTTTGTCGTACAGATATTTAAATCTTTCATCCTGGGTCAGTGATTGTGCATAATCAAAATCCAACGACGGATGTGCGCGATATAATTGTGATTTCCACCAGATTGGTGTGCTGTCTTGTTGATGAAAATATATAAATTCAATATCTGATTCAAAATCTTTTTGTCGCCAGTTCAGTTTCATTATCTGTCCTTTGTGGTTTTTTGCTGTTTCAGTGCTGTATAATCCGCCATCATTTTTTTGACCGCACCGGCTAAATCAGTTTTGATAGCGTTTGCTGTTATGTATGAATTGGCGAACGAACGGTCAAAATAATTTCTTGGCTCTATATAAAACAGTTCTAAACAAATTATATCAACAATGTTTTCTTTTAAGTTCTGGGGAACATTGTGTTTAATGATAATTGGCTCTTCTATCAAGATATGCACAAATTCATGCAGAAATTGTTCTAGTATCCCATATTTATTTCCATTAAATTCAGACATGCGCCAAATTATTCTTGGGTTTGTTCCATAACCATAACTGCCACCATTGCCATACAGGCATTCAATACTCAATTTTTCTGGTATCTTGGTTTGCCATGCTGATAATAACGGAACAATTTGTTTGTCGATGGCGCGTTCAAAATTTGGTAAAACATCATTTGTTATTATTTCATCAAATTGCGACAGGTCGGATGGATTGTAAATTTCGTTTACGAATACATCATGATAGTGTTGAATTTGTTTCTGTGTTGGTTTTTCGATTTCTATAAAATCATGCATACGTTTGTCATTCGGAACAAAGTAATGATATTCATATTTAAAATATTTTAATTTGTTATGATATCGTTCGTGAAACCACAGGATATAATTCCACGATTCTTCTGCGTTCATATGTTTTATTTTTATTTGCATGTTGTTCCTTTGTCTTTTTTGTGAATTGTATCATATTTTTTGTTTGTTTTTAATTGATTTTACAAATATTTGTATTAGAATAAGTGTGTGTAAATATAACAAAAGGTCTGACCCCGATGCGTATGTAATATTGTAATTTTTTTATAAAGTCGCACATAAAAATATGTGTCTGTTTATTTACAATATAGTGGGGTTTATTATGGCTGGAATTTCTTTATCGAATGTATTTTTTGGATATGACGACATCAATTTGCTTGATGGTGTTTCTGTTGCGTTTGGTGACAGTGATATTGTTGCGATTGTTGGCGACAATGGATGTGGCAAGACGACTTTGTTTCGTCTGCTGACGGGGACTTTATCGCCCGACAGTGGTCAGGTTAGTATAAATGCGAATGTATTTTTACTAAATCAGATAAATGTCAGTGATTCAAAAAGTGGTGGCGAACAACAGATGTTCGCACTGATGCGTGCCTTTGAATCCGGGGCAGATATTTTATTGTTGGACGAACCAACGAATAATCTGGATACAGATGCCAAGCAGATATTTTTCAATCGTCTGCACGCTTATCCGCATGGTGTTGTTGTTATATCGCACGACCGTGAATTACTGCAACGGGTGGACAAGATTATTGAAATGTCGAACGGTCAGTTGCGTGTTTATGGTGGGAACTATGACTTTTATATTGCGCAAAAGCAAATAGAGTCTGCATCGATTACGTCAAAATATATAAACACGCAAAAGAACATCGCCAGATTGAACAATACGATAAATGTGGCACAGAACACGCGCCAGCATCACGAGTTTAAACAGCAAAAAGAAATCGGTTCTGCACGTCGCAGCAGACTGGAAGCGAATGCCCTGAAAGGCAAAAGCCAAGAGACCGAGGCAAAAAAGCGCGCCATCATACAAAAGAAACTGGACGAACAGATTTTAATACAACAGTCTTTGTCAGAACAAATGCGAAACGAAACGATAAAGATTCCTGTTCCGAACAAGCCTTTTTACAGCAAAGAATTGATAAAAATTTCTGACCTGTCATTTGCGTATGGGGACAGGGCGGTATTTGATGGTTTTGATTTTACTATGTACGGAAAATCAAGGGTGCGATTAAGTGGAAAAAACGGTTCTGGCAAATCAACATTGTTAAAAATCATAACAGGGAATTTAAAACCTGAATCAGGTACTGTTAAAACATTTGGTCGTATTGCGTATATAAATCAAGACTTGTCTGTGCTGGACAGAAACAAAACGATTGTTCAGAATATAATGGATGTATCGGGTTGTTTAAAACATGATGCGCATGCGATTGCTGCGAATTTTGGTTTTCGTGGTGATGCGTCTGGATTGCGTGTTGGTGTTTTATCAGGTGGCGAATTGTTAAAGGCAACATTGGCGGCGATTTTAGGTGGTGATAATCAGCCTGATTTATTGATTTTGGACGAACCGACGAACAATCTTGAAATAAAAAGCATTTCTGTTTTGGAAGATGCCTTGAATCAGTACACAGGTGCGATATTACTGGTATCGCATGATGAAATGTTTGTAAAAAACATCAAGATAGATACAACAGTACAGTTGTAACGATACCCCCACCGCCCATTTGGGCGGTTGTTTACATCATGTTTTCTTTGTTGTTCATAACAGAATGTTTAATCTGAAATTCTGTAAATTTCTTGGTGTCCAGTATTTCGCCTGATTCACTGACAATACCTTGTTTTTTTAGTATTTCAAAATAAGGCAATTTACGAATGTCTTCGCGTTGTTGTGCGATTGCCATATATTTGTTGTGTCCTTCGCGGTCAATAACTTGTCCCCATTCTGTAATCAGACCCAATAATTGCAATTCTTTGTCTGAACCATCGTATTTAATTTTGTAATTTGGATCAATATTATGTTTGTCGCTTGGTGTCGTTAGTGCCTCAGAAATTTTGTTTATAGCACTATTTAACTTTTTTAAGAATTTATTATCTGTTGCCATATGTTACCTCTTGTTATTTCTGATAAAATTTTATCACGAATTTTGTGTAAAAACAATGAAAAACAAAAAACGCACCGTTTGGTGCGTTTTAATTCTGGTGCCGGTTGTCGGGATGCCAAGGCGAGTCCAAAGTCCAATATTTCCAATGGTGGTCGGCCAGTTGATTTGGTCCGCCTGCATCACACATCGCCTCACAGTTTTTGGTGTTTTTAGTATGCGCACATATTAAAAATCTATACGGCTCTGCCTAAATATCTTATGTTCGCTCTTTTTCTATCTTTCTTTTTTAGATTCATGCTTTTGAATTAATCCTCTAAGATATTCAGATGGGCTGCTTACCCCATTAGATTCACACCAAAATTGGATTTGTGCATTTATCAGTTGTTTTTCCCCTTCTGTAAGTTCGTCTTCCGGTTCTTTTGTCCGTGTTTTAGTTGTTGTTTTTGCATTTGCTTTGTTTGAATTAGTTTGTTTTGTTTCAACTTTCTTGGACGTGCTTTCTGATGTCTTGATCTTTTTTGTTTGTTCTGTACGTAATTTGTGCAAAACTTGAAGTGCCTTGCAAACCATTTCACAACCATCTCTTTGTAAAACAACTGCTGATTCTAACATTTTACGAGCGTCTGTAGGTTTAAAAGAGCAATCTGTTTCAGGAATTATAACTTTGCCTTCCTTGTCCACTACTTTTAATACTAAGGCTTTCTTCGTTCGTACAAGACATAAATCAACAGAAGCCAGCTTAAACACTCCGCCAAGTTCTTGAAACTCACAAACAGGCGTGGTCGATTCTATGATTTCTGTCACCAGCTTAGAAATTAAATTTCGTTTTTGAACAGGTAGCTTATAAAACTTAATAGCCATTTAACACTCCTTATATTTTTCTTTGTTTTCGATAAATTTAAAGCATTTGTATGGTTTTTATCAGTCTAGATATAGTTGCACCAATTTCTAATATTGCATTTATGTTTTCCATAAAATGCCCTTTAATAACCATATAGTATATCATAAGTAGGTTTGCAAGGGGTAAAATAAAATGTCTATGTTTCAGGTTATTTTTTTTCTGACACAAAAATCAAAAAGGCAGGGAACCCAAACAAAAAAACGCACCGCTTGGTGCGTTTTAATTCTGGTGCCGGTTGTCGGACTTGAACCAACGACCTACTGATTACAAATCAGCCGCTCTACCAGCTGAGCTAAACCGGCGTTGCCAGCCAATTATACATATATGAATTCTAAACGCAAGTAAAAAAATCATAATTTTTATATGTTTTTTGTAAAATGTTGACATTTTGAATTGTTTGTGTTATAATCGCCTTTGGCAAAAATTTAAAGAGGATATAATGCTGTATTTTAATTTGGATTATTTAAAAGATGTTAAAACGTTTGCAGACTATGCAAGAAGGATACAAAATTCTAAAATTGTAATCAAAGAAATGCATAGCGGGGCAGAAGTTTTTAAATTGGATGATATTGATATTCGTTGCACAATTCCGGGGTGTAAATTGACCATCCGTGACAAGCAAGGTAATACTAAATTAGAAATGAATTGTGCCCCAGATGGTGTCAAGGGTGTGGATATTGATTTACAAAAAGCGCGTTTTGAAATGTTTATAAAGTTGTTAAGCAAGGTTCGTCAGGTTCATCTTGAAAAAACAACAATTGCAAAACGTGAAAAACAGGCGCGTATGGCAGAACAGGCCAGAATTGCGCGTGCGTCACGTGATGCTGCAAAAGCAGCACGACCAGACTTTGAAGGAAATGTAAAAAAGCTGGCTGCTGCCAAGGGTGTAATTGTTGAAGTAACTAAACCACAGAACAGCAAATAAGCCGAAATTTTTGCATTTAGTAATTGTTTATGCTATAATTTAATGCGAAAACAAAGGAGAATTTAAATGATTTTGATATTTAATAAACAATATCGCCAAGAAAATAAATTATTTAATACCTTGGCAGATAAAATTAAAAAATCATCAAGTATAGTCCAAGAATTCAAAGGACAAGCAAGGGTCTTTGAACTTGATACTATTGATATATACTTTACAGTTGCCAATGGACAAAAATTAAAAGTTGTTACCAAGACAGGCGAAGTTGTTGTGCCAGAAATGGATTGCAGTTTTAAACAAGGATGTTCCACAGAAGATGTACTGCAACGTGCACGCCAAGAGATGTTCAGTCAATTATTAGATTTCGTACATAAAACTTACGAGAAAAAAGCAGAAAAAGCAAAAAAATTGGAACAAGCAACAAAGGAACTGCAAGAAAAACAGACAATGCTGGACAAAGCGGCACGAGATAAAGCCACCGCCGAAGCAGTAATTGTAAACACCACAAACCGTTTAAAAAGTCTTTAGAAAAACGGGCGCAACGCCCGTTTTTTAGTATAAAATTCTTGCTTTTGGATTTATTTGGGGCAGAATATACACACTATGATGAAACTACCAGAACTTTTGGCGCCGGCGGGTACGCTGGACGCGTTCAAGACGGCTATTCTTTATGGGGCAGATGCAATTTATGCGGGTCTGCCTGGCTTTTCAATGCGTGCACGCGCCAAAATTACTGTCGAAGAAGTAAAGCAGGGTATCGAACTGGCGCACGCGGCGGGCAAGAAAGTTTACTTGGCGTTTAACCTGTTTGCACATGATCATGAATACGAAAATATGTCACGGGTTAGCGAGGTTATAAACTATCTGTCGCCTGATGCATTGATTGTATCTGATGCGGGTATTATGATGTACGTTCGTGAAAATCACCCCGATATTCCAATTCATATTTCAACCCAGGCAAATATTTGTTCCGCGAAAACTGTAAAGTTCTGGCAAAATGCAGGTGCAAAATTATGTGTTCTTGCACGCGAAGTTTCACACAGCGAATTTAAAAATATCAGAAAAGAATGTCCTGATGTTGGGCTGGAAATTTTTGTTCACGGTGCAATGTGTATGTCTTATTCGGGTCGTTGCCTGTTGTCTAATTTTGTAACAGGTCGCCCAGCCAACCGTGGTGCGTGTGCGCAACTGTGTCGTTGGAAATATGATGTTATCTTGCGCGAACGTGAATCTGGTCTGGAAATGCCAATTGACGAAGACGCGCGTGGCGCATACATAATGAATTCACGTGACTTATGTTTAATGCCCAGATTGGGCGAGGTTTTATCCGCCAACCCAGACAGCTTGAAAATCGAAGGTAGAAATCGCAGTGAATATTATGTAGGCAGTGTTGTTCATGCATATCGTTGTGCGCTGGATGCGTATGCGCGCGACCCAGAATCATTTAATCCAGATGAATTTATGACTGAATTAAACCGCCTGGAAACGCGTGGTTACACAACTGCGTTCTTTGATGGGCCGGTAACAAGTGATGCGCATAATTATGAAACAACGCGCAGTACATCAGACTTTCATGCCGCAGGTGTTATAACTGCGGTGGATGATGAAAATATTACATTTGAATTGCGTAATGAAACACGCACAGGTGACGAAATAACATTTATTTTGCCGAACACAATGGACAAGCTTTCGGTAAAATTGGAAAAACTAATTAATGCCAAAAACGGCGAAACGGTTGAAAAAATGGCGGCCGGTATGGGGAACAGTATCTTAATCCCACGCAGCGGGCTGGGGGACGCACACGCCGATAAATTTGTTCCATACGTCTTGGCATATAAACATAAAAGGTAATCAAAAAAATGAGTAAAGAAAATATGCCACAAAATCGTGGCGGTGTTGTTCGCCCAACCAGACCAATTCTGAACAGAAAGAAAATAGAAGAATTGTTGGGTGAAAAATTTGAAAACGTTGTTATGTATTATTTGGATACAAAGAAACTAAATCGCAAGGTTTATAATGATAGTCCTGTTATTGGCTTAAAAGAAATTTCAGATGCAATATCGCAGATAAAGAAAGATTGTGCAAACAGTTCTGAATTGAATAATCGTGAATTGGTTGCCGTATTTGCCAAAAATTTTAATTGCAACCATTCAGAATGGTTTACAAATCGTATTTTCATTAGCGTACCGCCATATGATACAAATGGCAAATGTATTGCAGGTAATGTTATTTTCTTTAACAAGTTAACTAGCAAATACGAAAGTATGCCACGCGGTTGGTTTTATGCGGGTGGTAACGTATGTCGTGGTTCTGCATCCGAAGAATCTGTTATGTCTGTTGCAAAAGTATTAAAAGAAGAAAAGTCTGAAGTATTAGATACTGAATTCTATAGACAAAGAATATCTCGTGGCAGATAAATAAAAAAGGGTAAAAAATGAACTTTTTTGATTTGTTCAGAACTGGTAATAAAACTGTACTATCAAACGCAGCGATGGATGGTTCGCGTCCTGAATTGACTGTCGGTCAGGCAGAAAAATTACTGGGCGATAAAATAGAACATATGGTTATGTATAATATGAAAACACTGAAACCATTAAAAGATACTTATAATGAACAAAAAGTAATTTATGGTGGTCAGGTCAGTTATCTCGCCAAATCGTTCAAGGATTTGTATGCCCAGTATGTCAGCGCTGATAAAAAGCCAATGTGGGTTGCGATAAAGTCTGTGTCTGCTTGGGATGACAAGGGATATGATTTATTAAATCCTGCACCGAAATATAACAGCTTTGGTCGTTTAATTATTGGCAATGTGATATTCTATGATTTTAAACAGAAAAAATACACAACGCTGTACCCAAATGGTTCCTGGGTTCGTGTTGGCAGAAAGGATTGTCGTACCGCTGTCAAAGAATCGTTATTAAATACGTTTGATGTATTGTGCAGAAATTACACAAGATAAAAATCCCCCAACTGGGGGATTTTTTGTTAGTATAAAAAAGATGTTTTTTATGTTATAATATAAAAAAATATCAGGGAGAGATTATGAAAGTTTCAATTATTGGTTTGGGGTCTGTTGGTTCTGCAGTCGCGACTGCGGTTGCAAATACAGGTCTTGTTCACGAAGTTGTCTTGTTCGACCGTGATGGTGTGCGTGCGCGTGCTGCTGCCGAAGACTTGGGGCATGCCGCGGCTTTTTCTTACGATATAAAAATTACAGCGGTCAATAATTATCGCGGTATTCGTGGCAGTGAAATTGTCATTATCGCCGCCGGCGCAAATCAAAAACCTGGACAAACGCGTACTGATTTGTTGCGTGCCAACGCAGATGTTATAAATGATATTGTTCCACGCGTTATGGCAAATGTTGATGCGAAAAATGTAAAGTTGATAATCGTTACAAATCCGTTGGATGTTATGGTTATGCTGGCACAAAGCATTTCTAAATTACCCGCGTCACGTGTGATTGGAACTGGTACAATGTTGGATTCTGCGCGTCTGCGCACAATATTGGCACGTCAGTTGTCTGTATCAACCCAGTCTATAAACGCGTATGTCTTGGGTGAACATGGTGACAGCAGTATGATAAACTGGTCGTCTGCATCGATTGGTGGTGTTGATTTAACTTCTTTCTGTCGTCAGACGAAAGTATCGCTGCCACAAACGACACGCAATACAATTGAGCATCGTGTCCATAATGCTGCATACGAAATAATTCGTGGTCGTGGCGCAACGTGGGATGGTATTGCGGGTGCGGTCGCAGACTTGGTTCGCTGTATCGCAAATGATGAACATCGTATTGTAACTGTGTCAACTGTTGATGGTGTGGGTTCACGTGCATTGGCGATGTCATTACCACGTGTTGTTGGGCGCTGTGGCGTTGTGGCAACATTGATGCCAAAGATGTCTGCCCCAGAAACAACAGCATTGCGACGCAGTGGAAAAATTATTCGCAAGAATTTTGATTCAATTTAATTTAGTCCGGCATTGCCGGATTTTTTTTGAATACTGTCATATACCAATTCTGAAAATATCGTGTTATATTTTTTATATGACAGATAAAGTTCAATACATCTTATCCCAAGAAAACGACAGTTTTTATGCCGTGCATAATGGCAAAAAGGTTGGTGAAATAACCTATGTTCGCGTTGGTATTGATAAACTGATTATTGACTATACAGGTGTTGAACCAGAATTTAGAAATCAACACATTGGATTGTCGTTGGTTCGTAATGTTGCAGATATGGCGCGCAGTCAGCATCGTCATGTAATAACATTGTGTCCATTTGCGCGTGCGATGTTTAATCGTTATTCTGAATTTGATGATATCAGATTGATGAACGTGCATTAAAAATGCGTTGCGAATAATTGCATTTTTTATTACAATACCCGTACTGAAACAGGTGGGGAAAATATGCAAAAATTATCACGCAATATTTTGATATTTTTAATCTTTTTAAATGGGTATGTCAGTTTGTCTTTGGAATTGGCTGTACTGCGTCAGTTGTCTTTCTATGTCGGCAGCAGTGCTGTGGTTACCAGTATTATTATGGCGATATTCTTGGGCTTTATGTCGTTTGGATATTTTGTTGGCGAATCCCAGAAAATATCAGATAAAAAAATCCGCAATATTTTAAATATGAATTTCTTGGTGATTGCGGCAATGTCTGTTTTAGCGGCCAGTTTTCCACTTATTTCTGCATACTTTGTACTGATGTATCTGGGCGGAATTGAATCGGGTGCATTTCAGACATTTGTATATTCGCTGATATTTTTATCTGCAGGCCCATTTTTATTTGGATTTAATACAACGTTATTGTCGCGCTTGTTACATTCGTATCATAAAAACTGTACAGGCAATATAATGGCGTGGGATACGATTGGTTCTGTGTTTGGTTCAATTGCGACGACTTTATTACTGATGCCTTTTGTTGGTGTGAATTATACAGTTGTTTTAATTACGTTACTGTCGGTTATTGGTGCGCTGATATTGCGTCGCAATTTATTGGTCTGGATTTTGTGTCTGGGTGCAATTTGTGCATCGTTATATATCAACAGCGATATGTATCAACACAAGAATTTTGGAATAATTGTAAACAATGCAAATTCAACAATATCTGTTTCTGAATATGCGGGCGAACGTACATTGTATATGAATGGTCTGCCAATGTCTGTGTATAATTCGCGTACAGGCGAAATGGCAGATTATATAAATTATCTGAATCAGAATTTCATAGACACATTACCAGCAGACAAACAATATAAAATCTTGGTGTTGGGGGCAGGTGGTTTTACACTTGGGTTAAATGATACCAAGAACGATTATACATTTGTTGATATTGAACGCACGTTAAAAGATGTGTCTGAAAAATATTTCTTGGATGGAAAGCTGACAGATAATAAAACGTTCATTGTTGATGACGCCAGCCAGTTCTTGAAAAATACAGACGAACAATATGACTTTATTTTACTGGATGTTTATTCTAATTCGTATCAGGTTCCAGAAAGTTTAATCACAGTTGAATTTATGGAACGGTTAAAGTCACGCATTGCTCCCAATGGTATAATTGCGATGAATATGATTGTTATGCCAGAATTTAGCAATAAGTTTGCACGTGTTTTTGATAATACATTTCATCGTGTGTTTCCGCATAATACATCGCGTCAGGTTATTGGTGAATTTAACCCGTGGCGGAATAATCTGGGGGAATCAAACGTGATATATTTGTATTACAATATTGATAATGATGGTCGTGTTTATACGATAAATAAAACACCTGTGATATACGACAGATAAAAATCCCCGTTGGGGGATTTTTTTATTGCTTTAAATTTTCAGATACAAAATTCCAATCAACCAGATTGTTCAGGAATGCATCTACAAAATCAGCGCGTTTGTTTTTATAATCCAAATAATAAGAATGTTCCCATACATCCAATGTCAAAATTGGTTTCATATCATGTACAATCGGTGTGTCTGCATCTTGCAGATTTATAATTTTAAGTTCGTTTCCATCACGCACCAACCAAGTATAACCACTGCCAAATAAAGAAGTTGCTGCTGTCTTGAATGCGTCTTTGAATTTTTGTTCGCTGCCGAACGCGTTTATGATTTCTGATGGAATTTGTGTTTTGCAATTTGGGCACATACCTGCAAAGAAAAAGTCGTGATTATATATCTGTGCTGCATTGTTAAAGATTTTTTTATCTTGTGGATTGTCTGCAGATTTTTCAATTATTTCTGTCAGTGATACTTCTTGATATGGCGTGTCTTGTATCAGTTTGTTCAAGTTATCAATATATGTTGCAACATGTTTGCCGTGATGCGTTTGCAGTGTTTCAGCAGATATATATGGCGCTAACGCGTCTGTCGGGTATGGTAATGGAAATTCTGTAATAGAAAACATTTTTTTCTTCCTTTTTTATTTGATTTTGCGTCTGTATTTTTGCTTTTTCAACAGGAATGATTTGTTTGTTAAAAAGCACTTGCACGATTTATGATAAATTTTCTATACTGCATACTAAGTAAAAGGAGAAAATATGAAAAAATTATCATTTTTATTTGCTTTGTTTGGTTTGATGATTTTTGGTCGTGCAATGGCTGCGGATATGACGATATATTATTCGCCCAGCTGTCCACACTGTCATCATGCGCGTGACTTTGTTTCAAACACATTGGTTTATGAATACCCAGAATTAAAGGTAACAATGGTCAATGTTATGGAATCTGCGAATCGTCCAATGTTTGAAGCGGCATTGAAAAAATGTGGCTTTGAATCTGGTGGTGTTCCTGTGTTGGTAATTGGCGATAAATGCGAACAAGGTTATGCTGATTTTATGCAAGATACATTGCGTGAATCTGTTGCTGTTGATTTGTCAGATGAACAAAAGGCAACCGCTGCAGAAAACAAAAAAGCAATGGAAAAAGACGCTGAAAAATTCAAATCAGAACATTCAGAACGCGCATCTGCAATTGTTGAATATGTTGCAAGTGCGGAAACAGAAACAGCTGAAAAAAAAACTAACAATGAACCAAGTACAATTTGGTTCTGGGGCTTGTTGATTGTTTTGGTCGCAGGTTTGGGTTTTGTTCTGGTTCGTAAAGATAACAAATAATAAAAGACATAAAATATGTTTGATTTGACTGTACTTGATTATATTTATGTTGGTGTTTTATTGTTGTCAACAATATGGGCAACGATTCGTGGCGGTGTTTTTGAAACAATTGCGACATTGTCATGGGTTGTTGCTGCTATTTCTGCGCGATTTGCATCGCCTTGGTTGGACAAGTTGTTGCAATCTTGGTTTGATTTATCAGAATCGACTGTTGGCACATTGGTTGCATCGTACTTTATCGTATTTTTTGCGGTATTGGTTGCGGTTGGTTTTGTGAATCAGAAACTGCGCGATAAAATTCAAGATAGTATCATGAATGTCACAGATAAAACACTGGGGGTAATTTTTGGTATTGTTCGTGGTGTTGTTGTGATGGGTATATTTTATTGGGTTGCATTATGGTATTATTCTGATACACCAATGTTGCCACAATGGTTGTCTCAGGCCAGAACGCGTCCTGTTATGCAGATAACGGCATCAAAATTGGATGAATGGTTTTTCCCAGGGCCTGAAAATAAATTACTGGCACGCGATATGGCGGGAACTCATCAAGCGATAGAGATTTATAAGAATTTGATAAATCCTGCGATTGCCGAACGTACTAAACAAACATCAACAGAATCTGGTGTTGTTGCAGAAGAACCGGAAACGGGATATAAATCTTCGGAACGTGTTGCGCTGGAAAATCAGTTAATGCAGATTGAAACTGTTGCCCAGGTCATAGAAGAACAAGAAGAAAACCCATCTGTGGAAACAGATGCGGAATAAAAAAATCCCCCGATTGGGGGATTTTTTTATGTTACGTATATTATTTTGTTTTTTGATTTTTTGTTGCTAATGCAACTGCGCCGCCCATGCACGCTAAACTAAATACGGCCAATGCTATCTGTTTTTCAGGGGAAGAAATATCTTTTTCTGTCAAGACTCTACGTTCCTTGCCAGTTGTAACGGTATATCCTTCTTTGATTGCGTTATCTACTTCGGTTGTGCCAGCTAAGCCAAAAAGGCAGAATAAGCCAGTCAAGCCTAAAAAAGCAGCCGCAAAATTTGAGTTGCGCAGTGATTTTTTTGTATTGTTTTGTGTCATTTGTATCTCCTATGTATTTTTATTTCGTTATTGAATATAGCGCAAAAAAATCAAATGTCAACGATTTTGTTGTTGAAAACATAAATTTGTCAACTATAATGTGTAGTGATAAAGAGTTAAAAATGGCGCAAAAATGTATTTTCTGTGGTGGTGAACCACAAAATAAAAATAAAGAACATGTTATTCCACAATGGCTTAGCAAGTATTTGGGACGTTACAGGGATATTTGTTATATGCCAAATATAACAGATAAAGAAATTCCGTTTTGTGGTCTGGTTTTTCCAGCGTGTGAAAAATGTAATTCTGATGATTCTGTATTAGAGGTCGGTGCAAAAAAAGTCGTTGAAAAAATGATGGCGGGTCAATCTGTAACAGGCGCCGAAATAAATACGTTGCTGGATTGGTTTGATAAATTGCGTCATGGTTTTTGGTTAGGCGAATTGATGTTAAGTAAAAAATTGGATGAAATTGATCCTAATTTTTATATAAACACCAGAATCGGCCAAAAAGACAGAATGTTGATAATTGAACGTTTTAAAGATGTTGGAAATGGCTTAGGTATTCTTGCTGATGCGTTGCCAGGTCATACAAAAAGTCCAAATGTCATGCAGTTTTGGTTTAATGATGTTGTGTTAACCAGTGTGTCTGTGACGGGGCTTGTTAGTAATAAGCTGGGGTTTCCATGTGTATCTCAGATTGAAAGGGTCAGTCGGCAAATTATAGAATTTGAACTTTCACCTGGTCGCAATAAAACAACACATCCTGTGGTTATGAATATTGATGCCACAGATAAAACGATTATTTATCAGCCTATATTTAAAGAGTATCAGGATGCGTCGTATTATGACGTTCCGTATGTAAAAGAACATTGTTATGATTTTGATAATGGGCTTGGCGGAATCTTTGTACAACGACACGATAATAAAATTCGTTATATGGGCAAAGATGACAAGGTAACATTGGTGCCAAAGATACAACCAAAGTCAGCGGTTGAAAAAAGTGTTAAGCGTGTTTTTGAATTGCAAAATTACGTCTTGGATGATTTGTACAAAAAGAATAGTGCTCGTGTGGCGCTTCAAAAGTATATTGATGCGCAAGCGCATAAAGTTCAACAGCAATTAAAATGTAAATAATATTTGGGAAATCATACCTGCGGAAATCGCAGGTATTTTTTTGCATAATTGTAACAACTCAGAGGAGAGAGGCCATGTTACTAAAATCAAAAATTTGTTTCACAACGTTTGCGATATACGAAGTTATCGCGGTATCTGCATTGCATTTTCAAAGAATATGTGATGCGATGTTTGGGGTTCCATTTTGCAACAGTTGGTTCAGATATTTTCTGTTCTGTGTTGTTGTGCCGCTGTTCGTCGGTTTAATCTTGATGTGGATACGTGAAATAGTTCGTTTCCGTCGCCGTCGCAGTTTCATTCGTCGTGCCAGAAATATGGTAAATGGAATTTTGACCAGTATTCGTGGCAAGATTTCTGAACACATTGACATCACAGATTTAGAACGTATCGTAACAGCTGCTGTATTGGTTGGAATAAAGAAATATGCAGACAGTCATCCAAACCTGCGTCATCATGTAAATCATGTGATGGAAGTTGCGAATGGTGAAGCCGAGATTGACTTGTTGTCAACCAAAGATGAAGTTGTTCCTGTCAAAAAACGCAAAACAACTACAAAAAATAATACTAAAAAGAAATAAAAAATCCCCGTTTGGGGATTTTTTTATCTTTTGCGTTCACGTTCGTTTTCGTGTTCGCCGATTGTTCGGACGTTTTCAGGCGTACGTACCACTGCTGCTTTTTTTGTGACTGCAGTGCGTGGTGTGTCAGATTCAAATTCCAAAAATTTCTGGCGTAATATTTCCATGCCGTTTTGTATTTTTGTATCTGCCGATTCTGCCCATGTTGCGCGTTCGTTATCTGGGCATTGTATCAGGTTATTTGCATTATGTGATGCGATAATCTGACTTTCCCAGCGTTTACGATGATAGAATACAGACTGGCGTGCATACAGTGTTGCAGGGTTGTTGAACGGTACCGCAAAAATTGCATCGCGCAATGTATCCAGTGCCTTGGCCCATGCTTCGCGCAGTTTTATATCATCCAACCAATTTCGCAGTGACAAACCAGAAAATAGCACGTCAATTGCGTTATCGATTTGTGTTTTATCTTGTTCGGTCAGTTGGCTTTTCATAAAATTTTCAACCGTCTGACCGTTCAAGATTGCCATTGTTTTTTCAAAATCCAAACTCATTTTATGCGGCCTTTTGATTATATTGCATCATCATAAACAGCTTCATACGTTGTTGTACTATGCGCTGTGCGTCTGTTGCATTTTGTTTTTCAATTGGTTGTTTAACAACAGGTTGACCTGTTTGTTCTTTGGTTTTTTGAACGATTGGTTTTGCGTTGTCCAGAACCGGTCTTTTGATAATTTTTTCAGACTGATTTCCGGCCGCCTTTTGTGCGTCCAATCTTTGTGCAGCAGATTTTTGAACAGTTTTTTCCATTTGTTCGGGTGCGATTTTTTGCGCCTCTGGTTTTTGAACTGTTTTTTCTGGTGCGGATTTTGCAACAGATTGTTCGTTCGGTTTATTCAGTTCTTCGGTATGTGCAAAGTACTTGGCAGATATTAAATTGATTATATCCATTGCTTCGCGTATTTGCTTTGTGCCGTGCTGTTGCAGTTGTTGCATTTCTTTGGGCGTTTTGTTCAGTGTGTTTGGACTGTTTTTATTTGTCATAATAACACGTGACCAAGTTGCCTTGTGTGCAGACGCAACACTGTTCAGGTATTTTGTGACAGGATTATTCTTGTTTTTATTTTTCAAGAATCCTTCGCACTGTGTTAATGCGGTCTGCCATGCACGACCCAGCGATTGTTTTTTTGTCCAGTTTACCCATGCAAATCCGGAATATAATTTCAAATAAGAATTGAATAATTTTTTTCTTTCTGCTGCATCGATTTTTTTTGCAACATCTTTATCGATTTTTACAATCATTTTTTGTGGTTCTGTCATCATATTGAACTCCTTTGTTTAATGTTGAAGTCCTGTGCCATCCCATCACAGTAAATTTATATAGGTAATTTTTCCCGCATTTCAAGTCTTTTTCTTGTCAAGTAAAAAGTTTTTTTGACATCCGTCCTAAATCAGTGCAAAAATATAAGTGTTCATATCAGAACAACGTACTGTTGCCAATAATGGGCGGTATGGATATGAACCTGCATCTTGCCAATAATGGGGGTGTGGAAATTCATCGAAACCAAGGAGTTAAAAGATGAAAAAAACATTAAAAGCAGCTGTTGCATTGTCAGTTTTTGCTGCACCTGCATATGCTGCGAATCTGGAAAACCCACTGTATATGCCATCGCAGGGCAGTGTATATTCCAAAACATCTGCAGGTGTTATGTATAAAATCGCAGATGATACAGCCGCAATGAAATTGAAAAATCATGACGGCGCAACAGAATTTCCAATCTGGCGTTTACACGAAGAATTGGGATACGGTATTCTGGACAATCTGGAAGCATATGCGAAATTCGGTTACACCCACGACGGTGACATCGACCGCAAGGGTATGCATCTGGGTCGTGCAGGTTTGAAATACCGTGCATTGGAAATGTCAGGTTATGTATGGGATCTGTACGCAGACGCACAATTGGGCGGCATCAGTGAAATGTCTGGTGCATATACTGCCACAGGTTTTGATTATGATAACTATTCAAACGGTCGCTGGGGTTTCCATGTTGGAACACAATTTGGTAAACAGTTTGAAAAATTCAGCGTTGCTGCATTTGCAGAAGTTCTGCGCACATTCGGCAACGACAATAACAGTATTGATGTAACAAAATATTCTGTTGCTGGCTTGTCTATGACAGATTTGGGGTTCCCAAAAGAAATATCTGTTGATTTGAAATCAACAACCGAAGTAAATGCGGGCTTAAAAGCGTTCTATCAAATGAACGACAAATGGTCATTGGGTGCCAGCTTTACATATAAACACCACGCAGACAATGGTGTAGAAGGTTTGGCTTCTGACTTGGGCGATGTTTCTGCAAGCGCAATGCCAACCGCTGCTGTTGGTGCGTTGATGATGAAGGGGATGTCACAGGCAGACGCGGTGGCGTTTGTTGGCGCAAATCCTACACAGATTCCAACACTGGCAACAGGTTTGCAACAAGGTGTGTTAAATACTTTGTTAGACAAAGTTGCTGATATGGACGACGGGTTCGATGAATATGTATTGGGTCTGTCTGCGGCATATCAGATGACTGATGCGACACAGGTTGCTGTATATGGTGAATATACATTCGACACTGCGCATGATCAGTCGCAAAATGGCACAGATGTCAAAGCGGAATTGGGTGTTCGTTTGAATGTTCAGTTCTAAATTGAATAAAAAATAAATAAATAAAATAATCATATTGGACAAATTCCCGCCACACCGGCGGGATTTTTTATACAAGCGCTTGCACCTGGGGGTAAAAAATGATATAATATCACAAAAGGAATAATGGGAAAGGCATGATAAAATCAAAGATTTCTGCCGTTTTGACGGGTGTTTTGCTGGTTCTGCCATGTGTGGCGGGTGCGGCGTATCCGGTTTATCAAAATTATCAGGGTGCACAACCAATGCCCCAGGGTATGTATATGCCTGCTGCAAATAATCGTATGATGCAGCCTGCTGTGGCGAATAATGGTATGGTTATGTATCCGCAATATGCGAATAATGTCGTTGCAGCTCAGCCGACGCGTATAACTGGTGCGTTGCCACGTGTGGGGTCATCTCAGACAACGGCGGGTCGTCAATATTATCAGCCGGCTGATTATGATAGATTGGCGGACAGTGGTCTGTACGTCGGTTTGTCTGTTGCATATAATGCGTCGCTGATGGGTGGAATGGATGCTGATTACGCCGGCGAGGCTGAGGCATACACTGTCCCAGGTGCGTTTGAACGTGCCGATTTTCATTCTGATACAATGATTCCTTTGCAGGTTTCTGTTGGTGCGGCAATCAATAATGATGTCCGTGTTGATTTTTCTTATTTGCGTTATTCTGGATTGTCATATCCTAATACGGTTCAGACATCGGATGGTGCGGGTGGTATGATAGCAGCCCAGGTTGATGGTGGTGCGATTACTGCGAATACAACGATGTTGAACGTTTATTACAACATTGATTCGTTTACAGGGTTTTTGGCTGGTGGTTCTTTGCGTCCATATGTTGGTGCTGGTGTTGGTATATCGCTGAATACGATTGCAGATTACGCAGTCTATGACAGTACTTTCTATTCTGTGTTGGAACTAGGTTATGCTGGCGCGGGTCAGTTGACTGGTATTTCTGATATTGTGGCATATCATAACGGTGGTACGACCGAAGAATTGGCATTCATGCTGGAAGGTGGTGTGACGACAGAATTACAAGGCGGTTTGAAATTGGATTTCTTTGTTCGCTATGCAAATCTGGGTCAGGTTAAAACATCAGGCAGTATTGTTTTATCCCAGGTTGAATGGCTGGGTGACGGTGCTGGCGGTGAATACGAGGCGCCATACGACAGTGTGTTCCACTATACCAACTGGTATGAAAGTGGCAGATTGGGATTGGTTGATGTTGGTCTTAGATTAAGATTGCAGTTCTAGACCACAACAACATTGTATTTGGTAAGAGAGAGAATATGAAATACAATCGTTTAAGTTTTTTGTCTGTTTTTGTTGCTCTTGGATTGTCGCCATTGGTTGGCGATGCTGCGATTCGTGTTGGTAATGCGGCGCGTAATAATGCCCAGGGCTATCAACAGGTAAATACCCAGCGTTATCAATCAGAATATAATACCCAACAACAGGCGCAGGCCCAGGCACAACAGCCAACAGATTTGCCAATAAATGTCACGAATCAACAGCTGGCCCAGCAAATTCAATCTGGCGATACAAATGCTGGTGTGACTGTTGAAGATCTGGAACGTTGTTCAATGATTTATCCAAATGGTCAATTTGAATGGGCGCGTCCAACAATTGGTATGCAGGCGGGCGGTGCACCAACATGTACCGCGGTTGTTGAACTGCGCGCGTTGGTCCCCAGCAACGGTCAAGAATATACGTTGTTGGCACGTGCGAACTTGGCGGCTGGCGACAGTTTTGATTGTAATGTTTCTAATTTTCCCCAGGGTGCATTGTTTGAAGAGGCTGGCACCGTGGAATTTCCTGCTGACGCAGAACCTACGGTCGAAGATGTTGTTGCGGTTATGAACGAAGAACAGAAACAAAATGCCGCGATAAAAATTATCAGTGGTGCCGTATTGGGTGGTCTGGGCGGTAATGTTGCCGGCAAGAACGAGGTTGGCAAAGACGGAATCTTGGGCGGCGGCAAAGATAAAATTACCAGTACTGTAATTGGTGCAATGGGTGGTGCGGGTCTGATGGCGGCCAGTTCATATTCTGGCAAGGTTGCCGGCGATATGATTTTATCAACAGGTGTAAATGCGGCGGCGGGCGCGGTTATTGGCAATATGGTAACAGATGGCGATTCTGTATTACGTATTGATGGTTGTACAGACCTGAACGGACAAGAAACAACGTGCCTGTATGGATATTTGGAAAAGACAGATTCAACATTTGATGGGACAAATTATGAAATATTTGTAAATGCAAATCAGTCATCACGTTATTTGGTGTGTAAAAACAATAAAGATTGCACGCAAAAAACAGTCAGCGGCGGATATGTGGCTGGATACAAAGACGAAAAACCTGCCAATTCAGGTGCTGGCGCAGATGTAAAATTAACTGTATCGGAAGTTATAAAAAGGTATGAAGACGTAAAATGGTCAGGCGCAACAAAATATTGTTATAAAGACAGCGAAATGACAAAAAGCGACAATTTTTCAGAATGTTCCGATGGCGAAAACAAAGACAAAGACAATCAATATCTGTTGGTCAAGGAAGCGACGGTTATTGAATCGCGCCTTCCGGCGATGGTTGTTGGTGTTGAAGATTCCGCATTTGGCTATAAAAAGAAAGATTGGGGAAAATTAAAAGCAAAATTAAAGGGCAAACAAATTGTTAAACGTGGCGCCAACGGCAAGGCCGAAGATTTTACACCCGAAGAAAAAGGAGAAGATGGAGGTAATATATCCCTGGATAAATTTGATCCGATGTATGTCAGTGCCGAAAGTGGTGGTGTAATCGATCTGGATAACAAGGCACGTTTAAAGGGAACGCTGACCGGTGCCGGTATTGGTGGTGCCGCCGGTGCATTTACCGCATACCAAGGCGCGCAAACAGAAATCGATGCGCGTTGGGTTGCGGCTGTTCGTGAATACAAGGATTCGTTGCAGAAATTCTATTGTGGTACGGGCAAGCGATTCTTGTCTTTCTATAACGATGTGACAGTGATTCCACATCAAAATTAAAAAAATATCCCAGTTTTTACTGGGATATTTTATGTTTTATTTCGCGTATGCGTGCCAAGATTTCTTTTAACTCAGCCTCGGTCGCGGCGGGGGCAGGGCGACTTTTCAATTCGTCTGCCATAACAATGCACAATGTTGCCAATAATGAATTTTCAGGCAGTGGACCAATTTTATCTAAAATCTGACGTGCGCGCGCATCAACCATTTTGCCCAATTCAATCAGGCGCATTTCTTGGCCGTCTTCGCATCCCATCGGGTAATTTTTATTTACAATTGGAATTGAAACAACACTCATTTTTTCAGCTTTTTTAATATGTTTACAGATTTATCAATCATTTCTGTTGCACGTGCGTTTTTATCGCGCAGATTTTTTACCTGTTCGGTCAGGATTGCCACCTCTAAATCTGTTTGTTTGCCGGCATGAATCGCAGTGCCGCGCAAACGTGCCGCCGCATCCTCCAGTAATGATAATTCGTGAAAAATTTGTTCTTTTAAATCAGACATATTTACACTTTAAGACATTTTTTATATGCGTTCAACCCTAAAATGTGATATAATGTTTCACATAATTGTGGGGGATTGATTTATGAAAACAAAAATTATTTATATTTCTGGTGGTGAACTGTTTGAAATGGCGCAAATCCGCGCCGCATTTGAAGAGGTTAAATCTACACTTGGCTTGGATAAAGATACTGTTTTATTTGGTGTGCCGGTTGATTGTGACAGCGCAATCGAAGAAGTCGCAGATAATACACATGAAACACCAGTCGTTGTTGCAGAACCCGTTACAGAAATAATACCAGAAATATCAGAAATTCCAGAAGTTAAAGAAAATCCCGAAATCCCACAGATTTTACAAGAAGATACAGAAGAAATAGAAACAGAAGATGCGCCTGTGGTGCCTATTTTGTCGGTCTTGGCAACAAACGACGAAGAAATACAACCCGAATCGGTCGCAGAACAGGATGACATAACAGAAATTTCTGATGTAACAGAACCTGTTGTTGATATTGTTGAACCTGTCACAGCAGAACCAGAAGAAATATCATTTGTTTCAGAAACTGTTTCTGTTGATGATATCGTAGATGATAACGTGCCAGATATACCAATGGAAAAAACATTGGAACAATTATTGGAAAGTATGACACCATTGCGTGAAGATATTACCCCTAAAGAAGATATCGCAGATTCAGAAAATGTATTTGAAGATACGACTGTGTTGGATGCATCTGATACAGACGCAACATTGGCGCAATTGGCATCTGAATTCGCATTAACCGAAGATAAAATTGCCCCAGCACCACGTGCAGAAACATCTGGAAAAATTGGAAAATTAAAAAATATTTTACCGTTTAAAAAGGCAAAACGTGAAGATAACAGTTTAATGGGCGACTTGTTCGGCTGGGCTGGAATTGCGGCAAATGACGAAGATTTTTCAATTCCTGGATTCTTTACGCCTGCAAAAAAACAAGGTGCATAGTATAGGTCTATGAACACAAGTACGATTCTTAGATTACTTGAAAATTCCGGATTCCACAATGTACGTGCGGATGCGGAATTTGTTTATATGGAAGATCCGTCTTGTATCTTACGCAGTTTCGAAATTTTTCTTGAATATGCGTGGATTGGTATAACTGCATTGACAGGGTTTTTACTGGCCGGGTGGGCGTTATCCAAGATTTTTGGTGCCAAAGATGATATCTTTACCAATATGAAGAATTTAATATTGATATTCGGTGTATTATCTGTGGCCAAGCCTGTTATGAATCTTATATATGGATCCGATTTATTCGGTGCGGGTTGCAGAAATATACGTGTTTCAATTGAAAATATGAATGCATTGCTGGATAAAAGAAAAGAAACATTGGCGACAGAAAGATTTAATTTATATGAAGATATTGATATTTACGATTCTGGAATAGATGTTCCTATACATGAACTGCCTTATTCAGAAGCGCCAATATCAGGTGCAGGCAGCCCCGCAGAAGTTTCTGTGGAAACTGTGGGTGTACAGGGAAATTCGCCAATATACGCAGATTCTTTATCTACATCTGCATATGAATCTGGTCGTGATGTTATATATGTGCAACCAGACGGCAGCAAAATCAAACGTACAGGTGGAACGCGTGCGTGGCGTAATTCGAACCCTGGAAATATCAGATATTCTGATTTTTCAAAACGGGTTGGCGCCATCGGTCAGGCAGGCGGCTTTGCGGTGTTCCCAGACGAAGAAACAGGTATGTATGCAATAGAGGCATTATTGCGAACAAAAAATTATAATCAACTAACTATTGCAGGGGCAATCAGTCGTTATGCACCACCAAGTGAAAATAATACCGCTGGCTATCAACGTCATATACAGAAATTGACTGGGCTGTCAATAAATAAACGTATGTCAGATTTGAATGCACAGGAATTAAGAGCAGTCGCCAACGCAATCCGTGTCATAGAAGGTTGGGATACTGGAAACGAACAAAGGATATAAATATGAAATCAGAACGCGGCAGTATATCTATGGGTGTTTTATTAGTGTTTATTATTGGACTGGCGATTGTGCTGGGGTATGTATTATTGAATAAAGACAATGCAAAGACAGATGTCACAGTTGTCGGTTCTGGTGCCATAGATATCATGTATAATAACACATCGGCACCCAGTGTTGGCTTTACAGATGGATTAAATCAACCATCCAGTTCAGAAACATTTCCCTTGGACGAGGTGGGCGAAGGTACAGAAAAAAAAGAAGTCTTTAACGTTGATATAAACAGTGATGGTTTAATGGACAGAATTGTGCGTACACATAATGAAAATGGAACCGCGCATTTTTGGGATGAATACAGAATAGAACTAAATAATAATGGTGTGTACTTTAACATTGCCCCCAGTGGTCTGCGCACAACCGAAGGTGCAGAATGTGCGTTGCAAAAAGTAAAATTTGTGTTTAAACCAAAATTCAAAGTTATAAAAATATCGCGCCCATGGGATGAAACGTGGAATACACCGACAATGGCAACACGTACTGTTTATGAATTACAGGATGATAAGTTGGTCGCAACATCTGTTCAGGAATTAAAAAAAGTATGTGATGTATCAGAATTGTTCGACAAGATTTGATTTATTTAACAAGCCCTTTTCTAACATAGAATGCATTACACCACCAGATAAAACAAAATGATCGTATAATTCCAAACCACAGTTATTTAACATTTTTCTTAATTCTTCGGTCAATGCGACATCTTCTGATGAAAACGGATTTGTTGATACAGGATGGTTATGCATCAATACGATACTGCGAACTTTGTTGTTTAACGCCTTTTGCATTATTTTGCCCATATACACATTTGTAGAATTGATACTGCCTTGGCTGTGTAATTCATGTTCTATCAAACGCAAATCAGAATCAAGATACAGAACGTGAAATTCTTCTTTGGTTTTTGCAGCCAATTCCATTCTGCAAAATTCAACCAACGATTGATGGTTCATAAATATTTTGCCGTCTTTTAATTTTTTAATATGACTAAGTTTTATCATATTACAAACCAGCTTTATCAATATCGCGGTTGAACGCCCAACGCCCTTGACGGCAATTAAATCTTCGTATTCTGCGATGATGACATAGTAAACGCTACCAAAATGTTCGATAAGTTTTCTGGATAATGGTCTGACATCACGACGTGGAATCGCATAGCTTAGCAATAATTCCAGCTGTTCATATTCAGTCAGCTTGTTGTCCAAGAATTTTTCTTTCAAGCGTTCGCGATGACCGATATAAAATTTATCGTCTGTATCTGGCATATTAAATCATTTTTTCAGTGAATATGATTGCGCCGTCTTCGGTAATTCCAATCGTATGTTCCCATTGTGCGGATAGGCCACCATCAATTGTGCGTGCAGTCCAACCGTCTTCGTCAATTTTGCATTCTGGGGAACCTGTGTTTATCATTGGTTCAATCGTGAATACCAGTCCTGGCACCATCTTTACCTTGTCCCAGCGTTTATCGTAAAAGTGATATATTTGTGGGTCGTCATGCATTACCTTGCCAATACCGTGACCAACAAAGTCGCGTGATATTGAAAAACCGTGTGGCGATACGACCGCTTCGATTGTTTTTCCAATTTCAGATAATGGTACACCTGGTGCGCATACTGCAATCGCAGCGTTAAGTGCGTCTTGACATACCTGTACCAGTTTTCGTGCCTGACCAGATACATTGCCAATCATAAACATACGCGATGCGTCGCCATGGAATCCCTTGTATTCTGCTGTCAAGTCAACATTTACAATATCGCCATCTTTCAGTATAACATCGTCGCTGGGGATTCCATGTACAATCACATCGTTTACAGATGTGCAAATATGTTTTGGGTATCCGTGATAGCCCAAATCAGAAGACTTTGCCCCATTTTCTTTTAAAAACTGTGCAACCAGTCTGTCAATTTCGCCCGTTGAGATGCCTGCCTTGATATAAGGTGAAATAAAATCAAAACAGCGCGCAACAACATCGCCTGCGGCGCGTAATCGTTTAAAATCTTTTGGTGCGTATACAGATGCCAGCATTGTATTTAATTCCTTCGTTTAATAGATAATTTTGCGGCACGCAATGACAGTTTTAATGCAAAGTCACGCAGTAAAATTTCTGTCGGCATACCAGTTGTTCTTAACTGTCTTTCCAGTTCGTTTAATCGAATTAATACATTTGAAATTTCAGATTCTGGCCATATTTTCATTGCGCGTTTAAATTTATCTTCGACCTTCCAAAACAGGCGTGGCAGTTGACCATTTACCACCGCGTTTTGTAACTTTTTAAAATGCATTATCAGCATACGAACCAGCATATTAGATTCTTTGTTATCGTAAAACAGTCTGTCCAGTGCGCGCATTGTCTGCTGAATATGTCCCGCAGTCAAAGAATACAGAAAATCATCCATATCTGCCGCCCCTGTATCGGGCAGGCATTTTTCAACATCGCTAAGTTCAACAATACGTTTGTCATCAACATACAGTGCGATTTTCGCCAAGAATCCACGTGTAATACCGCGGTCGCCCCCAAGATGTGCAACCATATATTCCATTGCGTCTGGTGTGATTTGATGAATTCCTGCGGATGCAGACAGTTCGTTGCGTATCAGTGTTGTTAATGTTTTTGCGTCATCAGAAAAACAAGCCAGCGCCGCTAAATCATCTGCACCTTCAAATAAAGAACGCAGGCCACCACCTGTTCGTAAATCGCCGGCCGTTATAACAACTGTTGCGCACAGACCCGAATGAGTTACCAAATCAGTAATAAGTTTTGCATCGCTGTCGCCTGCGTGTGATATTAAAACCAGTTTTTTATCGCCGAACATTGATGGGCTGCACGCCTCAGCGAACAGGGCGTCTTGTTTTTCACGTAATTCGTCAGAATCCAGTGCAAACAAACAATCCTTGGCAATCCCCAGTTTTTCAATTGCCATATCACTGTATTCATCAACCAAGCCTGCGTCTTGGCCGTAAATCAAGACAGCTTTGATTTTTTCAATTCCGTTTTTAAAATCTGCGTCACGCCATTTCATTATTTAACTGTATCTTTGTGTTCGTATTTATATGTTTCTGCGATAACACGTGTGCTGATTTTTTCAGACAGTGTACGAATAACATTTTTTACTGCGTTATTATAAGACGCGTTCGACGCAACCAAGTATGACACAAACGCATACGATTCGGATGCGGTTTCAGAACCAGATGCGATTTTTTTACCATTTTGTGTCAGTGTATATTTTGCAGACAAAGATACTTCCTGCCATTCTGCGTCACCTGTTTGTGCCAATGCCTTGTACCTAGTAGTCGGGTCACGCAGTTGTACGGACAGTGTATATTTTGCATCTGGGCCATATTGATTGCCGAATTCTGTCCACAGCGCGTTACGCAGTTCAATTCCGTTTATTCCATTGATTGGTGCGACATAAATATCAGTTGTTTGACCTGTGAACATTGGTTGAAATCCACATGATGTCATCAGGGTCAGTGCCAAAATAATTAAAAACTTTTTCATATCATCCCCAGATTTTCTGTTGCAATTTATTTGTATATTACCTAGACTTTTAATAAATCGCAAGAGGGAATGATGAATATTTTTATCATGATATTGGTTGCCTTGTTTATGGCGGGGGTCTATATGTTTGACAGTCCCAGTCAAAAGATTGAACAGCACGCCACAGAAACGGCGGTCGGTATGTCTGATATGCGTGTTATTGCCCAGTGTGCAACTGCGATGCACAACGCACAAATAAACGGTTTTGATTTCCAAGACGTTTGCGTTGAACAAAATGGAATCGTCAGTCAGTTTGTGTGCTTGAACGAATCAATGAAAGTAACCAGTTGTGAAAATCAATCATCCAAGAAAAAGATATATCATTATATTGTCACATCAACAGCCCAGATTGATACTGCATACTATAACGATATGGTGGATATATTGGAACGCTATTTTTCAGACACAGGCACATTTGGATTGTTACAAGATAATTACATAATATCTGGCGGCACTGTGACCAAGCGTATTATTCCAAACGCAATTATCAAAGAAATGAAATTGCAGGATGGTCAGTTGGTATATTTAACCCAATTCGAAGTTCCAGAAACATCTGCGGAATTTTCTGCGGTTGACACCGGCGAAGATATTATATGCCCTGTGGGAACAGCCAAGACATATCGTTTTGGTCGGTGGCAGTGTATTGGATATAATGTAAAGACTAACTGTGGTGGCGATATGGTTTGGGATTCCGATTTGGGTCAGTGTGTGGCAGATGAATCCCGACGTCCCTTGTGTTCTGGGAATCAAAACGCTGTAATGGTTGATGATGTGTGGGAATGTATCAGTCCATTCCCAGAAAAAGTATGTCCAAATAATATGATTGCGCGTTTAAATTATAATACGTTGGAATGGGAATGTGTGGTTGAACCAGGGGCGGCTGCGGATACAAAAAAATGTGAAAATGTTTTGTCTGCTGGGCGATACAGTACTGGTACAACCTTGCGAATTCCGCAAACATCATGTACAGATTGCGAACGTTTAATTACAGACCCAGAAACATGTGCGTCATATTGTGTCCCAGATCCGTCCAAGATGAATAACCCCAGCTGTTATCCCAACGCATCATCATGCGCCGGGACATCGCGTGCAATATATTTTGGGTTTCCAAATATAAGCTATGTAAATAATGTCACGGATGTTGCCGGTATTTCTGTGCCATTGGATAAAATGCACTCACAAAACAGAAAGTTTAATTGTCTTGATTGTGGCGACGGCCAAATTGATGCGGAAAAATCCCGCCCACCATATGTTGCGGTATGTAAATAATATATTTTGCAATTAAAAAAATCCCCCAAGCGGGGGATTTGTTATTTATCTTTGGAATTTTGTACGTAATTCTTCCAGTTTTCGTTTAATTTGCATTTGGTTAAAAATAACATTGTGCAAATCTACTTCGTATGGATAAATTGCATCTGTTTTGCCAACTGCATTAAAACTTAAACCAACCCTGTGTTCTTGGATTTTTCTTTCCAAGTCTGCAACCTTGTCTGTTGCGGCCAACAATTCCTGCTCCAGTGCATTTATCTGTTGTTTAATATCAATGTTGTTCATTATAAATCCTCTTTTTTTGTTTTTCTAACTGGTAATATAATACGTAAAAAACATTTGTCAAGTCTTTTTGTGGTTGTGAATTTTGGTTAAATATGTTAAGATTATTACGTTGACAGGTGTTCTGTCAATGGGCTTGATAACCCATGTAGGGCGTCTAAATCAGACGATAAAATCCAACCATTATGATGGTTGGAGTGTGTGGAATATACCGAATAACACACGCAATTCTCTACATTGTTATCAAACTCCAACCACTTGAAATATTTTCGGTGGTTTTTTGTTTAACAAAGATGGGGGCTTTTATGCGGGGGATTGTTTTATTTTTGTGTTTATTTTTTCCGACCACGATATTCGCGGATATTCCATCAACCGCATATGTTAATGGGGCGGTGCAAACACGCGTTGATACATCAGAATCTGCAAATCAGACAATGGCAGGCACATATAATGTTTCTGGCACAATGACTGTCCCAACCCCACCATTGCCTGTGGTGGAATAAAAAACAAGGGAAACAAAATGAAACGGTTGTTGTTCGGATTTTTTTGTGTACTGTTTTGTGGCGCTGCACAATCTGCCCAGATTGTAAATGTTGAATATATACATAAACTGATTGAACAAGAACACGGTATAACCGTTCCATATAATACAGATTTACACGACCCAACGGTT
>JAZRSO010000006.1:0-8399 GCA_045651525.1 Candidatus Enterousia sp. | reverse complement strand
ATTGACTGGGGCGATGGCACGCGCGAATCATATCGCAAAACGAATACAACCGCGACGACATACAGTCACGAATACGCCGATGCCGGCGAATATGTGATAAAAATTGGCGGATACAGGACAGGCGGAAATTCATTAAGTTTTGCAAATAACTTAAACCTTGCCAAGATAGAGGGCAGTGTTGGCGCAATATTTTCTACAATAAAAAACAAAAACGGCAGTGTAAGCAATCCAAGTTTTAGCGGTTTGTTTAGCGGTTGTACAAACCTGACCGGCACAATCCCACCGGATTTGTTTAGGGGGATTTATGGACAGCCTGTGTCCGATATGTTTAACTCCCTCTTTAACAATGATTCAAATCTGAATGGCACGATACCAGAAAATTTATTTGGTAATATTTATGGTGCCCCAAGGACTTATCTATTTAAAAACACTTTTCGTAATTGCTCTGGATTAACAGGCAACATACCGTATGGTCTTTTTGGCAATGTGTCGGGAAGACCAGGAACAGGTATGTACATGGCTACTTTTGCCAATTGTTCTGGTTTAACAGGAAAAATCCCTGACGAATTATTTGGCAAATTATCTGGTGCTGTGCAAGACGTGGCATTTTATGAAACGTTTGCAAATTGTTCTGGCTTAACGGGCGGTATTCCTGAAAATTTATTTGGCGACATTTCAATACCCTATGGAGGACATCCATTTTACTGTACATTTTATAATTGCACAGGACTGACTGGGGAATCTGCAAAACAGGATGGAAAATTTTTATATGAAATTTTTACAGAAGCAGGTTCAGCAACTACAGCAATGTATCGCGGAGCTATAAATTTGGCAGATTATGCAAATATTCCTTCTAGATATAAATAACAACATCTACATAAAATTCATGGGATTTACATCGATTTTAACGCGAATGTTCACAGGTTGCTTTACAGACGCCAGCCAATTCGACACAATCGGCTGCAGGTTCGCATTCCGACCACCTGCAACCAAGAAACGCATACGGTACCAATTTCTGATTTGATATATCTGGGCGGTTATTGGCCCCATTATCTTGGCGCCTTTTAAATTTGGAACTGCATCACGCAGCGCATTGCAATATGATTGCAGGGTCGATTCACGTTGTCCTTCTATAATAACTGCAATCAACTGACCATACGGGGGCATATTTGCCATTTTGCGCCCCGCCATATCAGTTTGCATAAAACTGTCCCTGTCGCCCGCACAGATTGCGGTCAATACGGGATGTTCGGGCTGATATGTTTGTAATAATACGCGGCCTGCATGTTCGCCACGACCGGCACGACCAGAAACCTGAAACAACTGTTGAAACGTGTGTTCGGCCGCACGAAAGTCTGTGCCAAACAGACCCATATCTGCATCCACCACACCAACCAAGGTCAGGTTCGGAAAATGATGACCCTTGGCCAGAATTTGCGTACCGATGATTATGTCTATTTCGCCCTGCTCTATTTTATTCACCAATCTTTCCAGTGACTGACGCGATGTAATAATATCGCTGGACACCAGCGCAGTACGCGCAGATGGGAATCGAATATTGACCTCTTGTTCTATCTTTTCCAGCCCAACACCACGCATCGATACATCGCCACCACAATCTGGACACACTTTTGGCATTGGCATTGTGCGACCGCACATATGACACAGCATTTTTCCAATACGCTTGTGATATGTCATACCGACACTGCATTCTGGACAGACTGCTGTCCATCCGCATTTTTTACATTGTGTTATCGGTGCAAAACCGCGCCTGTTGATAAACAGCATTGCCTGATGCCCGTCTGACAATGTCTGGGCAATCGCGTCATTTAATGGCTGTGATAAAAAGCCCGTTTGTTCCGCGCCATCGACAACATACGGTTCTGGGCGATTTTCACGCAAATCAACTGTTGTAATATCTGGCAACTGTGCCCCACCATATCGTGATGTCAGTTTTAATTGCATATATTTGCCCAGATTGACATTTTCCAACGTTTCTGCAGATGGTGTCGCACTGGCCAGCACCACGGGGATTCCTGCAATCTTGGCACGCAGTATCGCCATATCACGCGCGTGATAGTTTCCCATATCTTCTTGCTTGTACGATGTGTCGTGTTCTTCGTCAATAACAATCAGGCCCAAATCCTGCCACGGCAAGAACAATGCACTGCGTGTACCGACAACCATCTTTATCGTGCCATTTAATACACCATGCCAAATTTCACGGCGACGCGCAGATGTTAAATTACTGTGCCAGACGACTGGATTTTCGCCAAACCTGTTTTTAAAACGCGACATAAACTGTGCCGTCAGTGCAATTTCAGGCATCATCAATAACACAGACTTTCCCGCATTATACGCACGCCACGCAGAATCAAAATAAACCTGCGTTTTACCACTGCCTGTGATACCGTCTAATAAATGAACAGAAAAACCACCACTGTCCACAGATTTTCCAATCGCATCTGCCGCCAACTGTTGCTGGGGGTTTAATGTAATATTGCCGCAATCGTTGTATATCAACGGGGCTGTATTTTTCTGTTTTGCCTGTTCGCCAACCGGTACCAACGTGCCATTTTTTATCATTGAACGCACAACCGCAGAACTGACACGCGCGATATTTTGAACATCAGATACGGTCATCGCATCATTATCGTTTGATGAATACGCATCGGCAACAGCCTGACGATTTGCCGTCATACGCGCATCGGTTTCAAAGTTATACGCATACAGTGGTTCCATACGTGGTGGCGAAAACGCGTCTGGAATATTTATAATTAAACGCAGCACCATCCCCATCGGAATCAGTGTCCATTGAGACATACGCTGAATCCACTGTAAATCACAGACATTTAATTTTTGCGGATATATAACAGATACATTTTTAATCTTGTCATCTGGCAGGTTGCTGTCCCCATGTCCCCAGACAACGCCCAGACACGGTCTGTTCATAACATTTACACGAACAAAAGAACCAATTTCTGCACATCCCCCCAGCCGATAATCATAACCGGCATTTGGTATATTTGCGACCAAGACCTTGACAATTGCACCTGCGTTAAACATGGTTATTAAAGTACTTGTTTTTTTTCAAAAATTCAATACCATTTATTGCATAAATTATATCAAAGGGAATTTTATATGTGGCGTATGTTTTTTGACTTTTTGTATGTTATTTCTTATCTGATTCCGGGAAAGAAAAATCGCGAATGGTTTCGTGTTGATAAATGCTTTGACTATTACAATAAATTACAGGCAATTAAACACGCATGTCCAGATATGGACTGGAAACATATGCGTCTGGCCAAGGGCGGTGGCAGTCTGGCATTTATCGTTGACAACACTGTATTCAAAGTACGCAAGTTTCATAAAAAAGATAATTCTGAAAAAAAATTCACATATGAAAAGAAAATCACAGACGCGGTTGCACCTGTACTAAATGTTCGTGTGCCACAAATTGAACTGATACAGGCAGACGGATATTTATTCTATAAAACAACTTTTATTCCGGGTGTTGTGTTGTTAAATCTGCCGATGAAACGCATTATGGAACATAATGAAAAAATCGGTCGTCAAATCGGACGAATTATGTACACACTGTTTAATACAGATTTTCCACAACTGAAATCTTTTATGCCAAAAAACATGAATAAAAACGACTGTGGATTGACGCATGGCGATATGTGCAGCAATATCATCGTAAATCCAAAAACAATGGACGTGGTTGGGATTATTGACTGGGAATACGCACGCTATGGTTCACTGATGCGCGAATTCTTTGGTATATTCCGTGTACGTCGCAAAATGCGACAAACAGACATTGCCGCATACGCAATACGCGAATACTGGGATATAATGCATAAAAACACAAAATAACTCACTCTTTGTATTGACAAACGATATTTTTTGTATTATACTATCAATGTAATACAAAAAAAGGAATATCTAATGTCACACCAGGGCAAAACAAGCGCATTCCAAGAATGCAACATATTTGAAAAACAAATAAACGAATATATGTTTCGTGAACACGGGTTTCCTTACTTGTCGCCCGACCAACAAAAAGGCGAATGGCGTAAAAAAATTCCGTACACACCTGAAACCGAGGCAGAAATAATAAAATTCGCCGCAAAATATATAAATATGGGCATATCACACCCACAGTTGGCAAAAATGCAAACTTTTGTAACCAAACTGGTTAAACTGATGGCGGATTACTTGGCGAAATACATTGCAAGAAATCCTGAATACGCAAATCGCGAACAGGCAACTTTGGCCGTAATAGAAATACTGACCAAGAAAAGCAGAATTTTAACACCAAAAGTCTTGGATGACGAAGCAAGAAGAAAGCGTGACAGAATTATCTCGGCCCAGGCAAGATGTCAACACAGACAAGTTGCAAGTATGTTTGACGGTTTCGGGCTTTCTGTCGGTTGCAAGCGCAGATAAATAAACTATAAAACTAAATCAATATCCGCATCGCTACCGGTGCGGTTTATTATTATATCTGGATTAAACTGGGTACGAAACCATGTGCGTTGACGCTTGGCATATTGGTTGGTTTTGTTTATCCAATCAGTTATACATTCGTCTTGTGATTTTTCGCCACGCAGGTATGCACACAACTGCATCGCACCAATCGCACGATTTTCATTCAGATTAAATTTGATTATGTTTTGCGCTTCAATCACGGCGCCACCAGACAGCATTTGTGGAATTCTTGCGGCAATACGTTCACGTGAAACATTTACATCCGGGCTGATTAAAACACGAAACGCATCTGGCACCACCGCGCCAACACGTGGTTGTTTTTGAAATTCAGACAAATGACGCCCTGTTTCCAAGAACACTTCCAGTGCGCGTGCGACACGCTGTGAATCAGTGGCATTAAAATCAGATGGCAACAATTTCCGTGCCGCAGTAATATCATCTGAAACCAGTTTGCGGGCGCGATTTCGCGCATCTTCACCAACATCTGGCATTGGCGAAATTCCGTTTATCAACGCGTTTATGTAATACCCTGTGCCACCGACAAAGATTGGTGTACGACCAGATTTAATCGCGGCATCATATTCCGTACGCGCCATACGCAAATAATCTGCAACACTGATTTGTTCTGATAATGGCAATATTGAAAACAGTCTGTACGGTACACCGTCAATATTGTCTGACAGTTCACGTCCTGCGAACGGACTGGCCGAAATATTTTCAATTCCGCCATATATTTGCACACTGTCGCAATTTATAATCGTTCCACCAATACAGCATGCCAAGCGATGG
This sequence comes from Candidatus Enterousia sp., assembly GCA_045651525.1. Lineage (GTDB taxonomy): Bacteria > Pseudomonadota > Alphaproteobacteria > Rs-D84 > Rs-D84 > Enterousia. The sequence goes on along the minus strand of JAZRSO010000006.1, from coordinate 3,119 downwards.
GCAAAATCAGATTTGCCCGATGCGGTTGGCCCTGTGATAATATATGCACTGTGTTTCATTTGTCTTGATTATAACCTGATGCAGCAGATTGTAAATAAAATATTGTAATTCTGAAATTTATGGTGCTATGATACAAATATGTCCAATTTATAAATAAACGAAAGGAAAAATAAACATGAAAAAAGTAAAAGTTGCAATCAACGGTTTCGGTCGTATTGGTCGCTTGGTATTGCGTGCAGCACTGGAATCAGGACGTGATGACATTGAATTTGTTGCGGTAAATGATTTGGCGCCTGCCGAACAGAACGCATATTTGTTAAAGTATGATTCTGTACATGGCAATTTGCCAATGGATGTAAAACTGGACGGCGACTATATCATCGCAGGCAACCAGAAAATAAAATGCCTGTCGGAACGCAATCCTGAAAATCTGCCATGGGGTGAAATGGGCGTTGATATTGTTATGGAATGCACAGGTATCTTTACCGCTGCGGACAAGGCGCGCGTTCATCTGGATGCGGGCGCAAAACGCGTTTTGGTGTCTGCCCCATCTGCAGGCGCAGACAAAACAATCGTATATGGCGTAAACCAAGACACATTGACATCCGCAGACCTGATTGTATCAAACGCATCATGCACAACAAATTGCTTGGCACCTGTGGTCAAAGTATTAAACGACACATTTGGCGTTGTATCGGGCTGGATGACCACAGTTCACGCATATACTGGTGACCAACAGTTATTAGATAAAAACCACAAAGACTTTCGTCGTGCCAGGGCCGCGAACCTGTCTATGATTCCAACCAGCACAGGTGCCGCCAAGGCAATTGGTCTGGTATTACCAGAATTGGCGGGCAAACTGGACGGTATGGCAATTCGCGTTCCAACCCCAGACGTATCTGTGGTTGAATTGGTTGTGAACTTGGAAAAAACTGCAACTGTGGACGAAATCAATTCTGCAATGCGCGCGGCACAGTCAAACACATTTGGCTATAACGATTTGCCATTGGTATCAATTGACTTTACCCACGACGCACACAGTTCTGTATTTGATGCCGGCCAAACCAAGGTCTTGGGCGAAAAACTGGCGCACGTCACAGCATGGTATGACAACGAATGGGGCTTTTCAAACCGCATGTGCGATACCGCTGTTGCGATGGGCAAATTGATATAGAAACATCCCCCGTTTGGGGGATTTTTAATTTATGAAAAAAAATACTTGCAATTATATTTCAGACAATATATTATATGCAGTGCTTTAAGGGGTTGTAGCTCAGCTGGTTAGAGCGTCTGCCTGTCACGCAGAAGGTCGCGGGTTCGAGCCCCGTCAATCCCGCCAGTATTTACCGCAGTTTCCTGCGGTTTTTCTTTTGTTTATTTTATGGCGGCATCAACCAAGTTTTAAAAAAGTCACCAAATAGTCACAAAAAAACGCACATCAAACAATGTGCGTTACACAGATTATTTTAATAGCATTATATTATTCTTGTTTTGGTGCACACCAGCCATCCGAATCTCGCTCTTGCCCATAAGGACAGTTTTCATCACAATAATATACCAACGTAGATTCATGATATAAATCTTTGCGTTCCCCCATCCAATTATGTGCCTCTTTGTCCAGACAGTATTCAAAATGTAAATTAATCACACCAAGAGTATCCCCAGCGTCAAATCTTTCGCTCCCACACATTACAGCATCGACACCACTAAACAATGCACGACAGTACGATTTTGTTTCGGTAACGACTGGAATTTGCACAGACGTGACAACATTTGTACAATTTGCATCGCTGTACGCTGTTGAATTGCCCGGCTTAATATAAACCTGTTGCGTATGATTTGAACAGCCTGCGTATTCGCAATCCAAGGTTATTTTCAAACAACTTTTGATACAACCATAACCAGCATGATATTCATATCCCGCACCACAATTACAGGTATTTGTGTCAGAATTCCAGGTGCCAATAACATCACCTACATAATCACATTCGTATGCTACTTCGCTTATACAACCCTTATACGATTTATCAGATAGTTTATATCCATCGGGGCATGTACATGTCTTGGTTGCAGAATCCCAATCACCATCAGTATAATGAGGTTGCCCTATCATACTATCCATATATTTACAATAATACGCCTCACGCAGGATACATTGACCGTTTATTGGTCCAACAGCTGTTGTTGGGCAATTACAACTTGTCCCCCATGCGCCAGGTAAAGCATCAGCATCTGTTGGGTTTTCACAAATAAATCGCGCCTGTGTCATACATATGTTATTATGCCACACAGTATCTATCGGGCAATCGCAACGTTGCGCCTCAACATCCCATTTGCCAGCGACAGTCTGAGAACCTGTTGGATTTTCACAGGTATAAAATGCATTTGTTACGCACGCATTGTTGTACAAAACCTTGCCTGTTGGACATGCGCAAGTCTTGGTTGTTTCATTCCATACCCCTGCAAAAGAACTGGAATTTGTTGGATTAATGCAATCATAATGCGCCATATCTATACAAGCACCATTGTGCAATATTTGATTTGCAGGACATAAGGTACTGTTAGTCCATTTAAGCATTTGTTCAATCGTTAAATTTTGTGTGTTTTCGCCTAATACAGACATACATGTAACAACATGTCTTTTACAAGCATTTACAGCGATATTAGATAAATTATTGTAATTGTTCTGCTGCAGGCATGATGCAACATCATTTAAACAATCTTCGGCATAGTCTGCTAACAACGTATCCTGAGCAGACTTGATCTGAACCAATGTACGCTGTAAGTATTCTGATATAACCTGATTGTTCGGACTATACTTGCCTTCCTTCGTATATGTATAATCTTGACATTGATTCAATACACTGATGCACATACCAACATTCTTGCCAGTGTTATCATCATGATAACCAATCTTGCCTTGCAGGTATTCTGATATGCCATAACTTTTATTCTTGTCAAAGTCACCAACATTCTTGAACATTGTATCCGCAACATATTCGGCCAGGTTTTTACCATCCTGCCATGCGTTACTGTCAGTGCCATAATTCCATACACTGTACAGACCCTTGCTAGATGCACCCTCCGCAATCTCATTCGCCTTGCCCGGTGTGGAACCA
>JAZRSO010000005.1:0-43119 GCA_045651525.1 Candidatus Enterousia sp. | reverse complement strand
AAGTTTCGAAATCGGCGGGCTTGAATGGCCATTATATACCCGTCCGTCAGTATGGCGTGGACAAAGTGTCCCAGAAGTCCTGCTGTCCGGTCACCATGGCAATATCGAACGGTGGCGGAAACAACAATCGGTTGACATAACCAAAGAACGTCGACCGGACTTAATAAAGGAAAATGAAAAATGAGCATTATTAAAAAAATCGAAGCTGCCCAAGTTGCAAAATTGCAGGGCGATAAAAAAATCCCAAACTTCAAAGCTGGGGATACAGTAAAAGTTCACGTTAAAATTAAAGACGGTGACAAATTCCGTATTCAGGTTTTCGAAGGTGTTGTTATCGCGCGTGATGGTGGTATGGGCAATAATGCATCCTTTACAGTACGTCGTGAATCATACGGTGTGGGCGTAGAACGTAAGTTCCCATTATACAGCCCTGCAATCGAAAAGATTGAAAAGACTCGTATCGGTAAAGTACGCCGTGCAAAATTGTTCTTTTTGCGTGGTTTGTCTGGCAAGAAAGCACGTATCGTGGAAGACTTGTCTGCAACAAGCGCAGAAAAAAGTGCAAAATAATAAAAACCCACTTCGGTGGGTTTTTAATTTCTCTATGTGTTTGACATTGTTTGTCTGTAATTGTATCATAGACGTATGAGAAAAATAATTTTATCTTTGTTTATATCTGCCCTGCCCGTTGTGGCAAATGCGTATGTTGATAAAACAAATGCGGTTATTCGTATTCTGAACAAGGACGCCGGCAAGGTGTCTGAACATACGGTATCTGTTGGTGATGTGTTGAGTTTTGAAAAATTAAATATAGTTTTGCGTTCTTGCAAGCAGTCTGACCCATTTGATGCAGAAAATTTCTGGGCATTTGTTGAAATTTCTGATTCTGATAACGGTTTGGCGTTCAGTAATTGGTTAAATCGTAATGAGCCGGGTAAAATGCCACTGCAACATGTGGACTATGATGTATGGTTGGTTCGCTGCGAATAATATAAAAGGGAGAGACGAAATGAACTTTGTTAAAAAGTATTTAAAATTATTTATAGGTATCAGTGTTTTAATTCTTGTTTTGGTAACGTTCTTTTTTGCAAAACGCAGTAATGTGCTGGAAACAGGTTCTTTGAAAGACTGGCGTGCTGCGTCGTTGGACAGACGTATGGCGGCTGCACAAATAATGACAGGTGCAGATAAACATATTGATTTGTTGGTTGCGTGTGTTGATAAAATGGCAACTCTGCCAGAATCTGGTGAAATGGCTGTGCGTGATGCCGCGTCGCTGTGCCAGACAGGAATTATATTAAAAGAAAACTTGTAATGCGTAGTCTGGTTGCGTTGTTGATTTTATTTGGCTGTGCGTACAAAACAGATTTTTCTGACGGAAAATCCCTTGTTGGTGTAAGATATCAAAATTCCCCACTGGGCGAAGGTGTGGCGCCAGATGCTGACCCACTGATGCGGTTTGACGCGTTTGATTGTACGACGTTTGTTGAAACTGTGTTGGCGGATGGTGATGTTAAAAAACTGAATAAAATCAGATATAAAAATGACAAAGTTGATTTTATAAATCGCAATCATTTTATTGAAACAGATTGGTTGAAAAACAACAGTGATATTGTTGAAAATGTTAGTCATAAATTTGGAAAAACCGATATTCGTACTGTTGTGATTGATAAAAAGTCTTGGTTCAAGACTGTTCATAATATTGATGTTGAATTTGTGCCAGAAACAGTGAATCTGGAATATATACCATATGAAAATATTGGCGATTTAGAATTAAATAAAACGCATGTTGTATTGTTTGTTGCTGACAATCCAAAAATTCGTGATAAAATTGGTACTGATATTGCTGTTGTTCATATGGGGTTGTTGTTGCCGAACGGGGTTTTGCGACACGCATCCAGCGAACATAGCCAAGTTGTTGATGTTGATTTCAAAGACTATGTCTTGCAACGTCAACGCACGAAAACAAATATTGGAATAGTAATACTGGAAATAAAATGAGTTCGGAAAACTTAATACGTTTAGATATGGGAACGTTGGACAGCTGTGTTCATAGCGACCGCCCCACCCTGTGTTTGGGTATTGAATCATCGTGTGACGAAACATCGGCGGCAATTGTTGATTCTGACAGAAATATTTTGGCACATATTATCTATTCGCAAATCCCAGAACATCAAAAGTATGGCGGCGTTGTACCAGAACTGGCGGCGCGCGCACATATATTAGCAATTGATGAGGTTATAAAACAAACTTTGAACGCTGCCGGCAAAACAATTGATGACATTGATGTTGTGGCTGCAACGGCTGGGCCTGGGTTGATTGGTGGTGTTTTAGTTGGCTGGATGGCGGCGACCGGTATTGCGCAATCTACAAATAAACCATTGGTTGCTGTAAATCATTTGGAAGGTCATGCGTTGGTTCCGCGCCTGTGTGCGACATTGGCAGATGGCACAGTTGCACAAAACGGTGTTGATTTTCCTTATTTGTTGATGTTGGCATCTGGCGGGCATTGTCAAATTTTATTAGTGCGTGGTGTTGGACAGTATGAACTGATTGGACAAACATTGGATGACAGTGCCGGCGAAGCGTTTGACAAGGTTTCCAAGATGTTGGGACTGGGGTATCCTGGTGGCCCAATCGTGGATAAGCGTGCGCAAAGTGGTAATCCGCATGCTTTTGCGTTCCCGCGTCCATTGTGTGATAAACCGGGGTGTGATTTTTCGTTCAGTGGTATCAAAACAGCGGCCAGAACATTCTTAGACAAGGCGACACAGCCATTGTCTGATGAATATATAAATGATTTTTGTGCGTCTTTTCAGGCGTCTGTGGTTGATTGTATTGTGAACAGACTAACAAATGCGATGGGGGATGTTCGTGTTATGAATGCCAAACCAAAAACACTGGTTGTTGCAGGTGGTGTGGCAAAAAATTCTGCAATACGTGGTGCGTTGGAAAAAATGTCCCAGAAATATAATATGACATTTGCAGCGCCGCCAATGAATCTGTGTACTGATAACGGTGCGATGATTGCATGGGCTGGGCTGGAAAACTGGCGTGTTGGAAATATCGTAACAGAACCAATTGCGCCACGTCCACGCTGGCCATTAACGGAATTGAAAAATGAATAAAAATAAAGAACGCGATTTTGAAAATGCGACACAGTCTTTGATAAGGCAGATTGATTCAATGAATCTGGAAAAGACAGAACGTTTGCAGGTTAAAAATTTTATTTTGTTGTTTCGTGACAGTTTTAAGCAAGATTCTGTTAAGCATGCAACATTTGCACCTGTGCTGGGCGATGGTTATAAACAGTTTTTGTGTGATTCTTGCGGTTTTTGCAAAGCGTCAAGCGTCAGCTTTGTGTCTTTTATGAATAAGCCGGAACATTGGCAACTGCGATATATTGATGAAAGATGGGCGTATGGGCCGCATTATTATATTGTTCATGTGCCGACTGGACGTGCGTTGGATTTGACGTTTGATCAATATCAGTTTGAAACAGCAGATATACCTTATGATATGGGACGATCTGCGATGGTTACACGTGATGCGCGTGATGCAGCAGTGCGTTTTACCCATGCGTTGGGTATGGATGTGATGAAAATCCTTAACAGTCAAATACCAAAGAGTAACTAGTATGCAAAAACCAGAGCCTTTTGTAAAAGATGATATGATTTTTAGCGTGTCTGATGCGTCAGCACTGTTGAAAAACGTGGTTGAAACAGCGTTCCCACGTATTAAAATACGTGGTGAATTGTCGCAGATTACACGTGCAACGTCTGGACATATTTATATGACGATAAAGGATTCTGGGGCGGCAATTTCTGTTATTGTTTGGCGTGGAACACCGTTAAACTTTAAGTTGGAAGATGGGCTGGAAGTTATAATCACAGGTCGTTTTACAACGTACCCTGCCCGCAGTAATTATCAAATTATCGCCAGTGAAATTGAAATGGCGGGCGTTGGCGCGATTCTAAAAATGCTGGAAGAGCGTAAACAAAAACTGGCAGCCGAAGGGTTGTTTGACGAAAGTCGCAAGAAACCCCTGCCTCGATTGCCACAAACGATTGGGGTGGTTACCAGTCCGACTGGCGCGGCGTTCCAAGATATACAAAACAGACTGCGTGAACGCTTTCCGGTGCGTGTGTTGCTGTATCCTGCAACTGTCCAAGGTACAACCGCCGCAGCCGAGGTTGCAGCCGGCATTGAATACTTTAATCGCATGCAAAATGTTCATGTAATTATTGTTGCACGTGGTGGTGGTTCATTGGAAGATTTGCTACCCTTTTCCGAAGAAATTGTTGTTCGTGCGGCTGCGGCCAGTAAAATTCCACTGATATCAGGTGTCGGACACGAACCAGACTGGATGTTAATTGACTTTGCAGCTGACTATCGTGCGCCAACACCAACAGGTGCAGCCGAAGCGGTGGTGCCAACAAAACTGGCATTATTCCAAGAACTGGATAATATGTGGGTGCGATTGTCAGGTAACTTTACGACACGCTTAATGAACGCAAAACAGCGTATCGAAGGCATAAGCATAAAAAGCCCAAAACAAATGATTATGGAACGTGCACAAAGGTTGGATGATTTGGGGCGCACATTGAATGTAATAATTAATACTAAACTTGTGTCTGCGCAACAGAAGATGACAGTTGTTTCTGCGTTCCCAAATATCTTGCAAAATCGTATGCATGTTTTAAACCAATCATTACAGCATATGGAGCAAATGCTGAATTCGTTAAGTTATAAGAGTGTCTTGGCACGTGGCTATGCGATTGTGCGCGACACAAACAATAATATTATCAGCAGTGTTGATGGCGGTGTACCAAATTCCATTGAATTTGCAGACGGGGTATTAAAACTGTAACAAACAGTAATACTTGTGTTGTAATACGTATATCTGCTTGACAAAGTTTTGTGTTCTTGTATTTTATGTTGTATAAGCAACAAGGGTAATACTATGAATTTAGTAATTTTTAGAGAACTTAAACGAGTTTTGAAAAGTAAAGACATAACAGTAACAGTTGATAAAAACATCAGTAGCCACGAATTTTATATCGTAGAAGATTTTCATGGCAAAGAAATTATTCGTTATACACATTCTAATGTTGATAAAAATATTTATGATATGCGTGTTCTGGGCGAACAACTGGTTCATTGGGAAAATCCTGCGAAAAGCGGACCTGAAATGCGTGTGTTGATGGAAATTGTTGATTTGATTAAGCAACGTGACCAAGAACAAACCTCCCTGTTGCGTATGACAGAGCGCGAAAAGGTATTGTTGAAAAACCTGCAAGATATAAACGCCAGAATAAAATAAAAAAACGCCCGTTTGTGGCGTTTTTTGTTGCCAAACAGATGGTGCGCTTTATAATGATAAAAAAGGATTTATTATGTCGCAACAAAGACGAGATGTAAAAATATTAGAAAAATTAAAACAAATGTTTTTTGATTATTGTGTACGCGTTGATTATGAATACAAAACAAACGGCACATATTCTAACACACTGATATTCATTGCGAAAAAAAATAAAAATCAAGAAATATTTCGTGTACAAAGAACATATACAAGAAAAAGCTTTGTTCCAAAACCAAATGAATACGGTTTTTCTGTCTGCTATTCGGTAATAAAAAGTGATAAAGTTATCGCAGAGGTAACATTAAAAGATACATATGCAGAATATTTAACTGATTTTCCTGAATATGATTTATATATGCTGCTATACAGAAGATATAAAAGGCAGCATGAAACAGCAAAATGTCTTGGCGACGCATTATTTATCAAGGCGTTACGCGACAATCAGCGTTTAAGAACCAAATAGGATTTGTACATGAATATTGATTATTTGGTCTTTTTGGTTGAGTTGATTGCGAAATGCAATTTTATAAACATAACGACCAATGAATGTAGTAATTGTTTTTATAAATTAGTTGCAACAAATTCAAATGGCGAAGAAATAGTTCGTTTTCACGCGTGGTTAAACCCTTTTTTAGACCCATTTGTAAAATCACATCAGGACAATAAATATATATCTATGTCAATCAAGTATTATGGATGCCCTGTTGTATACACGCACTTTCGCAAAGGCTGTAAGCCAACATCAGAACAACGAAAATTGCTCAAAATCAAAACATTACTTATCGACAGATTAAAGTCGCAACAAATGTATAAAACTTTGCATAATAAAGTAATCTTTTCAGAACTGCAAAAACTAAACTAATAAAGAGGTAAATTATGACACTTAATGATATGCCTTTGAATCCAGTAATAGGCAAAGAGTTAAAACAAATATTAAAACGAAATAAATCTTGACAATTGCAAATTAGGTGCTTCAATTATAAAAAAGGTTAAACTATGGAACGTAAACAAATAACACCATATATGCTAAAAGAATTAGAGCGCGTGTTGCAAACGCCTGGCATTAAAATAGAAAGAAAAACGGGAAGACTCAATTTTTTTGATATGGAATATACTGTTGTTGATGATATGGGACAAGAACTGTTGTATTTTGAAAGACGATATCATGTTCGTCACGTGCCAATATATGCCCCAGACGAGGCTGAGTTTGAATATTGGTACAATATAAAATTTAAAGGAACTGAAATAGTCAAAGATGTGGTGTATACAAAAGAAAGAGAACAGTTTAGTAACTCTAGTTTGCGTCTTTATAATAAAATTTTTAGTTCATTGAATGAAAAATACACGAATGCTGAAAAAGTCGCTTGTGGTCAAGATAGAATAACTTTCTTTGATAAAATAAGACAAGTATTCAAATGTAAAGTAAAATAAACAAACTACAATATGTGTTTTAATTGCAGAAAAAGGATTTGATATGAATGCAGCATATCCATTAAAAAAAACTATAAAGTCATTTGAACCAGTGAATTTCATTTTTCTTAAAAGGATGTTAAGAGACAATAAGCATAACATTCGTATAGATTTATACAAGAGTATTACCGATTGTCCTACTTATCAAGTTGTTAATACAACAACAAATAAGGTTTTATTTCGTTTTAAATACGATTTTTTTCCATGCGGTGTGTCAGATTATGTTGAAACATATCGGTGGAGAGTAATTTGTACAATTGATTGGTGTGGAGATGAAGTAGCACATGATACATGGGTTGCGGATTCTCCGTATGATAAATCTGCTGCCCCTGCAGATAAGGCTGTTTATTATAATGTTCTTAATTTGTTAAAACAGAAACATGATTTATATACAAGATATTATTTGAGCAAATCTATAAAGTGTCAAACGATGAACTTTTTTAATAAAATTCGAACAAAATAAAAAAAAACGCCCGTTTGGGCGTCTTTTTTAATTCTTTATCAATGTTTTTGCCATTGTGATTGATTCTGGTGTAACCTCTGCCCCACTGATTATACGGGCAATTTCGCCAATGCGTTCATCGTCAGATATTTCGTGCACAGATGTTGTCGTCTTGTCGTCTGTTACAGATTTTGAAATCTTAAAGTGTTTGTCGGCAAAGCCTGCAACCTGGGCAGAATGAGTGATAACCAATGCTTGATTTGCAGATGCCAAACGGTTCAGACGACTGCCAACTGCGGATGCGGTGGCGCCACTGATTCCTGTATCAACCTCGTCAAATACAAATGTATGCGTGTCGTTTGCGCCAGCCAGCACAACCCGCATTGCCAGCATTAAACGCGCTAATTCGCCCCCAGATGCCGCACGATGCAATGGTGCAAATGGCGAACCTGGGTTCGTTTTTATCATAAATGTAATATCGTCTGTGCCGTGTGATGATGGTGGTATGTCTGCGAATTCCAACATAAAGTCCGCAGACCCCAGTTTTAATTCGGGTAATTCCGCCAATAACTGTGATCGTAACATTTCGGCGGCCGTGTGACGCGCACTACGCAGTTCTGATGCGGCGGCATTAAATTCATTCAGATATGTTTTTGCCAACGATTGTAATTTGTGTAATTCTGCGTCTGAATTATCAATTGTTTCCAACTGTTGTGCCATTTGCTGTAACTTGGCCGGTAATTCGTCTGCAGATACGCGATGTTTACGTGCGGCAGCACGAATTGCAAACAGGCGTTCTTCTATTGTATCCATATCTTCGGCGTCTGTTGATTCTGGTTCCAAGGTTTGTGCAATTTGTGCGACGGATTCTGCGATGTCATACAACTTGTCAATCTGATTTTGATATGGGTTTTCATCGCCTTTGATTCTTTCCAGAATATGCGCAACAGAAAATATCTGTGATTCTAACGAATGTCCGTGTGGGTTTAATGCAGTAATTGCATCATTTAAAATCGCAACATTTTTTTCTGCGTTCATCATATTGCTGCGTTTGGTGGACAGTTCTTCTTCTTCGCCAATTTGCGGATTTAAATTGCGTAATTCTGATACATTGTGTTCCAAAAAGTCGCGTTCAGATGCGCTGCGTTCCAGCATTTCTTGTAATTCGTTCAGGCGATTTTTTGCATCGTTATATTGTTTGTAAGAAACTTTAACATTTGACAATATCTGGTTGTAATTATTTATATTATTTTTTGCAAATAAATCAAGCGTGGTGCGATGTGTTGACTGGTTTAATAGTGTGTGATTTGCAAACTGGCCATGGATTTCAACCAACATATCGCCGACCTGCTTTAATGTTTTTGCAGATACAGGAACGTCGTTTATCCATGCCTTGGATTTGCCGTCTGTGGACAATGTTCTGCGTAAAATTAAATCACCATCTGATTCAATATCAAATTCTTTTAATATGTCTTGGATGTCTTCTGGTACAGAATCAAACATTGCTGTGACGGACGCCATATCGCAACCGTGGCGAATTAATCCAATGTCAGAACGTGCGCCCAGCGCCAACGATAGTGCGTCCAGCAAAATACTTTTGCCTGCACCCGTTTCACCAGTCAGAACGTTTAAACCGGCGCCAAATTCAAGATTTAGCTTTTCTATTAATACGATATTTGAAATGTTTAAACCTACTAACATATGCGGATTATAGTCGTTTTTATATTATATTTTCCAGTGAAAAATCATGTGTCCATAATATGTAACAATTTACAGAATAAGATGGATAGATTTTATGTAATAATTGTGCATATTCGTGCAATTGAATTCTGTAATTATCAATGTAATTATCGCGACTTGTGTCTGTTTTGTAATCTATTATATCAATTTGTTTATTGGTATGGTTTATTAACAATCTGTCTATGCGGCGACTGATAAATTTGCCATTTATAAAACCGGCAATCGGAACTTCTGTTTTTGCGGCCGCTGTAAAAAAACGTGTAATCGTCGAATTTTGTTTTATTTTTTGAATCAGTTTTTGGTCGCCCTGCTCGACATCTTTATCAATAACGACGTGTTGCAGTAACGCATGTGTTTTTGTTCCTGTGTTTGTTGCGTGCGTGCGACTTTCATGGCCAGATAAAATATTATGCAATGTCGTCATTTGTTATCCTGATATGTTCCAAATTTGTATCGTCGGCCAAAACACGCCACAGGTGTGTATGCCATGCGTTTTCCGGTGGATTTTTATCTGTTGTGTAACCGAATATGTATAATTCATCTCTGGCGCGCGTCATTGCGACGTATAACAATCTGTAATATTCCGCCAGCTGTGTTTGCGAATGGTTGTGTGATGCGTCTGAATGTTTGTTGCTGATATTGCCGCGTGGCGACCACAGCCAGATTAAATCATTGTCTTTGTTTATCGGTATGATTTTGTCTGGTTTTGGCATATGTATTGTGTCAATCAAGAATACAACAGGTGCTTCCAGTCCTTTGCTGCCGTGAACTGTAACAATGCGAACACCGTTTGAAGAATCCATATCGCGTGCAATTTCACTGTCGCCTGTTATAAACCATTTAATAAAATGGTATAAAGTGCCGGGTTGTGTGCGTTCATAAGACAGGCATATTGTCATAAATTCTTCCAGTGGGTCAATTACCTGATTACCCAATGCAGATATAAAACGTTGACGCATATTGTTGTTGTTTAATATATGTGAAAAGAATGTGTATGGTGCCATATATGACGACTTTTCTTGTATATCTGTCAGGTAAGAATATATGTCTGAATATTCATCTTTTAATATTTCATAAATTGTAATAAGGGTTGCGTTTTTGTCTTCGCGGACACGCGATAAATTTATATCATTTTTAATTTTGCACAAATTAAAAATATCTTGTTCTTTCAATCCGAAAAACGGACTTTTTAACACACAACATAAACTGTAATCATCTTTTGTATTTATGCACCAGCGTACCAGATTTAACATGTCTTTTATCATTGGAAAATCCGGTAATTTAATACGATCGCTACCTGCGACTTCGATATTTAAACGCTTTAATTCTGAAACCAGTGGTGCGACGAATTGATTTCGTTGTTGAACCAGTACCATTATATCGCGTGCGGAATATTTTCCAGAATCTATGATTGACTTTATTCGTTGTGCGACTTGTTTGATATAGTCTTCTTTGGATGTCTCAGATTCTTTTTTTGATACCAGTTTATGCATTTCAACCAAGCCTGTATCGTTTGTGCGAAAACATTTATGTGGATTGTTTGAAAAATTGCTGATGTTTATAACTGTTTCGTCGGCAAAGAATTTATCAACAGCGTGTAATATCGGTTTGGTAGATCTGAAACTTTGCACCAGTGGAATTTCACGAATTGTACGCATATTTGTTTTTATTTGTTCCGCAATGGATTTACGGCTGTCGGCGAATGCGCGTGGGTCTGCGCCTTGGAATCCGTATATAGACTGTTTTGTATCGCCAACCACGAACATTGCGTGTGGCAAATCAGTTGTGTCGCCATCCGAAAAGAAATCCCCAGACATTGCGCGCATAATTTCCCATTGGATGGGTGCTGTATCTTGGGCTTCGTCCACTAAGATTTGTGACAAAGATAAATCCAGCTGTGACAATACCCAGCCCATCGTAGCACTGTCCGAGAATAATTTGCGTGTGTATAAAATTAAATCTTCAAAATCCAGCAAATTACGACTGTGTTTTATATTTTTATATTCTAATGCGAATGCCGCGGCCAGGTCAAATAATGCCATTGTATCGTCAAAAATAGCCTTGTTTTCACGGTATTGGACATAGTTATAAACAGCCTGTTGTTCCGCAACCAAATAATCGCGACTGGCAGCGAATTTTTGCGGTGTTCCTTCCTTGGTAATATACAAAGATTTATACTCTTCAAAATCTGTTGTTTTATCAATAAACTGTTGTGTGATTTTGATAAGTTTATCAAGTGTAGTTGCCGGTGTTTTTCGGCTTTTTTGTTCTAAATCAGCATTATTGATAATATTTAGCAACTTTACAGGGTCAAAATCATATTTTATTGGTGTTTTTACATTTAAAAAATCTGCAATCGTTTCAATAAACTGTTCGCGATATTTATCAATGTTTTCAACCTGAAAGAAATGTTTATATTGACCGCTTAGCACTTGAAGCAATTCGTCAAGATAGTTTTCTGATACACGCGATACAAGGTGCGAAAACGCATCAAATACCCGATTGTCAGTTGTTGGTTTATTGATAAGCGTATTAAATGTATCTTGTAATAACACGCGCTGTGGCGCACCAGAAACCAAAGACCAAGTTGGCGAAATGCCCGCCTCTAATGGAAAGCGATGTAATATTTCTTCGCAAAAACCGTGTATAGTTTTTATTTTTAAAATATCTGGGTTGTCAATGTATTTAAAAAATATTTCACGGGCATGCGTAATGTCGGCACTTGTTACTGTTTTTTGTTCTGCGACGTTTGTCAGCATTTCTGCCAATTCGTCATCGGATGACATTGCCCAATTACGCAGTGCTTTTAATATACGGTTGCGCATTTCGCCGGCGCCAGCCTTGGTATATGTCAGGCATAAAATACCGCTGGTGTTACAGTCTGGGGTGCGAAACAGAATACGCAATAAACGCTGAACCAGAACGCTGGTTTTTCCAGTCCCGGCATTTGCCTGAACCCATATGTTTTCTGTTGGGTTGGCAGCCATATCTTGTTCTGGCGAAAGAGTGTGATTTTTTGCCATTTCTGTCCTTGCTTTATTGATTGAATTCTAGTATAAATCTAAAAGAACTGCAAGATATATAAGTTTTGTTTTGATTTAGGGGGAAAGGAATGGAAATTACAAATATGCTGTTGATTGGTGGTGGTGTGCTGGGCGGATTGCTGGTGCTGGCGTTGGGTGTTTTGTTCTTGGTTTCAAGAAAAACACAAAAGGTTATGCAATCTTTGCTGACAATAATGACCCAGCCAGAACGTGCCAAGGTCACAGATGCGTCACGCGTGCTGGCGATAATACTTGCCGACGAAATAAGCAAGATTGAACAGAGTTTTCAAACTATGCGTGATACGTTAAATGCGCAAATTGAATCTGCCAAAGAATTAAAAACTATATTGGACCAGCAAAACAATCAACTGGTCGCAACCGCAGATGACGCAACCAAGAAAATTGCAAATATGTCTGGGCGTTTGGACAATACCGTAACAGGCCTTGGCGAAATTGTTGCGTCACAATCTTGGGCGGACGTTGAAAATTCAACTGACAGATTTAGTAATACTGTCAATGAATTATTAGATAATATTAAACAAACATCTGAAAACACAACACAGCAAACTGCACAGATTCAATCACAGATAGATTCTTGGTTGGACAGTGCGAAAACAATGTCTGAAAACCTGCAAAATGAATTTAATTTTAATGCAGACCAGATGAAAAACCTAACTGCGGAATCGGAAGTGTTGCAGAATAAACTGGCCGAATTGGGCAAAACAACCGCTGGCGGATTTGATTCAATAAAATCTGCGGCAGATAATTATGAAAATACATTGAACAAGAACAATAAACAGCTGGATAGTTATCTGGACAGGTTGGAAACATTTGGTAAACAGTCCAAGAAACAATTGACCAGTCAAATGAATACACTGACCAATACAGCCAATGTTGTTGCGGGTCAAACACGTTTGGTTGAAACGTCTATTGATAAACAGTCTGCAAAACTGACAGACATTGTTGAGGAATTGATTAAATCAGCCGCGTCAACCGAAGGTGCCGTGCGTGGTATTTCCAGTGAACTGGTGGGATTGACTAATAAATTTGATTCTGAAATCAAAGAATACGCAACCGGTGTTGTTGCAGAATTAAAGACTGTATCGGGTGTTGCAAATACAACGCTGGAAAACACCAAGACTGCAGCAAATGCGTTCTCGGAATCGGTCAAGGCAATGGCGGCCGGTGTGCGCGACACATTAATAAAAATGAATACGGCGCATACACAGCTGTCTGCACAGTCTGAAAACTTGATTAAAATGTCCAGTGATACGACCGCACAACTGGAACCGTTGTCTGTGCTGATTGAAAAGTATTATTCTGCCCTGCCCGATTTGTCTGCGGGTTCATTACAGGCCAGTGAAACATTGGAAAAAATCGTTGCAGGTCTGAACGATAAAATCGCGCTTATGAAATCAACAGTTGCAGAATCAACCGATGCGGTGTCTGAATCTGCAGTGAAACTAGAAGATTTGGCAGGTCAATCGCGTCAACAGATGATTGATTTAATGGCAGACTATGCCAAGGCAGTGGATACAATGCAGACATTAAACAAACAGATGATGGTCGCACGCGCGTCTGCGCCAATGGATGCGATAAAGGCGGCGCCGGCAAAGTCATTTGGTCATATCAGCTCTGCGGACTTTTTAAAACAGACAGAACAAATGCTGATGCCGTTACATGAACAAGCAATGGATTTAACGCGTGTAACTGGGGCAGAAATACCAGACGTTATTTGGACTAAGTATCATTCTGGGGACAAGACAATATTCTCGAAATGGTTGGCAAAAATGATGACTGCGGCCGATAAAAAGCAAATTCGTGACATGATGAAATCGGATGCAGTATTCCGTCGTCAGGCAACTCAGTTTGTTCGCAGTTTTGATAAAATACTGGCAAATGCGCAACAAACAGACAATCCGGATACTGTATCATCTGCCCTGATAAAGACAGATGTCGGACATGTGTATATTGCATTAAAAAACTATGTTTAAAATTAAAAAGACCGCCAAACGGCGGTTTCTTTATTTTCCGACGTGATATAACTTTACATTTTCACCGATTTCTTCGTGCAGGAAAATGCTGCCCAAACTGTCGGTCAGTTTTATTGCAGTATTGCCAGAACCAGAATAGATATAGCATTCTTTGATTGACAATGTAACTGTGCCTGTGTTGTTTGTTGCAGGAGATATAAAAGCGGTTGGACATGATTTGCACGACTGTGTGTTTTCATCATAGTACTGGTTGGCACTGCATGGTACACATATAAAATCAGGCATTTCTGTCCCAATTGAACCGCCTCGTTTTTGGTATCCGGGCGCACACCCCCATTCGTCTAGATATACGAACTCGCATAATCCGTCTTTCCACATAACCTTGCCGTTTCGTTGAAAGCGTTCTGGGTTTTCTGTAACGCTGCCCGGTCTTCCTGCGTACGCCGTGGTTGCAGCACAGTTGTCTGAGCTAATGTCGTATTTTAATCCGTTATCGTTCATATATGTTTTAATTTTTTGCGACGTTGCGTTGTCTGCACAGATGTATATCGTTTCTTCTGAGTCTTCTTTGCATGGTTCTGTGCTGCACCCTTCGCATGTTTGGTCCAGGCCAATATAGATTGTTCTACCGCCATCTTCATATTCACAATAAGGTGTTATGCCGTCGCCAGGAATATCAAAGTAAGGGTATTCACATTGTATGCTAAACGGTTCAGTTGGACATGCTGTCCCATACGGAAGATTTGAAGAATCAAGGGCTGGTATAGCGTTATATTCTTTGTGGCTGTCATTTTTAACAATAGCTTCGGCAAAACAACATTGCGTTTCGTCGTCGTATCCAAAAGCCGTACATGTGGTACAATTTTCTAATGTGTCAGTATAGCCTGTTACGTATATAAAGTAGCCATAGTCGTCCATTTGCATTGTGTTAGCAGTGCATACTTCGCCTACGACCAAGCCGGGGTTTACCCCCTCTGGACAGGTGCATTTCCAACCTTCACTGCACCCACAGACAGGTTCTATCGTTCCCTGACATTCCAGCGTACACCCGGCACCTGTGTCGCACCAATCTTGGTGTCCTGCATCACAAAAAAATTTGTCTTTAGCTTCACCGACAGAACAATCGTTTACAAGACCTTGATATGCAGCGTCACCGTTTGCTGGGCTATATTTACATGAGCCAACTACGCTGTATCCATTTTCATCCCCCTGACAACCAGTGCACCATATCCTTGCGTCTAGTGCGTATGAGAAATCGGTAGAAAAAAATACAATTGCAAAAATTGTGATTAAAAGACGTTTACATGTATGTATGTATGTATGTATGTATGTATGTATGTATGCGTGTGGCTGACATATTTTTCATTCCCCTGTCCTGTTTTTAATATGTAAAATGGTATAAAGCTTTTGTGTAATTTGCAAGAATAAAATATGTTTTTATGAATTTGTTACTTGATTTATAACCCTTGAAAAAATGTTAAAATGTTTTATATTTAGTCTTGCTATGAAGAAATATATTTTGCCCTTTCGGGATTTGGTCGTATCGCCAATGCTGGCGGTGCCTGTTTTGATTGATAATCCAATGTCTGTAAACTGTATCAAAAGTGCGGCCAGCGACGGACATGGTCAGATTGTTTTAACACCACAACATTCGTGGAATTACCCAACGTTGCCCGAAGATATTTATAATATCGGCACAATTGGCGATGTGGTGCATATTCTGACAATGCCAGATGGTGCAATTCATGCGTTGATTAAAACACATGGTGTCGTGAATTTGTCTGATATTACCGTGAATGACGGTGTGTTTACTGCCGATGTAACACCGCTGGAAATCCAAGACGATATGAACGCAGAACAAACGTTGGTATTGCGTGATATTTTGGCTGATAATGTACAGGCGCTTGCCAATGCAACGCGCAAGTTCAAGATGGATAAACTGCGTAATGTGATTGAAAACTATCCGTTGCCGGCGTTTATTGATTCTGTGATTCAGACAACAGATATTGAAACAGATGTGGCTGTGCGTGTCTTGCGCGCCGGCAGTTGGGCGGAAAAACTTACGATTTTAGTCGAAGAAATTAAACTGATGTTTGAATCTGCGAAAATCGAAGATTCTATTAACAGACGTATTCATCAGCAAATGGAAAATGGCCGACGCGAGGCGATATTACAAGAAAAAATGCGTGCAATTCAGCATGAAATGGGCGAAGACGATGGCGAGGCTGATACAGCAAATATTCGCAAGAAAATTCAAAACTCTGCCATGCCAAATGACGCCAAGGAAAAAGCATTGAACGAATGGAAACGTATGCGCTCTATGTCGCCAATGTCTAATGAAGGCGGGTTGCTTAAAACTTATTTAGATGAATTGTTGGCGATGCCGTGGGGCAAGTCTGATGAAACAAAATTAGACCTGCAAAATGCGCGCAATGTGCTGGACAGCGAACATTCCGGTATGAATGGCGTCAAAGAACGTATCTTGGAACATATCGCAGTTATGAAAAAAACAGGTTCTAATCAGGGCAGTATTTTGTGCTTTGTTGGTGCACCTGGGGTTGGTAAGACGTCGCTGGGCAAGTCTATTGCAGGTGCTTTGGGGCGTAAATATCAGCGTATATCATTGGGCGGAATTTCAGACGAGGCGCATTTCCGCGGTCATCGCAAGACTTATATCGGGGCGCAAACAGGTCGTATTATGGATGCGTTAAAGCGCTGTAAAACAAACAATCCTGTGATTGTCTTGGATGAAATTGATAAAATGGGACGCGATTGGCGTGGTGACCCAGAATCTGCATTGTTGGAAATTCTGGACCCAGAACAGAACAAGACTTTCCGTGATCATTATCTGGAAGTAGATTTTGACCTGTCTAATGTTTTGTTTATTGCGACTGCAAACAGTTTAAACTTGTCAAACGCGTTAAAAGACCGTATGGAAATTATTGAAATTCCTGGATATTCAATGGATGAAAAAATCCGTATTGCACGCGAACATTTAATTAAACGGTCTGCGCGTGATACAGGGTGGGATGTTGAAAATATTGTTATATCGGATGATGCGATAAAGCATATTATTCAAAACTATACATCTGAACAAGGTGTACGTGAACTGCAACGCGAAATTACCGCGATTTTACGTCGCGAACTGTTGGAAAACAACTGTGCAGATATCAAGACAGAATTTACACCAGAAAAAATAGATAAATTATTGTCTTTGCGCAGGTCTGCGGGCTTTGCAAAAAAGATTGGATTTGGGGTGCGTGCATGATTTTAATTATAAATACATCTGGAAATAATCTGGAATTTGTATTGGGTGATAAATACAAATCTGTGGCGGTTGAAAAGCAGTCTGTCGCCCTGCCCGTTGAATGTGAAAAATTTATTGCAGAAAATAATGCAAATTGGTCTGATATTACCGCAGTTGGTGTGGTTGTTGGTCCAGGCAGTTTTACAGGTATTCGTTTGGGCATCGCATATGCCAAGGGTATTGCAATGGGGTTAAATATTCCTGTGGTTGGAATCAGCGCATTTGATTTATATCTGGCCCAGACACCAGATGCATTTGTCGCAATTGATTCTGGACGTGGGGATTTCTTTGTGGCAGCACATGGATTGCCACCACAAACAATGGAAATAGAAGAACTAGAAGTTAAACAAATGGAATGGCCACGCACTGTTGGACATCGGCCGTTTGATTTAAAGTTGGGGGGTAAAATCATAGCTGATAAAATCGCAGGCGGCGACTTAGATCCTGTGGTTCCAATGTATTTGCGTCCAAGCTATGCCGAGCAAAATAAAAAAGGATGATATAATGGCAGATATGACACAGCAAGAGTTCTTTTCAAAGTATGGCACGTTGATTTCGCGCGCTATCAAGAATAATAATGTCTGTTACACAATAGAAAAAATGTCTATGTACAGGGGACACCGCTATTACATTAATACAAAAGACGTTTATATTTTTGCGCTGAAAATGCTGGATCCAACATATATAAACAGCCCAAGATATATGTTTTATGCTGAAATAAAAAAAGATAATGTATCCCAGAAAATATGCGGGGATTCTGCCAAAAAACACTATGTTGAAATGGTAAAAAAATATAGAAAACTATTAAATGGTCCGAATAATTATCTGTCGGCTTGTTTCCTGGGCGATAAAGCATATCGTCGTTCCAAAGCCAGATAAAAAACGGTTGCATATTTTTTTATAACTGATAGTATATCACACTATTACACTGTAATTTTAGCTGATAAAAAAGGATTAAAAATGGCAAAAAAAGCAAATAAGGCCTCGGTTGCATTGACGGCTTTGTTGGAAAAGCATGGTAAACAAATAGATTCTGCAATTGAAAAAAATGCAGTGCATTATACAACAAAGCAAGTCGCCGATGAAACTGTGCATTGTTATACCATAGATGATGGCAAGACATTCGTTTCTGTGGAAAAAACAACTGACGTAAAAACAAAAAAGATCAAAAGATGCATTTTGTTTATCAATATAAAAACAGCAGCAGAACCTGTTAAATATGCATCTACTGGCGATTATGCAAAACATATTCATGACAAGTTGTTTGAAAAATATGATAAAGCTGTAAAACAAAAAAGTTTCCCTGGCTGGTTAAGACCTTTGGGACAGAAACGTCAAAAAGTAATGGGTTAATTTGTTGAATGAACTTGCAAATCTTCATAAATTATGTTTTCCACACAAACCGTGGAGTGCAGAAGATTTTGCAGAGTTAAAAAAATCTGGTTGTGAAATTATCGCCAGCCAAAATGGTTTTATTGTATATAGAACTGTTTTGGACGAGGCGGAAATTATCACAATTGGTGTTCATCCTGATGCCCGCAAAGCCGGTATTGCCAGTGCAATGCTGGGCATTATGGAAAACGAACTAAAAAAATCTGGTGTTAAAAGTATTTTTTTAGAGGTGGCAGAAAATAACACCCCTGCCCGTGAATTATATAAATCTAATGGTTATTCTGAAATTGGTGTTCGTGCCGGATATTATGATGGCGTGGACGCAATTATGATGAAGAAAATAATTTCTGATTAAAAACTGCTGATTGGCGGTTTTTTTATTATTGAAAAAAATTATAAAATCCAATAAAATAAATATTGAACTGACAGGGATGTCGGTTCGGGCCTTGATAAGCTCATGTTAAGTCGGTGCAGACGCATCGTAATCCGATGAAAATCGGTGCCTTTGCACCGTTAATTTTTACCCCCGATTATGGTCGGGGTGCCTGTGGTATATGTTCAGGATTATTTCCAAAAACCATGGGGACATTACTTAACATGTTTATCAACACCCCGACCGTCATTTCTGTGACGGTTTTTGTTTGGGGAAAATCATGCGTAAATTATTATTTGTTTTATCACTGTTTGTTGCGGGTCTTGCACACGCACGCGTGTTGCATGTGGACGATAATGTAATAAAACTGTCACAAACAAAAACAACCGACCCCGCCCTGCATGTCCGCGTTGGCGATGAATTGTGGTATGCTAATATGGGGCGTTGTAAATTACCCATGAACGAAAGCACGGACAAAGAATTAAAAGTAAGATATAACAATACGGATTATTGGGTGTCAGATGTTGAAGATTATGTTATCATAGATGGAAAATTAATCGCTGCAAACTGTGGTATGTATTTGCTGAAATCACATAACGCAATGATAATAGATACAAACTGGGTCGCAAATCAGGATACGTCTGTATTCATCAGAGCATATAGTGAAGATAAAGACGTCGGATATTTCGGCGCAAGAGAAGCACAATTCAAAAATTCATATGGTTTTATGTGCACAGCAGGTTCTGGAGCACATAGGTCAGATTATGCTCAATATGAATATAACTTGGGTAAAGGCTGTATTATAGGAGAAATTTTTTCCGTTTATAAAAATAAGAATATAACAACAGTTATAGATAAAAATGATAAAAAACATATTGCGATTGGAACATACACGGAATTTCAAACACCCTATACGTTATATTTATTTGGATATCATTTGTCTGACGCCCCTTTTACGGCTACCGTTAATAGACAAATACATCAAAAAATTTATTTTGTTAAAATCTGGGACAACGACACTCTTGTTCGGCATTTTGTGCCGGTGCCGTGTGGGTTACAGATTGGGGATTTTGTTGTGCCATCTAACGGCATGTGGGATATTGTGGAACAAAAATTCTATGGCAATATGGGAACTGGTGATTTTATTTATGGCGTGGATGAGTAAGTTTTCCCCTACCTCATTGTCATCTCTCTATTTTCTTCTTTGTCGCCCCTGCACCCTTTGTCACTCCTGCGAAGGCAGGAGTGGGTCTAAACAGTGCGAGCATAGCGAGCCAAAAAATACATATTATACATGTTTGAACATTGTAAATTTTATAGACCCTATTCCTGCCTTCGCAGGAATGACAAAACATGCCTACGCAGGGATGACAAAAGGTGCCTGTGCTAGGTGTGACAAACCGTGCATGTGATATTTTTCCTTGTCATTGCGAGGGAGTGTAACGACCGCGGCAATCCAGTCTTATTTGGCATTATTGATTACTGGATTGCCACGCTATGCCCGCAATGACAAGGAATGGTGTTTTCTTATTGTGTTTTTTGATTTACTGTATCGTTATAGTTTATTGTCTTGGATGCTTCAAATTTTTTAATTATGTCATCTGCGCCTGCCGTCAAGGTGTCTGTACACAGTTTCCACAAATAACTCAATTCTT
Source organism: Candidatus Enterousia sp. (assembly GCA_045651525.1). Classification (GTDB taxonomy): domain Bacteria; phylum Pseudomonadota; class Alphaproteobacteria; order Rs-D84; family Rs-D84; genus Enterousia. The sequence continues at coordinate 22,340 of JAZRSO010000005.1, read as the reverse complement.
GGTTTACCAGCGGGGATTCAAAACCATTTATAACGTATTTATCTTTGTATTGTGTTATCAAGATATCTTCACCTACACTTATCTGATTTGTGTCAGTATGATATACTATGTACAACTTATGATTTTTCTGTAAATCAGTAATATACATCAATACACGTTCAACCGACATGTTACGCCAATCTTTTGGAAAAATATGTTCACATCCCATAGTTCAACCTTATAATCTATTCGCTTGTTATTTCTGATGTTGCAGGCGCTTTATATACGCTTGCATACGTGGGCTGTATATATTGTTGCGTGGCTGCAAGATATAATCAATATCCAAACCCGCCTGCAAGAAATCAATTGGGTCGCATGTGTTTGTGCGTCTGACATCAATATCATCTGGCATATTGGCGCGTTTTGCGACCGTTTGCATATTGTTTTGCGGTGGCAGAAAGTATGCAATACGGAAATTATAATGTTTTTGCAAATCGTTGCGTTTAAACCAATCAATTAATTGTTTGGCGTATCGTGGCTGAATAACATCGTACACCATATTTTCGCCCAAGTGTTCTGTGATTTCAAATTCTGGCACGCCATACATCCATTTCGGCTTTTCTGGCGTCCAGAACGCTTCATTTACCCACAGGTGCGTTGCAAGGTTCATTTTATTAAATTCGTCTTCTGTGACAAAGAAATAAGGATTTCCATTGCTTTCGCCGTCACGCATCGGGCGCGTCGTTGCAGAACGCAGACTGTAGAACAATCCGTCTGGCATTGTGTTTTTTACAAAGTATGTTTTACCACTGCCCGACAGGCCTGTACATAATAATAATGTGTTCTTTTTCATAGTATTACCCCCAAATAAACCCCGCAAAAAGCGGGGGGTAAGTTAGTCTTCCAAGAAACTGCGAAGTTTACGTGCACGTGTTGGGTGCTTTAACTTGTTCAGTGCCTTTTGTTCAATCTGACGGATACGTTCACGTGTAACGCCGATGTATTCGCCAACCTCTTCCAAGGTGCTGGTTTTATTAGTACTCATACCAAAGCGTTGACGCAGAACAGTTTCTTCCTTGGGATCCAATTCAGACAGAATCTGGGTCACGATTTTACGCAGGTTCTTTTGTGCGGCCGATGTAAACGGATTTTTCGCCGTTTCGTCCGCAATGATTTCAATACGTGAACTGTCATCTTCGGTGCCAACAGGCGCTTCTAATGAAATTGGTTTCAAGTTCACTTTCATTGCCTTGTGAATCTTGTCAACTGGCAGATAGATAATCTTGGACAATTCTTCGGCAGTTGGCTGACGACCGTATTTATGCATAAATTGACGTGATGCACGCTGAATCTTGTGAATATTGTCAATCATATGCACAGGGATACGAATTGTACGTGCCTGATCAGCAATACTGCGTGAAATACCCTGTTGAATCCAGTTCGTCGCATAGGTCGAGAATTTATTACCTAAACGATAGTCAAATTTATCAACAGCCTTCATCAAGCCGATATTGCCGTCTTGTACCAAGTCAGAGAAGTCCAATCCCAACCCACGATTGCTGGATTTTTTCGCAAATTTGATAACAAGGCGCAAGTTTGCTTCTATCATTTCGCGTTTTGCACGGGCGGCTTCGGTTTGTCCACGACGAACCAATTCAACAACCTTTTTATATTCGGATGTTGGTTGGCCTGTTTCGTTTGCGATTGCGATAATATCTTCTTGGATTTTCAAAATGTCGTCGCCATGCTTTTTCGCAAAGTTTGACCATGCGGCATTCTTGTGTTTGGACAATTTTTTGACCCAGTTGCGATTCAATTCGTTGCCGGCGTATTCAGCCAAGAAATCTTCGCGTTTGATTTTATTTGCCATCGCCAGACGTAACATTTTACCTTCCAGCCCCATCAGTAATTGGTCACGTTTAGTCAGCTGTTCCAAAATTTCTGCAACACGGTCGTCGTTCAGGCGAATCTTGCTGACGTTTTCAAATAATTCCAGACGCATTTTTGTGTATTTCTTTTCTAATGCCATGTCAGGTGTGTCAGATGTAAACAAGTTTTCCAGACGCTTTGCTTGTAATTTTTGCATACTGTTGAATACACGTTTGATTTTTGCAAACAATTCCAAGACCATTGGCATTAATGATTCTTCCATTACAGGAATTGGCACACCAGATGTACCACGCGGTGTGTCTTCTTTCTTTAATCCGTCTTCATCTTCTTCGTCAGGGCCCATTTCTAAATCGTCCAATTCGTCGTCATCCAGTTCATCGACGTGTTCGACACCCTTGGATTTTAAGGCCTCGGACAATGCGGCCAATGATTTCTGTTCGGAATCACTGGAATACATAACTTCCAAATTTACGATATAGCGCAGGCGAATATCTTCGTTCAATAATTGTTGATACCAATCCAACATAGCCTGAATTGTCATTGGGCTTTCGCACAAACCGTATACCATCAGACGAGACGCCGCCTCGATACGTTGGGCAATTGCCACCTCGCCCGCGGCGGTCAATAATTGAACTGTGCCGATTTGTTTCAAATAAGACTGAACAGAATCTTGGACGCCCAGCACCAAAGAACCTGTTTGACTGCGTTCCAATTGTTTCGCATAGTGTTCATATTCATCATCGTTGACATCTACCTGTTCGGCATCTGCGTTCAACAAATTGCGTGTTTTATCGCGTGGCTCGTCATCGTCCATTTCATAATAACGGCCCATATCTTGGGGATAATTATCCGTTTCCAGGACTTCCAGTCCTAAGTCCTGTTGAAAGAAATCCAAGACTTCGTCTTGTTCTTCGGCGGGCACCTCGTCCGCTTCGGTTGCGGCAGTAAAATCCATGCGGGACATATACCCAACGTCCATCGCACTGGTCGCCAAATTCTGCAAGTTTTCTGGCAAAGACTCTATCAAGAGTTTTGTCGCTTCGTCCAGTTTTTTTACCATCAACCAACCTTTTGAAGTTTTAGGTTAAAATTAAATTATTTCTTATTCTTTTTGTTTTCTGCCTGTCTTTGTGCCTTAGCTACAGCTTCGTGAATCGCAGATTCAGAAACCAAACCCAGCACGATTGGGCTTTGAATTTGAATGATTGAATAAGATTTGTGTGTCTTGTTGCGAACAGATGCAACAGTTGGATTTGTACTGCGCATTAAACGTGCAACCTGACCGTCAGATAATTCTGGATAGTTTTTGATAATCCATAAAACACCACCCAAGCGGTTTTGACGATGCAGTTTTGGTGTATAACCAACGCCCTTTTTATTTTGTTTTTGTTGGGCTTTGACGATTTCATCGCGCAATGTCAAGCGTTCTGATGGGTCTGCTTCGCACTTTTCAATATCTTCGCGTGTTAATTGACCGCTTAAAATTGGATTTAACGGTTGGATTTTGTATGTTTCAGCGTCAGCGATATTTTTAACCTCTAATTCATGCAGACCGCAGAATTCTGCGATTTGTTCGAATGTTAATGCGGTGTTTTCAATCAGCCACAAGGCAGTAGATTTTGGCATATATGGATAGTTCATGAAATTTTCCTTTGTAATTACGGGGGTAATATACACTAATACTCCCCCAATTTCAACCGTTTTTTATTTTTCTTTCATATTTTTGCGTACAGTCTTGACAACCATATCAATTAAAGTGATGTTTGGGTCGGATACACAACGTTTGCGTGCCATCTTACACGCCACTTCGTGCATTTCAGAATCAGAAATACCCCATACATCAGGCAAATATCGTGTTTTAGGCGGCAGCGGTGTTTTTTTTATCGGTTTCAATACCATGTTTTTTGTTGCTGTATAATATTTTCTTGCACGTATCGGGAAATCGTAATGCTTTTGAGCCAAGTATTCTGTTTGTTTTTGCACCCAAAATAGAAAGTCGCTTTCTTTATCGCGTGTTAAATACGATTTTACACCAGATTCTGTTTCCAAACGCAGTGCAGAAGTATATTCAGACAACAGAAATTTTGCGTTTTTAATGTTGTATTTCTGTTCAATACCATATGGTGTCAGTATCTTGCCCTGTTTTATTAATTTATCAATACGGCTTTCAAGGTTTGGCACCGTATTATGTTTAATGGTTAAATCTGAATAAACCGCAAAGTTTATGATGTAATCCAGTACATCACGCATTTCAGTTATAGGTCGCCGATAAAAAACGTCAAAAGTACGCATCAAAATCAACATTTCTGATGCGTATTCAGGAAATGCTGAACGCAATAAAAAATACTTTTCAAAAAAATAATTTGTCATAATAACCCTTTTCTGTCCCACCATAATATAACTAGTGGAAAACAGGCGCTTTTCAAGTACCTTATACTTTTTTACTTATTACAACACGACATCCCACGAAGTACCGTTTACACCATCTTTTAGCAAGATGCCCTTGGCGGACAAATCGTTTCGAATTGAATCTGCGGTTGCCCAATCTTTAACAGCTTTTGCATTTGCGCGTGCAGATATTGCGTCTAATATATCTGATTCTGTAATGTTATTCTGTTTTAAGACTTCTTGTTTTGTTGCGCTGATATATATCGCAATGTCTTGCTGTAAAATATTTAGAACAGCCATCAAGTCTTTAATCTTTGCAACAATTTGTTTCAAATCATATTCTGTTGATTTCTTGGCAAGTTCTGCACCAATAAAATTAAACCAAGTAAACAATGATGCCATAACACCGGATGTGTTAAAGTTATCATTCATAGATGATTCAAATTCTGTTTTGATTTTTTCAATCATTTCAGTTGTCTTGTCGGTGTTTGCGTTATCAAAACTGCGCATCTGGACATCATTCATAACAGAATACATTTTGTAAACGTGTTTTTTTGCCTCTGGAAATAAAGCGTCTGTAATATCAATGTCTGTTGAATATGTGTTTCGCAACAGTCCAAAACGAATGACATCAGCGTCATACTGCGCTAATACGTCTTGTAATAAAATACCATTTCCCAAAGACTTGCTCATTTTCTGGCCATTTACCTTGACCAAGCCACAATGTATCCAATAGTTTGCAAACGTTTTTCCAGTTAGGCTTTCTGTTTGTGCGATTTCATTTTCGTGATGTGGGAATACCAAGTCACGACCGCCACCATGAATATCAATTTGTTCGCCCAGATATTTCATATTCATTGCACTGCATTCAATGTGCCAACCCGGGCGCCCTTTGCCCCAAGGTGAATCCCAACTGATTTCACCGGGTTTGGCAGATTTCCATAACGCAAAATCGCCATCGTTTAATTTCCCTGGTTCAACGCTTTTGCGAACGCCTGTTTCATTTTTATCTGTTTGAATATGAGACAATTTTCCATATTTTGGAAAGCTATCCAATTTAAAGTAAACATCACCGAATTCAGACGCATATGCGTGACCAGAATCAATCAATTTCTGCACAAACGCAATAATATCGTCTATGCAATGTGTCGCACGCGCCATAATCGTTGGCGTTTCATTGCCAAGACGTGCCATTTCATCGTCTATTTTCTTGATGTTTTTTTCAGCAAATTCAATAGGATCTGCGCCGATTGCATTTGCGTTTGCAATAATTTTATCATCTACGTCTGTATAGTTACGAACATATTTAACATCATAGCCCAAGTAACGCAAATAACGCGTAATAACATCAAAAGTAACAGACTGATACGCGTGGCCAATATGCGCATCAGCAGAAACAGTAATGCCACAAGCATACATTTTAACCTGCCCTGGGGTCAGTGGTTTAAATTCTTCTTTTTGGCGTGTCATTACATTATATACTTTTATTGTCATTATGCGTTCCTTTTTGTGTTTATAATTGGATTGTATTGAAAATGAGTACAGATTGCAAACAAAACAGTTCGCGAAACGATTGCGTTTTAACAACAACAGTAAAAATTTATATATTTGATTGTCATTACGTATTAAATTATACTCTTTTGCCGCGTATAAAGTCAAGGTTATTTATTTTTTTAGATTTTCCTGCTTGCAATTACTTTTGTGTTTATATATAATAACCCACGCACGGAGCGTTGGCAGAGTGGTAATGCAGCAGATTGCTAATCTGTGACCGAATTATTTGGTCCATAGGTTCGAGTCCTATACGCTCCGCCAGAAAATTCACCCGCCAAATCGGCGGGTAATTTTATGTGTATAGTAATATCATTTAATGTTCTTCACCAATATGTTCTGGCTGATATATTTCGACATCACGTGTCATGGACAAGAATTTATCCGCACGGCGTGCCGGCAATTCTGACGCAGGTATTTCTTGTAATTCTGAAATCTGCTTTGCCACAGCATTTGCCAACAATTCCATTGTCGTCTGCCAGTCTGTGTGTGCGCCACCGGCCGGTTCTGGAATAACATCGTCAATAACGTTCAGGTTCGCCATATCTTTAGCTGTTAACTTCATAGCAGCAGCAGCAGTTGCCTTGAAATTATTATCGCGCCACAAGATACTTGCACATGATTCTGGTGCAATTACAGAATAAATCGCGTTTTCCATCATCAGCACACGGTCGCCAGTACCAATCGCAATTGCACCACCAGAACCGCCCTGACCTACATTGACTGCAACATATGGCGTCGCAACAGATAGTCCCATTGCAATAGATGATGCAACCGCCTGGGATTGACCACGTTCTTCGCCTTCGCGACCGGCAAACGCGCCCGCCGTATCAAACAAAGAAATCAATGGCAAATTAAATTTTTCTGCCAGTTTCATCATACGTTGTGCCTTGCGATAACCGTCTGGATTTGGCATACCAAAGCGATGTTTCTGACGCGTTTCGATTGTACGCCCCTGCTCTTGCCCGATGATTACCGCAGGAATTCCACGCCAAAAACCAATACCAGATCCCATGGCGGCATCTTCAGCATATAATCTGTCACCTGCCAGATATGTCCAACAATCAACAATACCATTTATATAATCCAAGAAATGCGGTCTGTTTTCATGACGCGCCAGCAAGACTTTGTCGTATGCCTCTGTCTCGCCCATGCCACGAATTTTTTTAGACGCATCTGTCGCAGGTGTTGTAACACTAATCGTCTTAGGTTCGCGTGGTTGCTTGGTCAATACTTGCAAGATATTTGCGATTGTGTCGTGTAAATCGCCACGTGCAACAACCATATCGACCATTCCGTGTTCGTACAGATATTCTGCTGTTTGGAAATTGTTTGGTAATTTTTCGCGAATGTTTTGTTCAATTACGCGACGCCCCGCAAAGCCAATACGTGCGCCCTTTTCTGCAATATGAATATCGCCCAGCATCGCAAAAGACGCAGTTACCCCACCAAATGTCGGATCTGTCAGCAATACGATGTATGGAATACCGTTCGCGTGCAATTTATTTACCGCCACCGTTGTACGTGCCATCTGCATCAAAGATAAGATATTTTCTTGCATTCTGGCGCCGCCACTGGATGTAACCATAATAAATGGTCTGTGTTCTGCGACGGCATGTTCAATCGCTGCAACGATTGCGTCACCCGCCGCACGTCCCATCGAACCCATCATAAAATAACCGTTTAGTACACATACTGTTGATGGCACACCACCAATTACACCATCGGCCGTGGTCACAGCATCATATGCGCCTGTTTCAGAACGCGCATCTTCTAAACGCGCCTTGTAAGAAATTCTGTCTTCAAAGTTTAATGGGTCATCAGATACATTTGGTGGGGTTAAACGTTCCCATGTATTATCATCAAACAATAAATTAAATCGCTGCTTTGGGTTCATAACAAACGCACGACCACAACGAGGGCAAATGTATTTGTTTTCTTTATAGTCCTTGTAATAAACCAACTGACCGCAAGATTCGCATTTAATCCACAATAATCTGCGCACACGTTCATAGCGTTCACGATTGCGGTTTTTAATGCCTGATTTTTTGCCAAACAACATAATTATTATCCATTCATTTTTTTAGTTAATTCACGACTGGGCTTGAACAAGATAGTCGTGCTGGCAGGTAATGGCATTGGCTGACCTGTACATGGATTGTATCCAATTTTTGTTGCGCGTGCGCGTGGCTGAAAAGTACCAAAGCCACGAATTTCAATTCTGTCACCATTGGCAACAGATTCAATAACCTGATCAGATATTGTATCAACAATTGCGTTTGCGTCATTCTGGCGCATATTTTTAAATTTTACCTGTATAGATCTTACAATGTCAGAACGTTTCATTTTTTATAATCCTTTGTCTTATAGGGTATATTATTGATATCTTATCACATTTTATCAAGAACAAAGTTTTATTTTTAATATGATTTTGTTCTTGTATTATTTTATTTGTCCCAATGATACAATTTGTTTGTACAAAAAAAAGGAAAAATATGGAGAAAATGCCGCTGATTGGTGACGCTGCACCAGAATTTTATGCCAGTACAACAAACGGCCCCGTTCATTTTCCACACGATTTCAAGGGACGTTGGTGTGTATTCTTTTCGCACCCATCTGATTTTACACCTGTTTGCACAACAGAATTTATTGCATTTCAACAAAATAACGACGAGTTTGAGCGTTTGAATACGCGGTTGTTGGGATTGTCTGTTGGGGCGTTGTCATCGCATTTGGCATGGTTGAACGCCATTGAAAATATGTCAGGTGGCATAAAAATAACCTTCCCATTGATTGATGATTTGAATATGAAAATCGCCAAACAATACGGAATGATTCAAGAAAACGCGTCTGATACACATGCTGTACGCGCAGTGTTTATTATTGACCCAGTGGGTGTAATCAGAACGATATTATTTTATCCAGCAATACTGGGGCGCAACATTGACGAGATTAAAAGAATACTGACCGCATTACAAACCGCAGACGCGTTTGGTGTTGCAACACCTGCAAATTGGCAAATCGGCGATGACGTATTGTCGCCTGCCCCGAATACTGCGGATAAAATGCGAAAGAATAAGTCACCATGGTTTTTAACATATAAAAAATTATCACAACGAGAGATAAATGATAAAATTCAAAACAAAAATAAAACAAAAAACAAATCCAGGCAGTGATAACCCGATCTTCTTTTGGTTCAAAATACCAAGGGAAAGTCGCGTATGTCCAAAGGAACCCCGTCGCGGTCTGGATTCCACTGAAATTGTTCCATAATTACTGTTTTATCAGGATTAAATTTCACACCTTCGGCAAGTAATTCTTTGTATTGCATATCTGGCATTCCTGGGTTAAGTACACCATCTTTGAATACAACGCGATGCCACGGCAGATGCCAATAAGCCTTGTTGTTAGAAGCGTACCCGACAAAGCGTGCACATTTTGGTCGCCCAATCATCTGTGCGATTTGCCCAAATGTCGCAACGCGCCCGTATGGGATACGTGCAACAACTTCATAAACCTGTTCATTGAATGTCTTTGCCATGATTTACAGTGTATCGCAGGCACAGAAAAAGTCAAATAATATGACTTGCAAAATAATCCCATGATAATTATAATACCGGTCACGGAGACGTGGCAGAGTGGTTGAATGCGCGCGACTCGAAATCGTGTATACGGTAACCCCGTATCAAGGGTTCAAATCCCTTCGTCTCCGCCAGATATTAAAATAAAAAAACACCCCGGACAGGGTGTTTTATATATAATTATTTCATAAGATTTATAAAGTTACTCATTTGTTTTGCAAGTCCATCAAAATCACTGAACACAGCACTTGATTTAAAAGCGTTTAATTGTTTTTGCAGTTCATTGGCCAAAGGAACTAAATTACTTTGTTGTGCTGCGAATTTATCTGGATGAAAGGCTTGACTTAATGTCGCCCACAATTTTCGCTTTTGTTTAGCAGACATAGTGGGTAACTCGTCCATTTTTGAGATATATTCTGTAAATGCGCTCATCGCAGTGTTTTTCATTTCTTTGGCGACTTTTGCAACGTCGTCTATTGTGCTCGCCGCGCCACGCGCAGCATCAGCAACATCGTCTGCTGCACCTGCTGTCTTTGACGCATCTGCTATATCGTCTATTGTGTTAGCGGCGCCACGCGCAGCGTCAGCAACATCATCTGCTGCATTGGTCATGTCTGCTATCACATCTGCGGCAGCCATTTTTCTAGCCAATGCATTTGGTATATCGTCAATACGTTTCAGCACTTCGTCATATGATGTAAAGTAATGATTATTTGTCATATCCAAATATCTAGAAACACCATTTTTATCAATAACGTGTTTAATACCTACCTCAGCCAATTCGTCTGTATATGACATACTGCGCGCCATATCTGTGACCGCATCCACAGTGTTTTCCGCAGCGCGCGCAGCATCAGCAACATCGTCTGCGGCGCCAATTGCTTTTGTTGCATCTGTGACATCATCAGCAGCCCCCAATGCCCTTACCCCATCAGAAACAGCATCCGCTGCGCCAAGTGCTTTTGCAGCATCGCCGATATCGTCTGCGGCGCCCAACGCTTTTATTCCATCAGAAACGGCATCTGCGGCACCAAGTGCTTTTATACCATCTGCGACATCGTCTATCACAGCAGCAACATTATCAACCGATGACAATACCGTTTTAAGTGAAGTGACCGATTTTTTCAACAAATTAACACCAGATACCCCCAGCGATGCAAACTGTGCAACAACACCAATTCTGCCCATCCAGACAATGGCGGTTCCTGTCCAATCACTGGTCGCGCCACCTGTCGCTGCGACAATTCCGTTCCAGTCGTTGGTTGACATTTCGGATTTCAAATCTTCTGGTTCAAGCAGTAAAATTAACCGCGATAATTCATCGTCAATATTTCTGATGGCATTATCGTCCAGTGCAGATTTAACACTTATTACTTTTGCGCCTAAATCACGTATGGTACTTTTTGCACAGTTGCGCGATTTACATACAGTTGAGGCACGCAAGAATTCTTTGACGCGTTCGCCAACCAGTACATCTGATGAAATATCCGCGACCAAGCCAGCCATTTCTGTTGCAAACATTACGCAACCTATTTTTGTTCCCGCGGCACAATCTATAACAGCAATAGCAGAGGTTCCGACTTGGATGGCTTTGTCATAAACTGCGGCCTCAGTCTGGTCTATCAGTATGCACACACTGTTTTTAGAATCCCATCTGGCACCACTGGAACCTGGGTTTATTTCTTTGATACGACGGTTTGCATTTGTGCATTGTTGCTGGCTTAGTCCATAACATTCGTTGCCCTGATATTTTCCGCCTGTTCCCAGACATGACAGCGTGCCTTCGCCGGCCTCGTATTTATAAGACCATGCTTCATTGACATCGTCAAATACAAAGTCTATTGGGCGACCGTTCAGTTTGCACTGAATAATATCATCGTTATCTTGATACCATTTATTCTGTAATTTCGCAGAATTTGGGATACAATCCAGTGTTCTAATCAAAAAGCCCTGACTTTCGATATATCCATATATTGCATTTCCAATTCCCTGTGATGATTGGATTTGTGTTGCGTCACCCTTGAAATAATAGTTGTCTAAACCATCTATTTTTGCCAATTGGGCAGATGCATCCTTGGCAGAAACAACACGTTGTGAAAATGTGCATAATGTGCCTGATTGCGCGACAGATAAACCAAAATGCGCCCCTGCGGTTTTTAATTCGTTTGAACATGTGGCAAAGCAACCGAATGTACCGATTAGATTCATCAAAGAATCATTTTGTTGTACATTTGAATCATGTCCATATATTTTGCAAATACCGTTGACTAAACCTGCCTGAATATCATTGTCAAAACTTTCTTTTACATCATCGAATCTGAATGCGTAATAGTTATTTGCATCAATACTGGCACACATAATAAAGTCATCAAAACCTGCAAAATCCATCTTTGTTTCTGTTGCGTCCGCGCATTCTATTTCATCTTGATTATGTTTTTTTGCATACAATTTTGCCAATTCAACCGCATGCATTCGTGTAACATTGACCCATTCAAATGGTTTATCTACGCAAAATTCTTGCCCACCTGATTTGCCTTTGTCTTTTTTATCACATGGGTTATAGTATTTTCTGGACTTGCGTCTTTCTTCGTCTTTTTTTAGTTTTGCAGAAATTTCTGAATTAGTAGGATTGCAAATACATGTATTTTGGTCTTTGTCCCAAATAACTGCATCCCAGTAACAGTTTTTTCCACTATAACTTTTTGTACACAAATTCTTACATTTTTCAGAGCTGTTATTATTTGTATTGCCAACATATTGTTCGCGAACGCAGTGTGTATTTGTTGTTGGGTTTTCTGTTTCTGTTGGAATAACGCAATCGCCCCTTTGACGAAATCTAAAACCAGAATTACATTGCATTGCCAAACAAGTACACGCATAGCCAGTTTTAAAAACAACCTCTCCGTACGCAATATTAGTGCTGGAACACATGTCGCCAACGCGTGTTTTATCGGTAATAGAACGCAAAGAATTAGGATTGTTGCCATTTGCATCAAGTCCTGGGCAAAAACCACCAAGTTCTATATCTGATGCAATTTCTGCATCTGTTAACATTTGTTCTATAAATTGTTTGCACGCGGTATAACCTTCTAAACGTTTTGTTTTAAAACCTGCTTTTTCACAGACCTTGAACAAGCTTGCTACAGAAATACGTCCTGTTTGATCATCCATTAAATCTTGATAAACATCAGCAACAGCTTGCTGTTTGTCCTCGGCAACATGTTCTGCAATCGCGTTGCTTACAACATCTGCTGGAAACCATAAATTGTTTTCCGTGCTTAAAAATGTCTTTTGTGGGGCTGCAATCGCAGTTCCAAAAGATATACAGGCAAACAGTATTATAAACAGCATTCTTATCATTTTAATACCCCCGTACATTTTTCCGATACAGATGCAACTTTTTTAATCGCAGCAATTTGTGTCGCGTTAAATACTGTTGCAGATACACTGGCAGCAGTCGCACCAACAGACAGCACATTTGCCGCAGTGTTTAAATCTTTTTCTTTCTTTTTACCTGCGTCACTGTTGTCGTTGCGGGTTTTGTCACTGTTTGCAACGCCAGATATAACGGTTCCAGCCAAACCTGTTGCAGCACCAATACCCGATGAAATTAATGCACCTGTCCCACGTTTTATAATTGGTGTAATGTCAACATATTTATATTCTATGCATGCGTTATAGATATTTTCAGCCTCAGCCACGTTTTCGCCATTCATGCGCGCCTGCATTATCGCGGTATTTAGCGTCTTTGTTGCAGATATGCATGCATCAATTTGACCTTGATAATCATCTTTCTTTATTGTGCTGGCGGAAATCGCAACACTCGCAATATTAGTCGCGGTATTTGTCGCCAATAACCCTGTGCGCCAATTTCCTAAATTCTTAGACTGTTCGGTTAATTCTTCTATATCTGTTTCTATTTCCGATATATCAGATGCATTAGCCAAATGAAATTGTTCGACATTTGCCAAAACATCGTTCTTTGCAGGATTTTTTATACCGGAATTCACGCCGGAATCTTCAATCTTTTTTAATCGTTCCAGTTCTAACTTTTCAATTAATTTGTCTTTGTTTGCCTTGATAAAACCAACCGTTGTCGCACCAATACCAGCAGCTGTACCAACAGCAGTCACTGCAGTATTTATACCAGCCAATACCTTTAAATCATGTAAATTATCATCAATATCTACGCATGCAGTATATGTCGCACGCAACGCATCATCCAAAGACAATATGTCTGCATACGCGGCACCTATATATGGGGGGGGTAAAAACACACTAAAAACAACAAGATATGGTTTAAACAATCGCATATTCATCCCTCTTATAGGAATAAGAGTAACATATTTGTATAATTTAATGCAAGACTAAACTTCGAAATTATAGTTTTTAACAGATTTAACAATTGCATTCACAATTTTATCTTGGTGCGATGCGGTTTTTAATAATTTTTCTTCGGACGCGTTAGACAAATGCCCTATTTCCAATAATGCCCCAGGCACAGTTGATCGCAATACCGCAAATGGTGCGTGACGGACATCGGGGCCCGGTTGCTGTGTAATTGACGCCCGCTTAAACGACTTGGCACAGCCTGTTGCGTATTCTTCACTCATTTCCGCAACAGCGTGTTGCTGCAAAGAAGACAGCGCAATACGAATGTTTTCTTCGAATTCTGTGAATCCTTCTACCCCGATTTTGTCGGCGGCGTTTTCAGCCTCGGCCAGTTTTTTTGCTTCTTCGTCAGACGCTTTTTCAGACAGGGTATAGACTGAAAACCCCTTCATTTCACGCTTTGGATTTGCGTTTGCGTGCAAAGATATAAATAAATCAGCCTTTTTCTTTTCTGCAATAGATGCGCGTTCTGCCAGTTTTAAATATCTGTCATCGCTGCGCGTCATATATGTTTTGAAACCGTTTGCGTCCAGTTTGTTTTTTAATTTTTTTGCAACAGATAAAACAATGTCTTTTTCACGTGTGCCGGCCTTACCGATACAGCCGGGATCCTTGCCACCATGACCCGCATCAATAACAACAACATATTTACGCGACGCAGTTATTGCAGTTGTCGGCATCGCAGATGCAGTTGTATATTCTGGCATACTGCCGTATTCAGACGCAGATGATGTAGCAGTCTTTGACACAGGGGCCGTTCCCGCCATAAAATCCAAAACCAAGCGATAATCACTGTCCCCGTTTGGTTCCAAAATCATAATGTTGCCCTTGGCAATTTCAGAAATCGATTTGCGCAAATTTGCAGTTATTTTTAAGCTGTCGCCCGTCTGTGTTTGTGTAATAGACGACACCAATGAACCAGATGCCAATTTTGGCGTTATAGAATTATTTGCAGATGTATTAGGTAACGTAATTACCAACTGATTTACAGGATAAGATAAATTATATGTTGGACGCGTGGCTGTTTCAATAACCAGACGTGTTTTATTATTAGGCTGAACCCCTGTACGCAAGGAACGCAAGGAATTACGTGCTGCAAACGCCAAACGCGGCAAAAAGGCAGTTACCATTACAGAAAAGCCAGTTATTTTTAAAACGTCACGTCGTGTAATTTTCATAGAAAACATTTTATCAAAAAAACAATCATATTCCAAGATAAAAAAAAACCGCCAATTGGCGGTTTGGATTAGTTATATGTGCAATTTGCAGTTACTTGTGCCAGTAACGATTGTTCTTGTGGCGTCATTTGCGCAACAGGAACGATATAGCATCTGGCAGTGTCTCGTAAAATAAATACCTTGGTACCACGCGTGTATGCGCGTTGCATATCATCCATTTCTGCACTGTTAAAATATGCGTTTTGGAACGTTGCAGGATTTGTTAATGCTGCATTTATAACCTGATACGCATCGTTTGCGTTGTATATATTTGTTCTTGATGTAACCTCCATCCAAATTGGCTGGTTGGCGTATGGGTTTTCAACCTGTTGGTTTGTCGCAGGAAACGCCGCTGCAACCGCCAAGTTTGCAACAGTCTGCAATGCAGATGGTTCGTTTGATGGTGTACGCGCAGGTATATTTATTTGCAAGTTTTCACCACACGCCAAATTCATACGGTTTGTATAGCCGGCCAACACTGCATCAACAGCAGACTGCCAGTCATCACCTTTGTTATTTACTTCCATGCTAACAATTTTTTCTGCCCATCCCCAAATATCAGCACCAACATTACCAGCAGACGCAAAACGTGTAACCATTTCCGCACTGCCCCCTGGGACGCCAGAACCACAATAATCGGTTAAATATGAATTTAACATACTGCTGGTTTCGTTTCCGTATGCCAAGGCCACAGAATGACATGCCATCGCAGCTTCCAATTCTTGACGACGTTGAATACATAAATCAGAATGTGTCTTTGACAATTTATCTGCCATATTGGCCATCGATAAATACGACATAACTTCTTGTTGGACATATTTCGGACACAAACGTGCTGCTGTATTCATACCATTCATGCCGTTTTTAGTATTAACCGCATACTGTGGCATTAATATTTCAGTATCACGTTGCAGACACAACAAGGCATAATTATACAAATCACTTTCTGTTGCGTACATACATTTAGAAGAAGTTTGCCCTGGAACAATTGTAACATCACCACAGTAATCCGCCAAACAAGCAAATATTTTTTCGCGACACGCAGTATCAACATCAGGCTGAGTCACCATATAATACGTATTACGTTGATTAGTCTTATACGCCTGGGCCAAGCCTGCATTTCCACGCAAACCGTTACTTGCCGTTGGGGTTTGAATAATTGCACCACGCGCATTATCAGCCACACCAACAGTGCCGGCGGAAACAGCGACCGCAGAATTTCCAACAAAACACGCGCCAACCAAGCCAAACAAACATAAAAATTTATTCATATGAATCCCTCTCGTTGAACTGATTTTATCATATTTAAAAATAAAAGGCAAACATTCATTTGATTTAAAAAAATAAATTGCTATTATTATAACTATGATAATAACAAATGAATTTTTTCAGCAAATATCAGACGACATTTCTGCCGTCAGGGGGTTTCTTTGACCCAGAACAATTAAAATCTCAAATTGCCGCGCTGGACGAACAGGCAAATGCACCAGACTTATGGGATAACCCTGATAATGCGCGCGCTGTATTGCAAAAGAAATCATCACTTGAAAAAACATTAAAAGAACTGTTGGATTTGGAATCAGATTACCACAGTTTGTACGAGCTGTTTGAAATCGCCCCCGATGATCAGGATGTGATTTCTGCGATTGAACAATTGGCGAACACTGCGCACAAGGCAAAGTTTATTACACTGTTCCGTGAACCAGCTGATAATAGTGGCGCATTTTTGTTTATTCAGGCTGGGGCCGGCGGGACCGAGGCGCAAGACTGGGCGCAAATGTTGTCGCGCATGTACGCCAGATGGGCAGAACGTCATAACTTTACCGCAGAAGTCATCGAAGAACACGAAGGTGACGTTGCAGGTATAAAAAATATAACATATCGCATCACTGGCGAACGTGCATATGGTTGGCTTAAAAATGAAATCGGCGTACACAGATTGGTCAGAATTTCGCCTTTTAACGCCAATGGCAAGCGTCAGACCAGCTTTGCATCTGTTGATGTTTGGCCAGACATTGATGATACAATTGAAATTGAAATCAATGACAAAGACCTGCGTATTGACACATATCGCGCATCTGGTGCAGGTGGACAACACGTAAA
Organism: Candidatus Enterousia sp.; assembly: GCA_045651525.1. GTDB lineage: Bacteria > Pseudomonadota > Alphaproteobacteria > Rs-D84 > Rs-D84 > Enterousia. The sequence goes on along the minus strand of JAZRSO010000005.1, from coordinate 5,239 downwards.
TAAAACAGATAGTGCTGTTCGTATTACCCACATTCCAACAAACACTGTTGTAACCTGCCAAAACGAGCGCAGTCAAATTCAAAATCGCGAAATGGCAATGAAAATGCTGCGCAGCAAGTTGTATGAACTGGAAATGCAAAAACGCGCCGAAGCCGAAGATGCCGCCAAGGCCGCACAAAAGAAAATTGAATGGGGCAGTCAAATTAGAAACTATGTTTTATACCCATATCAGCTGGTCAAAGATGTTCGTACAAACGTTGAAAAAACAGATTCAGACGCTGTGCTGGATGGCGATTTAGACGATTTTATGCTGGCATCACTGCAACAAAATTAAAATACAGTCTTGACTTTCATAAAAATTGACATAAAATGTCTTTTGACAATAAAAAGGGATTTTAATCATGAATCAAGAATTGTTTATCCTGCGCAAGTGTATAATTTTGAAACACTGCCCTGATGCGACGAACATAATGCCGCCTGTTGTAATTGGGGCGCAAAATAATGTGTTGATTGCTGAAACGCCAAGTGGTCAAAAAGTTTTCAAATTTGGCGCGCCTGGTTTGGTTGAAAAAAATGCGGCTGTCAGCCAACTGTACAACATACGCAAGATTCCTGTACCGCATGTTACAGCACATGAAGTTGGTGGTGTTTGTTTTGAAAAATCTGACAAGGTTGCTGGAATCACACTGTTTGAAGCAATACAAAATGGCATGTCACGCGAAAAAATCAAGCAAGTTTACGAAGATATTTTGGTTGAATTTGATAAAATGTCACATATTTGGCCTGCGCATTTGAACAACAACCTGACACGCAACGTGCATGATATTACGATGTTAAACGTATCTAATACAAACAGTCCAGTCTTGGGCAAGCTGTGCATGGCATTTGTTTATATAATGAATATCGGCCGCAAACAAGACCAGGCAGTATTTCATTCTGACATTACGCCAAAGAATATAATCGTATCGCCAGATGGTAAATTCAAATGTTTTATCGATTTAGACAGCGTATGCATATGTAACAAGAATTATGCGTTCGGCATTATGGCGGCAAAATACCAAGAACTGGGGTTTGACGTAAATGAACTGATGAATAAATATCATCAGATTTCTCATAATAGACTGCCTGCAAACAAAATTAACAGACGTATTGCATTGGCGACATCTGTAAAGCGTTTATTATGGCAACACGCAAACAAAAAACGCCACCAAAAATAATCTGAATCTTGCTTTTTAGTATTACTTTCGTTATAATCACACGTGCCGTGCCCATAGCAGAACTGGATAATGCGTCACCCTCCGAAGGTGAAGATTGTGGGTTCGAATCCCGCTGGGCACGCCATGTTTATTGTACTGTGGGGTTATAATATGAAAATATTTCTAAGATTATTTTTACCAATTATCGTTTTATCTGGTTGCAACAGCGTTCATATGCATCCAAACACACTTGATACAAACCAGGTTTTATATGTTGATGCCGGCGGTCGAATAATGACGCAAAAATTCAAAGAACGCATGGAACAGCGCGGATACAAACTGACTGTCGGGCACAAGCGCACCAGCATTAAAACAACGTACATAACATCTGATGGCGAAGAATCTGTTATTTCCGGGGCAGACATTGGTCGCGCGCGTTATTTAGTATTTATTCAAGAAACCAAGAACAAATTCAGACCTGTTTGGTGTTCTTTGAACGGCTTTTGGTGGACAGATTTTATGGTTTCAATTTCAGACAACACCACAGGACACGAATTGTTACACTGGAATGGACGCGGTTGCGTAAACAGCTCTGTACGGAAATTGGACAGAATTCTGGACGCGTTAGAGAAAAAAGAAACTTTTTAATTTTTTATCTTGCATGATTTTTTATTTTATATATAATACACCACCGTGGGTTAGTAGCTCAGTTGGTTAGAGCGGAGCGCTCATAACGCTTTGGTCGTGGGTTCAAGTCCTACCTAACCCACCAAAATTTCGCACCGTATGGTGCGTTTTTTATTTTCCCCTGCCCTTGTGGGGCGGGGGTCATTGTGTCATACTTGTCTTTTTTGTCACTCCTGCGCAGCCAGGAGGGGGTCTTTTAAATCTTACAATGTTTTAAATATACAGAATGTTCTTTTTTTGTTCGTTTCACTCACACTGTATAGACCCTATCCCTGCCTTCGCAGGGATGACAAAATATGCCTAATTTACGCAAAGAATTTCCACCGCCATTGGCCGGGGAAAAGCACCTTGCCATACATATCGCTGGCAAATTCCCCGGCGACGGAGGGGGGCTTACCACCGTTTTTAAGTTTCTTTCACGTATGTATATTTTTTACTTGCCCTGCACCCTATAAATTTTCTACACTTTCATTAAAAGAGAGGAAGAAAATGTCTGTCAAACGCTGTATTCTGCGGTTTTTTGCTATTATTTTATTCGTGCTGGGTGTGCAAAATGTTGCACATGCTGCGTCTAGTGATGAATGCACCAGACAATCCGGTACAAAATGCATTAATATACATGTAGCTGCTGATAATAAACTTAACCCTAAGACTTATATCTACACCTGCACATATGACAATGTATGTTACGCTCCCGCAAATTGCGAAGAAGGCGAAACATGTAACAGTTACAATGGGGCCGTTACCACTAATTTTACAAAACCAGGTTATAAATTTGTTGGCTGGGCATGCAGTGGGTACTATAAATGTGACGAATTAGACCGTGATGACTACATTGATGGTTCTAGCGGATATGGCGAATTAAATTTTCTTTTTGGGACTGCTTGGAACGAAGTAACCCCTGGTGACGACCTTACACTTTTCCCTATCTGGGAGCCAACAGAGTGTGAACCCGGATATTATCTAAGCGATGGCGAATGTAAAAAATGTACCGCTGGTTACTACTGTCCAGGCAGCTTTGATGGTAGTGACAGAAGACAATGTCCAGTTGGTTCTTATTCAGCCGCCGGGGCGTCAACGTGTACTGTCTGTTTTGAAGGCATGACTACTTCTGAATCTGCTTCTACAAGTTGTGATACACCATGTACAAATGCAGAAACAGGTGTAAGTTCATTTAAACAACCTTACATATCTCAATACACATTTCTAACTAAGATTGTTTCGGACAAATGCGTGGTTGAAAGCTGTCTCCCTGGTTATTTGCTTAGCGGCAATTACGATGAACATGCTGATTATTCTATGTATTGTTCCCTTGTCCCAGATGTAACATGTGATGCTGGATATTATTTGCCGAAAAATAAACTTAACTGTCAGCCATGTAAAGATGGTTATTATTGCCCTGGTGGAACATTTAAGGTAGATTCATCAAAGGATCAGGGACTTAATCTCTGTAACGATGGTTATCACCCGAATACCGATCGAACTGCATGCGAGCCAAACGAAATAACTATCAACTATATGAATAATGGCGATATAATATATACACAAACATGTACGTATGGACAAAATTTTGTGGTATACAGTGGAACGCCAACAGGTTATTACTATGAAACTGGCTATTGGGAGATGGCTGGTAATTTTCCCTCTCCAAACCAGAAAATAACCTGTAATCATGATAATCTTGGCGTATATCAGGGCACAGTTGCTACCACTGGTGATTTAATGCCAAACAGCTGTACAGTAAGATATTATCTTAACGATGGCAGTGGCAGTTATGAAGATGCATCCAGAAAATTCGACGATATGCGGGGGCTTAAGACGGGACTTACACGTACTGGATATACGTTTGCAGGCTGGAACACCAAGGCGGATGGCACTGGTATACCATATATTGATGGCGAAGCTGTTCAGTTTTGTTTTGAGAACTATGACATTATACCTTTATACGCACAGTGGATACCAAACGAATATAATGTAACATATTATTGTGGCTATGACACAGGAACACCGCCAGATCCCGACACTGCGACCTATAACGAAGAATTTACAATGGCAGATAATACATGTGTACGCGATGGTTATACATTTAACCATTGGTTATCTACAAACAACGATCGATTATCTGCTGGTTATTCTTTTAAATGGACATATACAAACGATAAAATATTTATTGCCCAATGGACACCGAACAATTATGACATTGACTTTGAAGCCAATTGTAAAACTACGTCAACTGGTGGTATGCCGACACAAGAACGGTTGTATGATGATAATGAACCTTTACTCGAAAATGCTTTTAGTTGTGTCGGATATACGTTTGCAGGTTGGAACACCAATGCAGATGGTACTGGTACCAGCTATGCAAATGGGTCGACCGACAATCTGACCACAGATAATCTTGCACATGTAGACTTATACGCACAGTGGACAGCAAATGACTATTTTATTGAATATGACAAAAATTGTAAATCCGTTGGAAGTGGCAATATGTCAACTGGCGAATGCAGCTATGATACAGATTGTCAACTGACACAAAATGCTTTTAGTTGTACGGGTTATACATTTAATGGCTGGAATACAGCGGCAGATGGCAGTGGCACCAATTATGCGGACAAGGCAAGTGTAAAGAATCTGACCAGTACGAACGGCGAAACAGTAGATTTGTATGCCCAGTGGATACCAAACGAATATACAATTACCTTAGATAACAATGGTGCAACACAATCAGGTACAACAACATTATATACGCGTTATGGCGACGGTGTGTATTTAGATTCAACGCGCAAGCAAAAAATGACAACTGATAGCAATTCGATTACTGTTCCACAAAAGGAATATACTGTTACCTTTGATGCAAAAGGTGGCAATGTGTCGTCAAGCAGTTTGACAGCAAAATGTACATTTAATGGTTATAAGCCATACGGAGATGGAACATATATTGGTTCAAATGCGTATATAACCAATGATGGAATAAACGCTGCAAAAAGCTACACGTCGAACAATATATGGTACGCACAGTGGTCTGGTGGCACAATAACCCTGCCGACACCGACGCGTAATGGTTATACGTTTGCAGGTTGGTATAATTCTTCCGATGATACACTTATTAGAGAACCAAATGTTGGTGCACCATATCTGGTACAACAAAATATGTCTTTGTATGCCCAATGGGACCCAGCGCCGATTACAATTACATATCAGTGCGAGGGTGAAACTGTTGATACACAGACGTGTTATGTAACAGATACTGAATGTAAATTAAAAGAACCAACTTGCACCAAGAACGGGTATAACTTTGACCTGTGGAGTGTTCAAGCAGGAACTTATGCAGGCGACTATTATGCAGCTGGTGGCAA
>JAZRSO010000004.1:0-82197 GCA_045651525.1 Candidatus Enterousia sp. | reverse complement strand
TAAACTATAAAAAAACTATAAAAAGGGTTTGAACGTATAAAATAGAATGAATAACAAAAAACCTGTCATATATCAGAAATCTGTGTATTTTTCTGCTGTTTTTGACAGGTTTTTGCTGTATTAAACGATATTATTTTATTTCTTTTCAGAAAAGTCTGCGTCAACGGTTCCGTCGTCGTTCTTTTTCTGCTCTTCACTGGCTTGTTCTGCCTGTGATGCCTTATAGACAGCTTCACCCAATTTCATGGCTTTTTCTGCCAACGCATCAGTTTTTTCTTTCAAAGAAGCCGCAGTTGCATCGGCCTTGGCCAATTTTTTATTTGCGACATTTTCTATTTTTTGAATCAATTCAGCCACCGTACAGTCCAACCCTTTGGCATAATCTTTTGCGATTGAATCTGGCAAAGAAATGTTAAATTGACATTCCACAGCATGTATCAATTCATAAACATCTAATTCATCCAGTTTCAGATTTGCCTTTAACAACATAACATCTGTTACATTTTGGCAAGCCAAATCATTTTTCAAAAAAGATTTAATCTTATCTGCGATAGTTATTTGTTATCCTTATTTTATTATTTGACGTAATCTCTGAAAGTTACATTCCAACACACATTTATGTTGTTTGCATAAATTCTTTAAAGCCTTATTCTGTACAACTTCTTCTTTTGATATGTTTGAACATTTTTTATCACTCAGATAACATATAGCATTACCATCAACCACCCTATATAATCCTGCAACAGGGTGTGTTCTGGCATCATCTTCTACTTTTTTAACCAAATCCCCAACTGTCATCTTGGAATCCGAACTAAACCCAGCGGCTATATCACGTGGTAAACCATACCCCAGTTCTTCCTCCAAAATCATTATAAATTCAGACATATCCGTATCTGCAAAACCTATGCCATCTCCAAATAACATATTATCTTCTACAGACTTTAAGTTATATTCACGTGCCAAGATATCTTTAACTGTTTTTTTGATACTCATTGTATAACCCCTATATTAGTCATTATAATAGTACTACACCAAATAAACAACTGTCAACAATGTTCTTGGGGTTTAATCATAAAAAAATCCCCCAAACGGGGGATTTTTTTATTTCTTTTCAGAAAAGTCTGCGTCAACGGTTCCGTCGTCGTTCTTTTTCTGTTCTTCACCGGCTTGTTCTGCCTGCGATGCTTTATAGACAGCTTCGCCCAATTTCATGGCTTTTTCTGCCAACGCATCAGTTTTTTCTTTCAAAGAAGCCGCAGTTGCATCGGCCTTGGCCAATTCGTCTGCCAATTCTTTCTTGGCTTCTTCAATTGACTTCTTTTCATCTTCGCTGATTTTATCGCCATGTTCTTTCAAAGACTTTTCAATGCTAAAGATTGCTGTTTCAGCTGTATTTTTAGCTTCTGCCAATTCTCGTTTCAGTTTATCGGCTTCGGCATTTGCAGCTGCTTCATCAACCATACGCTTGATTTCATCTTCGGACAAACCACCGTCTGATTTAATTGAAATCGCCTGTTCTTTGCCAGTGCCTTTATCCTTGGCAGACACATGAACAATACCGTTTGCGTCAATATCAAAAGACACTTCAATCTGTGGCATACCACGTGGGGCAGGGGCAATACCTTCCAGATTAAACTGACCCAACAGTTTATTATCAGCTGCCATATCACGTTCGCCTTGGAATACGCGAATTGTTACAGCAGATTGATTATCTTCGGCAGTACTAAACACCTGAGATTTTTTCGTAGGAATTGTTGTATTGCGATCAATCAAGCGTGTAAATACACCGCCCAATGTTTCAATACCCAATGATAATGGTGTAACGTCCAGCAACAAAACATCTTTGACATCGCCTTTTAATACACCACCTTGGATTGCGGCACCCATACCAACAACTTCGTCTGGATTTACACCCTTGTGTGGTTCACGACCAAAGAATTCTTTTACTGTTTCTGCAACCTTTGGCATACGCGTTTGACCACCAACCAAGATAACTTCATTGATTTGTGATTTTTCCAAACCTGCGTCTTTTAATGCTTTTTTGCAAGGTTCAATTGTACGTTCAATCAAATCTGCAACCAGTGATTCCAACTTTGCACGTGTCAATGTTGTGTTAAAGTGTTTTGGGCCAGATGCATCAGCTGTCAAATAAGGCAGGTTGATATCTGTTGATGTCTTGGACGACAATTCAATTTTTGCCTTTTCTGCGGCTTCTTTCAAACGTTGCAACGCCAATTTATCGCCTGTCAAGTCAATGCCAGATTGTGCCTTGAATTCGGCAATCAAGTGTTCCAAAATACGTGCGTCAAAGTCAGAACCACCCAATGCAGTATCGCCGTTTGTTGATTTTACTTCGAACACACCGTCAACAATTTCCAAGATAGACACGTCAAATGTACCACCACCCAAGTCATAAACAGCGATAATACCATCTTTACCCTTGTCCAAACCATACGCCAACGCAGCGGCTGTTGGTTCATTGACGATACGCAAAACATTTAATCCTGCAATACGACCTGCGTCTTTGGTTGCCTGACGTTGTGAATCGTTAAAATACGCAGGAACAGTAATAACAGCGTCTGTTACAGGTTCGCCCAAATAACTTTCTGCGTCTTTCTTTAACTTTGCCAAAATCATTGCAGAGATTTGAGATGGCGCATATTTCTTGCCGTCCATTTCAACCCACGCATCACCGTTTTCGCCAGCAACGATTTTATAAGGCACGCGTGCTGCAATTTCTTTGACCGCAGGGCTATCAAAACGCAAGCCCATTAAACGTTTAATTTCATAGATTGTATTTTCAGGATTTGTCACAGCCTGATTCTTGGCAGTAATACCGACCAACTGTTCACCATTGTTTGTCAGTGCGACCACAGATGGTGTTGTACGTTGTCCTTCGGAATTTTCAATAATTTTTGGGTCTGTTCCATCCATAAATGCCATGGCGGAATTTGTTGTACCCAAGTCAATACCAATTACTTTTCCCATATTTTACTCCTTAAAATTTTTGCTTTACCCACCATATAGTTATGCAAAAAATCTTTTCAAGGGGCAACAGACATATTTTCTTAAAAAAAATCCACCCGTTTGGGTGGATAATCTTTTTCAAATCAAAGAGATTATTTCTTTGATGCAGCCATTGCAGCAGCCTTGGCTTTTTCATCTTCTTCCATTGGCATTTTACCGCCGATAATAGCGAACGCCAATTCAGCCTGATGCAAGCCCAATTCGATACCAGCTGGCAATACCAAGTCAGAACCGTGAACCACGTCACCGATTGTCAAGTTCGCCAAGTCAATAACGATTTTTTCTGGCATAACATCAACCAAACCACGCAATGCAACTTTACGTACTGCAAAGTTCAATGTGCCACCCAATTTCAAACCTTTGGATGTTTCAACATTGATAACTTCAACAGGAACAACAACGTTCACAGGTTTTTTAACATCAATACGTTTAAAGTCAACGTGAATTGGTGCGTCAGATACTGGATGATATTGGATATCCATCAACATTGCGTCTTCTGTACCTTCGGCTGTTTTGATTTGGAACAATTTAGTCCGCAAGCTTGGTGTATTCAGCAACATCCCGAATTCATGACCATTCAGTTCAATTGCGACAGGGGCCTTCTTTTCCCCATAGATAACTGCAGGGATGTTTTTATTATTGCGGATGCTACGTGCGGCCCCCTTGCCAGCAACGTTGCGAATTTCTGCGTTTACATTTATTGCCATTTTTTATCCTTTTATAGCATTTTGGTTATTGTTTCACAGCCTCCAAGGGTGCTGTGCGGGGCATATTATTACTTAAAAACTTTGAAAAATCAAGAAGTTTATTGATTAAATCTTTTGTAAAATCAAAAATCTGGCGCGTCCATACTGTTTATCACGCAAAATACGCCACTTGTCCGTATTTGGGGCTGTAAAATTTATTGCCTCTTGTTCCCAAACAACAATCGTTCCTTTGCGTGCAACTTTTTGTAAACGCTTTACAAATGCCACGCCTAAATTAGCCCTGGGATATGGAGGATCAACAAAAATAAGATCCGACATCACACCCCATTGTTGAATAGAAGCAATCGCATCAGCTTGGAACGTCTTTGCACGACTGCCAACAGTTAATGCAGCCAAGTTACTGCGCACTGTCTGTATAGATTTGTATGCAACATCTGTAAACAAAACCTGTGACTGTGGGTATCGTGACAGGCACTCTATCCCCAAAGATCCACTACCTGCAAACGCATCCCAAACAACTATTGGCGCATATGGGTCAACAATTATACCTTCCAGCATATTAAACAACGCAATTCGTGCCAAATTTTGTGTTGGGCGTGCATCCACCGGCAGATTTAACTTTCTGCCACGATAAATCCCAGAAATAATTTGCAATTTAGAATCCATGTTATAAAGTATAAAGCATGAAATTTATGAATCAAGCGATTGTTTTAGCGAAACGCGCATTTTCACACGATGACGTGCCAATTGGCGCGGTAATTGTTCATGACGGAAAAATTATTGCACGCGGTGAAAATCAGGTGCAAATGCGAAAAAACCCAACCCTGCACGCAGAAATAGTCGCAATAAATCGCGCTTGCAAAAAACTGAGAACAAAGTTTTTAGACGACTGCGATATTTATGTATCATTGGAGCCATGCGCGATGTGCGCAACAGCAATATCATTGGCACGCATAAATAATGTTTATTTCGCCGCAACAGATGAAAAGGGTGGGGGCATAACATCAAACGCCCGCGTTTATGAAACAGACAAACACCTGTGGAAACCGGCAGTTCATCATATGCCAGAATACGCCAACGAATCCGCCAAGTTATTAAAAGATTTTTTTTCTATTCGCAGAAAAAAATAAACCGGCAACTGCCGGTTTATTTTATTATACCAAACTTTGTCCCGTCATATCTTTTGGCTGTACAATCCCCAATATCTTTAACATTGTTGGGGCGATGTCTGCCAAACCGCCATTACGAACAGATTTAATACCACCACCTACAACAATCAAATTTACTGGATTTGTCGTATGCGCTGTCCATGGTGTTGTGCCAGACGCATCACGCATTTGTTCTGCGTTACCGTGGTCTGCAGTTATTAAAACAACACCGCCCAAATCCAATACGGCTGGCACCAAGCGCGACAACTGCACATCCAAGGTTTCCATCGCAGTAATTGCAGCATCCATATTCCCAGTATGTCCAACCATATCACCATTAGCATAATTCAAAATAACAACGTCAAAGTCTTTTAGAACCGGCAACAATGCATCTGTGATTTCTACCGCAGACATTTCTGGTTTCAAATCAAATGTCGCGACATCTGGCGATGAAATCAGAATCTTTTTTCCGCCATTAAAATCAACGTTTCTTTCCGCATCAAAAAAGTATGTTACATGATTATATTTTTCCGTTTCTGCAATACGCAATTGGCGCAGTCCATTTTCTGCCAAAACATCACCCAGCGTATTTTCAACCACCACATCCGGCAACAACGCAGGGCAGACATCGTTCAAACCTTCGCCATATTGCGAAAAGCACAAAATTTCCGCCCCTGTTTTTACAATTTCACGCATAATTTGTCTGGCGCGGTCACTGCGATAGTTTCCGAACACAAATCCGTCTTTATCTGTGATTGGCACGTCACCACGAACAACAGTTGGTTTAATAAATTCATCTGTTTCACCACGCGCATACGCGTTTGCCAATGCAGTGTTTATATCATCTGCAACAAATTCTGATTTTGCGCATGCGATTGCATCAAACGCCACCTGTGTTCGTTCTGTGTTATTATTTCTGTCCATGGCATAATATCGCCCAGAAATTGTACCCCAGAACACACGTTCATCTGCGAATTCATGCTGTAATTTTTTCTGAATTAAATTGATATAATCCTGTGCAGATTGTGGTGGCGTATCACGACCATCTGCAATAAAGTGCAAACACACACGCAGACCACACCCAACAACATACCGCACAATAACCAGCATATCATTGATATCAGAATGCACACGTCCATCAGACATTAAACCTGCGAAATGCACAACACCATTATTATTACGCACAGATTCAACAAAATGTTGCAGTTGCGAATTTTCATCCCAGTTTTCCAACTGAAACCGACGCAAGAACTGATTAACAACACGTCCAGCACCGATTGTGATGTGTCCCACCTCTGAATTACCCATAACGCCATCGGGCAGGCCGACTGCCACACCACTGGCATCCAGTTTAGAATGTGGGTATTTTTTCAACAATTCATTAAAATACGGCATATTTGCCAGTGTCACAGCATTATACTTTTTATCTGCGCTTATACCAACCCCATCCATAATACACAATACCAATGGTTTATTCATACTTTCTTCCTTTGTTTTTAATTCTGTATCAAGGGTATCATAAGTGTTTTTTAATTGCAAAAACAAAAGAAAATATTGTATATATAAAACAACCGAACAAGAGTATAAAATATGAGCGGGAAACCAAATCTAACTGGTCCAATTGATGAACATATCGGACAACGATTGCAACTGCGTCGCATTATGCTAAGTATGTCTCAAAAAGACGTTGCGGAACTGTGTAATGTAACTTTTCAACAATTGCAAAAATACGAATACGCAACAAATCGTATATCTGCATCAAGATTATTCGAACTTAGCGTTGCATTACAAACCCCAATTTCATTTTTCTTTACAGGATTACCGGGCTATATTGACCACGAACAACGCAATGGTCGCCTGCCAAAACATTATGTCAGCGACCAGGCATCAGACGACCCATTGGGCAAGAACGAATCGTTACGCCTAATAAATATGTATTGGGATTTGCCAACAGACAAAGATCGTGCAAAAGTAATAAAACTGTTAAAACAACTGCTAAATTCAAAAGACGCACCAGAAAACAAACAATAAAACAACCGCCAAACGGCGGTTTTTTTATTTGTGGTGGGGATAGTGGGACTTGAACCCACACGATCGCAATGATCAAAGGATTTTAAGTCCTCAGCGTCTACCATTCCGCCATATCCCCGACGTGTGCAGATACAGTTTATATTTTTATTTTATCAGTTTCAAGCTAAAAATTTACAAAACACAAAAATACTATCACTAAAAAATCCCCCAGACGGGGGACTTTTTATTTCAAGATAAAGTGTACATTGTATTGAGGTTTTTTGTCATTACCCAATGCCGCACGCACAACCTTGTTAGACGCAACCTGAACCGCACGATGCAGATTGTTTTTATCTTTGCGTTCTGCCTTGGTCAAACCATCAATTGCCTTGGCGATTTCAATCTGAATTTGACGTTTCATAAATCCTGTTTCGTCTGTTTCAAAGATACCTGCGCTGGAAACTTCTGGAACACCTTTCAAGAAACCGCGTTTATCAATTGGCAATGTTACAAACACAGCACCATTGGATGCAATCTTTTTACGATTTTTATAAACCTGATCGTTTGCACTGCGTTCTGTTTCACCTTCCATAACGACATAACTTGTATCGATTGTTTCGGCAACATATGGCTCATTACCATCTGACAGCGCAATCATTTCGCCATTATGCACAACCATCATATGTTTGGCACCACCGCGTTCCATCGCCATTTTACCATTCAACATTTCATTGATATAATCGCCGTGCATTGGAACAGATACCTGTGGATGAACCAAGTCATAAAATCTTTCCAGTTCTGGACGACCGGCATGTCCACTGGCGTGCAAGTTATCTGTATCAAATATAGTATGTGTTTTTACACCCATACGTGCCAGTTTATTATACAAATAAGAAACATCTTGTTCACGTCCTGGGATAATAATCGCACTAAACACCACCGTATCAGTTGGCATCAGTTTCATTTCCTTTACCTGACCATGACACAGGCGTGTCAACATTGCGAATTTTTCCCCTTGGGAACCAGTCAAAAAGATTGCTTGCTTTTCTGCTGGCAAATCCTTGATTTCAGAATGAGTATAAACATCATCCTTGTTCAGGTACACCAATTTAATTCCCATTTCACGAAATTCTGGCAATCCAACATATGGCACAGGATTTGGATTACTGCGTTCTTTGATTGCAGCAATTCGACCTGCGGCACGTGCAGCCTCGGCAAACATTTTAATACGTGCCAAGCTGCGTGAATAACCAGTTACGATTACACGACCAGGTGCATTTTTCATAATTTCCGTCAGGGTATCGCGCACCTGCGTTTCTGTAACCTGTTTGGTCTGACGTGACGAATTTGTAGAATCGCACATACAAGCCAACAATTTTGGGTCCGAACCAATTTCTGCCAATCTGGCAAAATCTGTCGGTGCCTCAATTGGAATATCATCGTTAAATGTCCAGTCACCAGTATGCAGTATTTTCCCAGCACCCGTTTTAATAATCAGCATTTGTGCCTCTGGAATACTGTGTGTGACGTGGAAAGTTTCAACTTCGAATGGGTTTAAATCTAATGTTGCGCCATTGTGGTCAAATTCAACAATATCTTTCTTTGGGTCAAAGTCCATTTCAATACCAGCAAATGTCTGACGCAATATTTCCGCAGGAAAACGTGTACAATAAATTGGCTTTCTAAACTTTGGCCAGATGTATTTCAACGCGCCGATATGATCTTCGTGACCGTGTGTTACGATAAATCCAACAACATCTTTTTTGCGCTTTTCCAACCATGTTGTATCACAGTATTGAACATCGCCAGCACCAATTTCTTCATCCAAGAATCCCATACCGCAATCAACGACCAGATATTTACCCTTGTATTTGTACAGGTACATATTCTGACCGATATGTTCCAATCCACCCAAAGCCATAAAATAGACTTTGTCATCATTTGCATCTGTTTCGTGTTTATTTTGTCCCTTGATTGCCTTTGGCATTTTTGGGGCAGGGCCTTTTTTCTTTGGTTCTGTCTTTTTTTCTTTTACTTTTACCATTTATAATCCTTTGTTTAAGTTAGTATTTCGCACAGTCACCAAATTCATTGCCAATAAAGAAAACAATTTCTTTATCCGTAGTGAATCTGTGACCATGCACCCGATATTCCCATAGTATCAAAAAATCATTAAAATACAAAGAGGGAAATTTGTTCTGTAATGACAATATAGTATTAAATTCCCTAAAATCAAGGGTTTTAGATTATCAGCCCTTTAAAATACGAGCCTTGTTCTTGTTCCATTCGCGTTGTTTTATTGTTTCGCGTTTATCGATTTTGTTTTTACCATAACCGACCCCCAACAAAACCTTTAACTTACCACGATTGTTAAAATACATTTTCAACGGCACAATTGTTGCGCCTTTTTCTTGCAGTTTTCCAATCAGTCTGTTTATCTGACTGCGATGCAACAACAGCTGGCGACTGCGACGTTCATCAAAGTTCACGATACGTGCCGCAGTTGGTAATTTCTGAATTTCAACACCGGCCAAGAACAGGTTATCACCACGACGCTGAACAAAACCATCAACAATCGTAACCAAACCATAACGTATAGATTTAATTTCTGCACCAGTCAATGATATACCAGCCTCTATTGTATCTTCAATAGAGTAATTAAATCGTGCCTTGCGGTTTTCGGACACCTGACCAAATTTTATAATACTTCTTGCCATAACGGGTTCTATTTTACACACTTAAAAATAAATTGCAAATATTATAGAATATGCTATTGTGCCAACAGGTATAAAAAAGGATTTAAATGTCAAAGTATAATATTGATGAGATGGTATATTACTCATTATTCAATTATTTGCACACAAAAAGCAAACTAAACAACCCTTGTTTTATTTATGCAATTGCAAATAAATTCGGGAAAAACAAAAAGATAATCGACGAACTTAATGCAATATGTCACATTGTTTTTACAAAAGACACAATAACATTTAAACCAAAAATTCGCAGAAATATTTTACGCGATAAATCATATTCAAAAATAACATATGTACGCAATTATGTAAAAAAACTGTTGATTGATTTGGGTTTTGACACATACACATATCACGATAAAAATTATTGCGACAGTGTATATGTTTCGTTACGCAATACAAAGAATAAAACAAGAATCCAACAATTGGGTAATGTGTTTAAATTTGATTACGACACACCCGTATTAACACAAACAATATTGGATTCTTTAATGGAAAATCATAAATAACAAAACCCGCGAAATGCGGGTTTTAAAATTGAATTTTCGGATACAGTCTTTTCACATTTTCCATCAAGACTTTTTCCAAGTCATTTAAATCTACATTTTTTATCTGTGCCAATACACGTGCTGTTTCAACAACCATACACGGTTCGCAAATTTTACCCCGATGTGGCACAGGCGCACAATATGGCGCATCTGTTTCAATAACAATTTTATCCAGTGGAATTTTTGCAAAAGTTTCACGCACTTCATCAGAATTTTTGAAGGTTAAAATCCCACTGGCAGAAAAGAAAAATCCACGATCCAGCATTTTTTTTGCCAAATCCCATGAACTGGTATAACAGTGCATAACACCACGCACATCACCATTTAAAATCGCAGCAGTATCTTCTTCGGCGTCACGCGTATGAATCGCCACGGGCAAGTCATATTTTTTTGCAATTTCCAACTGTTGTTCAAACAGTTTGATTTGCGCATTTCTGGTTTCTGGGCTGTAATGATAGTCTAACCCGATTTCACCAATACCAACAACGCGCGGATTGCGCAACACATCATCTGTCAGAAAATCAACGGCATTTGCATTACAGTATTCAGGATGAATTCCAATCGTGCAAAAAATATTATTATATGTATTTGCGATTCTAAGCGCACTGTCTATATCATTTGGGTCTGCAGTTGGGCAAATCATAAGACCGACATTTGCATCATGTGCATTTTGAATTACAGCATCTAAACCATCTGTATATTTATCAGTCAAATGACAATGTGTATCTATAAACATTTTTTAATTTCCATAATGATTTTGAATATACCTGTTTCAGGTTCCAAATAGACAGTTTTCATATCATTTATCGTCTTTGTCGCCAGTGGATACAATTCAGCCAAACCAAATCGCGCGATTGCATCCAGCAAGATTCCATGCAGTGCGGCGTCTGCGGCTATTTTCTTTGCGATAGCCATAATATCGCCACTGTTTGCGCGCGGATTTTCCAAGACACCAATTAAATCGGCATATATTTCATCGCCACCAGTTTGTTTCAGACTTGCGATTTTACCAAAACTGCCGTTTGCCAGTTTTAATGTTTCTGTACTTACGTCTTCTTCGGGCAAGAACTTTACACACAACTCACGCAGTTGCGATATGGTCAGCGGACGCATTTTTTCAACGCGTGCACGCGAACGCACAGTTGGCAAAACATTTGCCAATTGATGTACAACCAACAAGAACAATGTTTTTGCAGGTGGCTCTTCCAACAATTTCAGGATTGCGTTTGATGCAGCGGTGTTTAATTGATCCACAGAATCAATCAACACCACACGCCAATCGCCGGACATAGACGACATCTGCATTTTTTCAATCATCGCACGCACGGTATAGACCGATATAACCTTGCCATCTGGTTTTAGTTTGCCGTCTTTATCAAGATTTCTATCTTGGTCAATTATGAAAAAGTCCCCGACATTTCCATAAACCATCTTGGCGATTTTATATGCCAACGTTGCCTTGCCGATACCATTTGGCCCAGTCAGCATCCACACAGGGTGTATTGGATGATTATCCCTGTTATTCCACGCATTTAAAAAGTTGTTTAATGTTTCCGTATGTCCGACCAGATAATCATTATCCATCGGATGCGGAAAGTTATACGAAGAAGTCGCTTTTTTACGTGGTGCCATATTTACAATCCCAATAATACTTTGATATTTTTAAACACGCGTCCGAACAGTATTGTTTTACGAACCTTGTTTTGCGCAATCATTGGTGCGCGCGCAATAACACGACCATTTTGTTCTACAATCAGTTCGCCAACAACATCGCCCACACGCACAGGTGCCGCAATCGGTTCGTCATAGCGTGCCAACACGCGAATATTTTTTAAACCATCTTTTTTATCAACTGTTACAGCAAAAGGCTTTGCCACAGTTGCAACAACAGTCGGCTTTACACCATACCAAACAGGAATTTCTGTAATTTTTTCATTTGCGTCAAAGAACACTTTGCCAACTGTATTTTGATACCCATATTCCATCAATTTTTTCATTTCGGTCGCCAAGGCATCATGCCCCTTGCCGTTAAAGCCATTTATAACACCAACCAGGCGACGACCACCAACCTTGGCGCTGGCAACCATACCATAACCACCGTCGGCCGTATGTCCAGTTTTCAAACCATCTGCGCCACGCATATTGAACAACAGTTTGTTGTAATTCAGTGTATGTGTACGCCCCCATTCACGGCACCAGTCTGATTGATGACCATCATATTCAAAACGTTTTGTACCAAACATTGAATATAATTCAGAATGTTCAGAAATCAGATGATTTGCCAACATTGCCAGTTCACGACTGGTCATCAGATTGTTTGGATCGGGCAGACCACTGGCATTACCGAATGTTGACTGATTCATACCGATATCGCGCGCCAATTCTGTCATTTTACCGGTAAATGCATTTTCAGACCCCGCAATATGTTCTGCAACGACAACAGACGCATCACCACCAGACAGCACAATAATTCCCAGTATTAAATCACGCACAGTAATTGTCTGACCGGCGACCAGACAGATTTTACTGGCCGGATACCATTCTGGGCGGTTATAGTCTGCATTTTTCCCGACAGTCAGCACAGAATCCAACGTCAAATTACCATTTTTAATTTCATCGAACAATACTGCCAACGTCATCAGTTTTATCATAGAAGAGGGTGGCATTAACACATCGGCATTTTTTGCGACGATTTCCACACCGGAATCATAATCTATTAAAAAGGCTGATTTTGCACGTGTTTGAAACCCTGCATTTGCCACAGTTGTAATAACACTCAGTAATATTGCGATTAAATTCTTTTTCATGCATTGGCATAATAACAGCAAACAAACACAATTCCAATATATTTTTTTATTCTTTCTTTGCACCTTTTCCCCACCCCTGCCTACGATAGGCATGACAAAAAAAGGGGGCAGGGGCAACCCACCTCCCGGCTGCGCCGTACTCCTCCCAGGGAGGAGAACTTAAAACCGGTGGTAAGTTCCCCTCCGTCGCCGGGGCGTTCCGCCCCCTGCGGGGAGGGGTGGCCGCGAAGCGGACGGGGTGGGTTTGTTCTCTTTTGTCATTCCCCCGCAGGCGTGACAAAAATCCAACTACCCCGCCACCCCCCCGCAGGTCGGTCCCCACTGTATTCCACCAAAACCAAAGAAATACGAACGCAATGGATACCGGCCTACGCCGGTATGACGAATTTTTTTTCACACTGTATAGTCCCACTCCTGCCTACGATAGGCGTGACAAAAAAGGGGCAGGGAGTAAAATTCCCCTCCTACGGAGGGGTGGTGTGCATCAGGCACCACGGGGGGGGTATTTATTCCTCGCCCCACACGGGGGCAGGGGCAACCCACCTCCCGGCTGCGCCGTACTCCTCCCAGGGAGGAGAACTTAAAACCGGTGGTAAGTTCCCCTCCGTCGCCGGGGCGTTCCGCCCCCTGCGGGGGGGGGTGCCCGCGAAGCGGACGGGGTGGGTTTGTTCTCTTTTGTCATTCCCGCGCAGGCGTGACAAAGGGTTTATTCTGGCGTCACCCCGACGCAGGTCGGGGTCCACTGCATTCCACCAAAGCCAAAGAAATACGAACGCAATGGATACCGGCCTGCGCCGGTATGACGGTAAAGGCAGGTATGACGGTAAGAGTGATAAAGGGGGCGTAAAAAAATCCCCAAAACGGGGATTTTTATTTTTGTTCCACATACATACTGTTTAAAGTGGCAATCAGAGTATTATTTTGTAGCAACCTGAGCATTGCCCAAATATTGGTATTTAGGTATTATTCCCCCCCCTCACAATCGCCATCTTTTGTCCACGATTTACCATTTGAACACTTGCCTGTCACACAACCAAAGAAATCATCAGGATTTTGCTTGGTCCAACATTGATTAACTGTAACCGTATCTGGAACAGTTTTTTGTCCATATTGCAATTCATTATGTGTAAATGGTTTTGCGTCCTTACAATCGTACTCACCACTAGGAACTTCTTTATTTTCCACAGTTTGTGTTAGTGCAACAGGCCATTTTCCCTTGTTACAAGAATGGCATAGCCCATCATTAGGCACATAATACAATTCTGGAATTTCGGCATCGGCCGGTGCACATGGCGTACACGTCAAATCATCCTTGGATGTAAATGCCGTACCACTATTACAACGATATTCATAGCAGTTATCGATAATAGACTTTTTTGTATAATATATTTTAGGGTCGAATTTTTCCTTTGGAAAACCACCACATAAATTCGCCAAATGACATGCCTCAGACGCGTCATCTACCACACATTTTCCATTTTTATGCACCCAACCCTCTGGACATAATAATTCTGAGTCTGATACCCATAAAAAAAACGGCCACGCATGGTACTGTCCACCATACAAACATTGGCTAGTCCCACCAGCACGTACCACCAAAGGTTGAGCATAAATTTCTAAAGAAGAATCTGATGTGTCCTTTTTTATTTCGCTAATTGCCAGCACAACATCATGCTCTTGTCCCTTACTTGAATTTAAACATGACATGTTGTTTCCCGAACAGGATTTATATACCCCATAATAAAACATTGGTATCGTTGTATCAATATCTGTGCTAGGGGTATAAGAACTCAAATGTGTTTTGGGTGTATGTTCTACAAACCGCTCAAACGATTGACATGTATCAGCCGCGCCATCATTAACCTTGGCACACCCCGCACCATGATAACCAGATTCACATAACCAAAAACAATCGTCACCAGATTTATAATATGTAGTATATGGGTTACCATGGCAATTGCCACGATCTGCCGCAATTATTGTTTTACAAAACTTTGCACCACCTTCAACCATTTCATGTGCAACATAGTAAACAGCACCATAATTTCCATAACTACCCATATCGGTATTAAAATACGTATAACTACTTGTTCTAACATTAATTCCAGTATCTGTAATACAACCTTTACAGGTCCATTCATTATTAAAGCTTTCAACTTTCCATTTATCACGAAAAATTGCACCATCGGAACGCTGAGCAGCGAACAAATTATTTGTTCCCAACAAAGTCATTAATACCGCAAAACAAACACTTTTTCTCATAATTATGTTCTCTTTTATTTAAGTTTTATGTTTTATAAATGTTTCCTATGTCTAGTTATAGTTAGATGGATCAATATAACACTGACTATCAACATAATAACCGCCAATTTGCTTACACTGATATTCATACCATCCTGTTGCAAATATACATTTACCGTTCTCATATTTGGCATAACCATTACCACCGGTGGATTCATCCTGCCATTCGCATTGTGTTTTTACAGAATTTTCATAGCAACGTCCATATTCTTCTATGTTTGACGAATATTTACCATTTGTTTCGGTATTACTTTTACCTGTAAGTTCCGTATAAAACTGCTGCAGGACATCACCATCATATGCCAACGCTGCCTGTTCGATATTTATTGTACACTCTGCCTTAACCGGATTTGCCTTATCGCCACTATCTGCATATTTACAACTACTTGCTGATGCAGACATCCAAATACCACCCTTTTCTGTACATTCATTGTCCAACATTACACTAATTTCGTTTGAAATCGTATTAGATAAATTTTCAACAGTTTTCAAATTATTCAACAAGTCTGTCTTTAATTTTGAATCCAACCCCTGTGCACCTTCTTCAATATTAACGCAATAAATACCCGCCTGACGTGCCAAATTATCCGCTAAATCCTGATGAGTTAATGCACGGCAACCCCATGGATATTCATGATTTTCATCACCAGATGCCGGTGCACATAATTCCTTGGTATATTTGGTCATGGCATCTGCACACCCCTCGGCAATTTTGACAGAATCAACCAAACCAACAAAGTCCAACAATTTTTCCAAACCACATTTTTCCGGCGTGGTCAATTTGCCATAAGCATCAAACTTACATTCATTGGCGCCATTGTTGCCATACAATGCGGCACAGGCAGATACCTTTTCCGCACACATTGCACGTGCTGTTTGTGCCGCCAACGCCCCAGACATTTGCGCCGTTGTTTTATCAAAACTTTTCAATGCGCCAGATTGTGTATCATAACATTCACCCATTGTCGCTACACAAGACGCCTTTACTTCTTCTATTTTTGCCTCTTGCGCTTGGTTAATTTCAATAATGGCGGCACGTTTAAATTCATTCCATACCGTATCTGCAATATCGCGGCACGAATCCAGCGCCGTTGTTGCAAACATACGTCTGTCGTCCAACCATTTGCTGTATTGTGGATTCATACCAACAATGTCAGATGATGTACCAGTGCTACCAAACAGATTAATCAATTCTGTCAATTTAAATAATTTTGCACTGTAAATCGGTTCGCCTGTTGTTGAATTGATATAATTACCGGTATAATCCAAGCAACGTTTATAATTTTCGCCACACGCTGTATCTTGCAACATCGCATCACGAACCTTGGCCAAACATTCGTTAACATCTGCAGAATTATGCGCACGATATTCTTCTAGTCTGGCCTGACGCAGAATCTTTTCTGCCTGACGCACAGTATTCATTACTGTTTCGCGTTGGGCGTCGATTTTCTTTTCATACAAATTACAATCCTGGGCAATCATAACGTTGTAAGAACTGGTCGCCATATTTAAAACAGCATCTGTTGTACATGTGTCTGTAACAAATTCCAAGCATTGTTTGTTTACTTCGTTATACAGGGATTGCCCCTCTAAATCTGCGACGTTAGTGCGCTGATTTCCACTGTCAAACATGGAATTAGTACTGCCCCACAGGTCATCCATATTGATATCAAACCCAAAGGACATATCCATTGGATTTTCTTTTTCCTGTTGCCCTGGTTTTTTCTTGCCACTTAACAAATCGCTAATCTCATTCAATGTATTTTGTGCGCCACTGACGTCGTTTTTAATTGCCGCTTCGCCCACAGTGGCGGTGTACATGGCATTAACCTCGGCCGCGGTTTTATCAACAGCGTTCAAATTATTATCTTCGAATCGTTGCAATAATACCTTTACTTCTTCTAATGCAGCCTCTGTATCGCGGAAGTCGGAAAAACGTTGACTGCAAAAACAGCGGCGATATGTATCATTCGCATTTGCACAAAACTGATCCATACATGTTGCATAAGAATCACGACATTGGGCGTAACCACCGCCAATCTTGGAAACATCATTAAATACAGCCGTCGCACGTGCCAAACTGGCCGCACGCGCCATTCCAGATTTTGTCGGTACGTTTGTCGCCGCACGGGCATTGACCTTGCCCGGTATTGTTGCACTGCGTGAAACCTTGGCCCTGGATGCACTGCGTGCCGTTGTATCCGCAGAACGATTCGTTGTCACGACCGGCGCAGCAGAACGTGCAACTGTATTTTTATGACCAGAACGCACCACTGTATCAGCACGCCCAGTACGCGCAACCCCAGCACCAGTACGGTTTACAACCACACCATTATCACCGTTGCCACGTGTTACAACCTTGGTATTTGTGCGTGGCGCAGAATTAACAGCCACCGCACTGCGTGGATTTGGCGCCTGATCTGCCATCACAGATGACACACATAAAAACGCCATCAAACCCACAGAAAACCGACAAAAATTAGATAACTTCATCTTCAATTTCTTTCTCTCTTTTTTGCATTTTATCATTTTTTCCACATTTGACGCAACAGCTAATTTTTTAAATTCACATCCCCTGCATCAATCAACCCCATATTTAATCCCCAAAACATAGAATAATACCCATACGCCTGATTATATAATTCATAGGCGGTCGTACCGCTTTCTTGGTTACCCATTTCAATCAAACGCATTGATTCCAGTAATAATTTTTCTGATAACAATCTGTTTTTATCTGATTTTTTTATAATCTTGTCCATCAGTCGTCCGCGTATTTCACCCACCATATCGTGCAAATCGCCCGCACCAGTATAATCTTCGATAAACAGCAAGTTCATCAGACCAATCGTCAAATCCTGGTCAGACGATAAATCCAACGCGTTTACCTTTTTGGTATTATCTGCAGATTCAACTTGTTGTTTTAAGTATTCTTTGTTCATATTATCAAACCTTTATAACGCCACGCATATGCGCAGAACGCGCCCGTGAATTATTTTCCAGCTCCACATCCGATGGGGTTGCCGCCTTTATCAATTCAAACGGGGCAGGGGCCAACACCGGCATACGTGGGTCGCCCAATGCAGTTGTCCATTTTCGGAAAGTATTCTTAACAATTCTGTCCTCTAATGAATGAAAGGTAACACAAATACACTTGCCACCAGATTTTAACAAACCCGGCACCGCGTCCAACGCGCGTTCCAGTTCGCCCATCTCATCATTTACAGCGATACGTAACGCTTGGAACACAGGTGCAACATCACGCGGATTGTGTATCAAATCACGCAGGGCAAATGTTGTTTTTGGTCTGGCATCCTTTATCACACGCGCCAACAGACCCGCCTTTTTAACATCGCCATATGTGCGCAGTATTTCAGCCAAATCAGAAACACTTGTATTTTCAATTAAATTTGATGCTGTCATCCCAGTTTCAGACATACGCATATCAAGTGGCGCATCCATACGAAACGAAAAACCACGCGACGCAATATCAATCTGCATAGAAGAAATCCCCAAATCAAATACAATCGCATCAATACGACATTCCAATTCAGATATATGCGAAAAAGTTTGTGGAATAAATTGAAACCGTTCGCCAAATTCTGCAATCATCGCATTTGCATCCGAAATAACGTTTGGATCCCTATCAAACGCAATAACATTCGCACCAGCATTTAAAAACGCACGCGAATAACCACCTGCACCAAAAGTACAATCTACGACCGTCTTGCCGGCAATATTGCCCAAGGCATTTAAAACACTGTCAAGTAATACAGGTATGTGTTTCATATGTTTAATTACTCCACTTCTATCTTTAATCCCAAGGCCGTTAAGTCCGCAATTGTCGTATTGCCCAGTTCAACGCCACCAGGTAACGCAAGCGTCGCAACCTTGTCCGCGCCATGCAGATTTAATACAACCTGGGTATATCCACGTGGCAAAGCAATAATCGCCTTTTTAACATCTTGTAAAACCATCCTGTCCCAAATATCCATTGTGATTTTCTTGGCAATTTTCGCAACCCAATGTGTCAACGGTGTAATAGAATCAACAAATACAGACACCCTGTCATCACGATTAGACGTCTTGCCAGATAACAATACAACTGTTTCACCGGATAAAATCTGAGAAAATTCAATCGCAGAATCACCAAACGCAACCGCATCAATGTTACCAAAACTGTCCGACGCATTGATTGTAATCATTTCTTTGCCGGTCTTGGTGCGACGACGTGAAAAAGAATTTACATTGACCGCAATCTGAACAGACTTTCTGTCGCCAAGATTCGCCAATGTTGCGCTGGTCGTCAGATTTGCAGATTTTATCAAATGCTTGTACTGATCCAACGGATGCGCAGAAATATAAAATCCCAACGCTGACAGTTCGTTTTCCAGACGCTGACCAAATGTCCATGGCGCAGTCTTGGGCAGATTTTTGTGCAACCTGTCTTCGTCAACATCGTCTTCGACAGTATTTGCAAACAGCGACAGCATATTCGCGCCATCGCGCGACTTGGCCGCATAAGACAATATCATATCAGCATTCAGATAAATCGCGGCACGATTTGGCTCTAACGAATCCAACACACCTGTTTTTGCAAAGGCCTCTAAAATACGCTTGTTCATAATTGGCGCGCAACGTTTTGCAAAATCAGTCAGGTTTTTAAACTTTCCATTTGCATTTCTTTCTGCAACAATTGCGTCTGTTGCGACCGTTCCAACACCCTTTAATGCAGCCAAACCATAAACAATCTTGCCATCGCGTACAGTAAACAACGATTCACTTTCATTTATATCAGGCGCAACAATTTGAATTCCAAAATTAGCCTTGGCATCTTCTACGAATAACGCCAGCTGGTCTGTATCATTCAAGTTACTGGACATAGATGCGGCCAAGAATTCCGGCGTATAATTTGCCTTTAAATACGCGCACTGATTTGCAACAATTGAATATGCAATTGCGTGTGATTTGTTAAATGCGTACTTTGCAAATTCCTTGAACTTTTCCCACAGGTCTTTGGCAGTTGCCCTGTCCAAGGTTTGTTCTTTTTCGCACCCCTCATAGAACTTACCTTCCAGTTCGTTCAACATTTCAATCAGTTTCTTACCCATCGCCTTGCGCACGTTGTCAGACTGACCACGTGTAAAGCCCGCCAACGCACGCGTCAACTGCATAACCTGTTCTTGATAAACGATAATGCCGTATGTTTCTTTTAATATTGGTTCTGCCTTTGGGTGAACGTATTCAATTGATTCTTCGCCATGCATACGTGCAATAAACTGGGGGATAAATGCAATTGGGCCGGGACGATTTAACGCATTTAACGCAGATATTTCCAAGAAACTGGTCGGGTGCATTTTACGCAGTGTCTGCTTTACAAACGGGGCATCAAACTGGAATATACCTTCGGTCAAACCAGCCTGCCATAATTTCATCGTTTTGTCGTCATCCGTTGGGATTTGATCCAAGTCAATATTTATACCACGTGTCTGCTGAATAAGGCGCGTTGCATACTTTAACACAACCAATGTTTCCAAGCCCAAAAAGTCAAATTTAATTAAACCAGATTTTTCCAAATACTTACCGTCATACTGGCACGATGGCAACGGGTTGGCAGGGTCGCGATATACAGGCGCAATCTTGGTCGTTGGTCTGTCGCCAATAACAACACCACACGCGTGCTGTCCCAAATTACGCAAGGAACCTTCTAATTCTTCGGCAACCATAACAACCTTGTTTAAGTCTTGGTCATTATTCAAAACATCTTGAATTTCCCCAGACATATCAACCGCATCTTTTAACGTCTTGGCGTCCTGGGGAATCAGTTTTGACAATCTGTCAGACTTGGAATAGGGCATACCATACACACGCCCAATATCACGAATTGCGCCACGGGCCTGCAAACTGCCAAATGTAATGATACGACACACAGAATCATGCCCATATTTATCGCAAACATACGCCAACACGCGTTCGATTCCTGTTGGTTCAAAGTCAACGTCAAAGTCCGGCATAGATATACGATCAGGGTTCAAAAATCTTTCAAACAACAATCCATACTTTAACGGATCAACATTTGTAATACCCAATGCCCACGCAACAATAGACCCCGCACCAGACCCACGACCAGGCCCTGTCAAAACATCATTATTTCTGCACCAATCAATATAGTCCGCAACAATCAAGAAATACCCAGGGAATCCCATACCAATAATAACGCCCAGTTCAAATTCTGCCTGTTCATAGTATGGTTTTGTATCTGTGATATTATGCTGTTCCAATCTGCGTTTAAGACCCGCCATCGTATTATCACGCAGCATTTGACATTCTGTTTCCAAGTCGTCACCAAAACGCGGCAACAGTGGTTTTTCATGAACATTTACCATAAATCCACAACGTTGTGCGATACGAACAGTATTCTCTATTGCCTCGGGCAGGTCTGAAAAAATTTCCGCCATTTCATCATATGATTTAAAATATTGTTCCGATGATTTGCGTGGTCGTTCTGGGTCAATAACCTTGGTCTGTCCCAAGACGCACCCCAACGCATCCGCAGATTCATAATCAGAATCAGACGCAAAACAAACATCATTTGTCGCAACAATTGGAATGTTCAATTCTTGGGCGATTTTCAAGAACATTGGCTCAGTTTTAATTTCTGCATCCAACCCATGACGCTGAATTTCAATATAAAAGCGATTTCCAAATATATTCAACAATTCCTTGGCGTATATGGTTGCCTGTGCATCCTGACCATTTAATATCGCCATACCAATCGGTCCTGTATGCGCCCCAGACAAACAGATTAAACCAACGCTGTGCTGTGACAATTCGTCAAATGTAATATATGGCCCCAAGTGATGATTTTCTGTACGCATATACATTATTTTATTCAAATCACACAGATTCAAATACCCATCATGATTTTGTGCCAACAGAACGATTTTTGACAACGATTCAGAACGCAATATTTTTGGGTCTGCATTATGCTGATTTAATGATATTTCAATACCGATAATTGGCTGAACCTTGTTTTTTGGCATAACATCAGAAAATTCCGCACACCCAGACATTAAATTTGTGTCTGTCAAGGCACACGCACCCATCCCAGCCCCCAAGCACAACGCCGGAATTTTTTTAATTGTCAGGGTACTGGCCCCCACAGAAAACCTTGAATGTGTACGAAGATGAATGAATTGCTTTTCCATGCCCATCACATTAGCAAATTCCACCATCGCAATCAACCCAATAATTCCCAAAAAAGACAAAAAAATTACCGACAATGTCGGCAATTTCTTTTTTTAGTTTAATTTACCACAGCAATGTTTGTATTTTAACCCAGAACCACACGGGCAGGGTGCATTACGGCGCGCATCGCCACCTGTGGCTTGATTTAATTTTTCATCGTGTTTGGCACGTTCAGCTTCGGTTGCCGCAACATCTTCACGTGTCAATTCCATACGACAAATATAAGACACAGACATAATTTTGAAATTATTTACAGTATTTTTAAACAATTCCAATGCTTCGCGCTTGTATTCATACAACGGATTTTTCTGGGCATAACCACGCAATCCAATTGCGCTTTGCAGATAATCCATCTGTTGCAAATGTTTTTTCCATACTGCATCCAATGCACCCAACATCATTTGACGAGATGCCATCTGCATCATTTCTGGACCATATTTTGCAGCCTGACTGTCATATCTGCGATTTGCCAAACCGACCAAAGATTCATACGCCTTGCGTTCTGTGATTTCTTCATCGGTTTTCCATTTTTGAATATCTGTAATATCCAACGCAAACGCGCGCATCATCGCATTATGAATTGCGTCCAAGTTCCAATCTGCAGGCATTGCCTTTTCTGGAATACTGTTTTCACAGATAATTTCAACAACATCGCCAATCATTTCACGTGCCAAAGGCGATAAGTCTTCGGACACCATCAAATCATCACGCTGTTTATAAATAACTGTACGCTGTTCATTCATAACATCGTCATACTTCAACAATTCTTTACGCGCTTCGAAATATCTGGCTTCAACGCGTTTCTGGGCTTTTTCCAACGCCTTGGTAATCCACGGATGTGTAATTGCTTCGCCAGTTTTCAAGCCCAACGTTGTCAACATTCCCTGCAAACGAGACGCCCCAAAAATACGCATCAAATCGTCATCCAAAGATAAAAAGAACTTTGAATCACCTGGGTCACCTTGACGACCAGAACGACCACGCAACTGATTATCAATACGGCGTGATTCATGACGTTCAGTACCTATAACATACAATCCACCAGCGTCTAAGACTTGTTTTTTATTTGCTTCGATTGTTGCATAAATTTCTTTCTTTTTGTCTTCATAATCAGAAGCGTTACAATCCAGCGCTGCAATCAATTCTTCGGCATTACCACCCAGCTTAATATCAGTACCACGACCAGCCATATTTGTTGCGATTGTAACAGCACCCGGTGCGCCAGCCTGGGCAACAATTTTTGCTTCAGATTCGTGATGTTTCGCATTCAAAACCGCAGGATTTAACTTTAATTCTTTGCGTACAATTGCAGCCAATTCTTCGGACTTTTCAATTGAAACAGTGCCAACTAAAACAGGCTGTTTTCTGGCAACACAATCTGAAATCTGTTTTAAAATAGCAGCGTATTTTTCTTCTTTGTTACGATAGATTTCATCATGATGGTCGTTACGCGCCACAGGGCGATTTGTTGGAATTGAAACAACACGCAATTTATAAATTTCTTCAAATTCTGCCGCTTCGGTCATGGCGGTACCAGTCATACCAGATAATGTCGGATACAAGCGGAACAAGTTCTGATACGAAATACTGGACACAGTCTGATTTTCAGGTTGAACCGCAACATGTTCTTTTGCTTCTATCGCCTGATGCAACCCCTTGCCAAAGCGACGACCAGTCATAACACGACCAGTAAATTCATCAACAATCAGAATTTCACCATTACGCACAACATAGTTCACATTTTTCTGGAACAAGTGATGTGCCAACAAAGACTGTTGAATATGCATAACCAACGCCGCATTTTCAGCCGCATACAAATTATCGCCCACCAACAATCCCGCTTCTTTTAACAGATTTGTCGCAGAATCAACACCACTTTCCGTCAGTGTAACATGTCTGTCTTTTTCATCTTTTTTAAAGTCAGATTCTGTCAGTTTTGCAACAACCGCATCAACCTTGGCATATAACTCACTGGTATCTTCGGCAGGCCCAGAAATAATCAGCGGTGTACGCGCTTCGTCAATTAAAATACTGTCAACTTCGTCAACAATTGCGTAAAAGAACGGACGTAACACCTGTTGTTTCTTTGAAAACTTCATATTATCACGCAGATAATCAAAGCCCAGTTCTGAATTTGTTACATATGTAATATCACATGCGTATGCGGCGCGTCTTTCATCATCTGTCATATCGTGCTGAATAATACCGATTGTCAGCCCCAAGAATTTATATATCGCACCCATCCATTCTGCGTCACGCGATGCCAAGTAATCATTTACTGTAATCAAGTGAGCGCCCTTGCCATGCAATGCCTTTAAATACATTGCCAATGTTGCGACCAGTGTTTTACCTTCGCCAGTTTTCATTTCTGCAATTTGACCATTAGTCAGAACCATACCACCAATCATTTGAACGTTAAAATGACGCAAACCAATTGTACGAATTGACGCCTCGCGTACCAGGGCGAACGCATCTGGCAAAATGTCTTTTTCTTTGTCACCCGCAGCCAGTTTTGCACGCAGAACATTCGTCTGTTCACGCAATTCTTCATCACTCATTGCGTGATACTTTGGTTCCAAGTCGTTTATCAAAGACACTGTTTTATCATAATTTTTAATCAATCTGTCATTGGCAGACCCTAATATTTTACCAATAATGTTTTTTACCATCTTTCTTCCTTATATTTATCAACAGATATATAGCAATTTTGCCCCTTGCGGTCAAGATACTTTATGATATAATATCAATAAAGTAATTAAACAAGTGTAAAAGACAAAAAAATTTAATGTAGGGGTATAAAATCATGCAAGAACCAGTTCAAAAACTAAATCCAGAATCCATTACCAGCGATGTTTATATCGTCGCCCCAACACAAATTGAATATATCGCACACATTTTTGGTAATACTGTTGCAGACACAATGAATATGCGTACATTTGCACCAAAAATCCGCCAAATAGCAGAGCAGGCATTGCGTCACGCATTACAATCTGCGCGCCACATGGGCGAAAAGAAATAAAAAACATTGAAAAACCATAAAAAATTGATAACATAACATCCACAAGATGGACTGAGCATGGCTGATATTTTTATATCAGAGGAAAGTCCGGGCTGTATGGGACAACGTACCGGCTAATATACCGGGCAGGGTGACCTGACGATTAGAGCAACAGTGACGATACGATTAAATTCGGGTGAAACGGGCAATCTCTACGTACAGCAACTTCAAATAGGCCCCCGTATATGTGTCCCACATTGGGGGCGGGTAGAAGGCTTGACATTTGCAGTAATGCAAAATGCAGATTAATCATGCTCGCTACCATAAAAAGTGCAAACTATTTATGGCAGAACAGAACCCGGCTTATATGTCTGTCTTGTAAAAAAACGCACCAAACGGTGCGCTTTTTTTATAAAATTTTGCCTTGCGATGGATAGAAAGTCAACTCAACATCTTGCCATTCGCTGTATTCATTGGCTGGCAACATACGAAACGGCTGACATGTATCAATTGCATCTTTGATTGTTTCCAACACATACGCAAATGCAGGGTCTGTTTCTGCGCGCGCAGCAGATTCAAACCACAAATCATAAACCGTACCATTTTTACGCAATTTCAAATGTGCCACAGCACGAATATCTGCAATATCAGGACGCGCATTATCAATAACCCAACAACGCGTCATCGCAACACGCAGCGCATCAACCACAGAAACCGTCATTGTACGATCCAGCGATAAAACCTCGCGATTTACTTTGATTACACGTTTTTTCTTTGGCGCATCTTTTGGTTGTTCTGGTGTTTTTTTATCTGTTGTGTCTTCTTCTTTTTTATCTTCTTTGACTTCTTCTTCAACCATCGTCGTAGATTTAATTTCTACTTTTTCCACCGCCTGTTCTTGTTTCTTTTTTTTCACAGGTTTGGCTTCTTGTTTTTGTTCTTTTTCAGGCGTTCCAACATTATACAGTTTGGTTTCATCACCAGAAACACGAACGTTATCTAAATCAATTTCAATAATTTCGATTCTGTCAGGTGTTACCAATTTCGCACGTTCAATCACCACCTTGGCCGCAGTAACCAATACAGCAATCAACAGCAAATGCCCACAAACGGACATCAAAATATTTTCTGATGAAAATTGATTAAATTTTGCCATTTTATTTTTCTGGTTGTGTACGCAATCCAACTTTTTGAAAACCCGCATCTTTTAATTTACCCATAACAGACATAACCGCGCCATAGTCTGCACGCCCATCACCACTTATCATAATGGTCAAATCTGGGTTTTCACCACGCATTGCCACAGCACGCTTTACAATATCATCACGCGACATCTGTGTTTCAGACAGGTAATAGCGACCATTTGAATCAACACTGATTTGAATCGCATGATCTGCGCCTGTCATTGCGGAGGCACCTGCACGCGGTAATTCCAAGTCAATTCCAGTAGTCATCATTGGTGTTGTTACCATAAAGACAGCCAGCAACACAGTCATAACATCAATCATTGGTGTCAGTTGAATACCACCATCTGTTTGTCTGCGACGAATTCTTGACATTTTATCGGCCTTATTTTTTACATTTTAATTCACGAGCATCTTGAGTCAGCTTGTCATATAAATCATCTGACTTTTTTGCAAAGAACTGATGCGCAATTGCCGCAGGCACAGCCGCAATCAAACCCAACGCTGTTGTACCCAATGCAACTGCCAAACCTGGGGCAATAACACCGATACTGACAGACTGATTTATACCGATTGATGCAAAAGAATCCATAACACCCCATACAGTACCAAACAAACCAATAAACGGAGAGATATATGCAACCATGGACAAGAACCACAAATTCTTGTCAAAAGGCGCAATTAATTTATCTGCAATAACATCCAAATTATCGCCTGCCTTGACAGTGACAGGATTTTGTTTTGCATATTTCCACAGACGGATTTTTTCAATAATAATCGCCCATGACATAACACTGAACGCGACCAATACCAACGACACAAAAACCGTCATCAGGTCACTTGTGAACAAATTTAACATTGAAAAGTTATTTTCCATTTTTCCCTTCCTTTCTATTATTTATCAAACCAAACCGTTTATAAATTCATCTGGTATACGTTTAGGGCGCATATCACCACCCAAGTACGCAACCTTAATGTTTATTATAGCATATTCTGCACCATCTTTCACGAACTTTTGTTCAACACGCACAATCGCCGCCCCAACATCCACCATTTGCGTTTCAACAACAAATTCATCTGCCACACGCAGGGAGTGCAAATATTTAATATTTAATTCACGCACAACAAATCCAATATCACCATTTGGAACAACACGACCACGCAGCCAATTCATACGTGCGCGTTCTGCGATTTCCAGGTATCGCGCGTGATAAACAATACCTTCGGCATCGGTATCTGCATATGCAATTGTGAACGGAAATTTATGCACTTTCATTTTACAAAATCCCCCGCATCAATATTTAATTCTTCTTTCAATCGCTTTGCAACACGGGTCCTAATTTCATCCAGAACACGCCGCAACACAGGCTCAAAATCAAACATTGTGGCAAAGTCATTACTAAAAAACATTTTCCAATAGAAATTATCTGCATATTCGCCAATATACGTCAAATCTTTGGCGCACATATGTTGAACACCTGTATCCATAACATCCCACGCCTTGACCAGTTGTGATTCTGGGGATTGTCGCGCATCGTATTCCGCAAACAACCCCGCAACACGTTCGTTCTGCACAATATCCAGAATTTGTTTTATTGCTGCTGTTTCTGCGGCATGCTTTTCCAGACGCACCTGGGATGTTTGTTTATGCAACGGTACATCGTGTGAAATCGCTTCGGGTAAATCGTGAATTAAACACAATTCCATAACGCGTTGCATATCATAATCATTTTGGAAATAGGGTTGTAATACTATCGCCATCATCGCCATATTCCACGAATGTGATGCGACTGCCTGGGGCATACCATCCGACATACGGGTCAGACGATATTCGCACTCTAATTTTTCTGCGATGGCAAAAAAATCTATGATTTTTTTCATTTTTCCAGTCCCAGATGCGCATACCCTAAATCTGTAATAACACGACCGCGTGGTGTACGCTGAACAAACCCAAGTTGCATCAAGTATGGTTCAATAACATCTTCAATTGTGTCACTGGGTTCCGACAATGCCGCCGCCAGATTTTCAATTCCAACCGGACCGCCTGCATAGAACTTTATAATCATATTCATATACTCACGATCAATTTCATCCAATCCGCATTCATCAATATGCAATTGGAATAGGGTGGTTTTGATAATATCTGCTGTTATCTGACTTTTTGATAACGCAGCCGCAAAGTCACGCGCACGCTTTAATAAACGGTTCGCAATACGTGGTGTTCCACGGGCAGACTTTGCCAACATCAACGCACCATCTGCATCAATTGGCGTTCCCAGAATATTCGCACTGCGCTGAATAATTTTTGCCAAATCTTCTGGCGAATAGAAAGACAAACGCAAATCAATACCAAATCGGTCACGCAACGGATTTGACAACAACCCTGTACGCGTTGTTGCACCAACCAACGTAAACGGGGGCAGGTCGATACGTACGCTTTTTGCGCTGGGGCCTTCGCCCAACATAATGTCCAGCTTGAAATCTTCCATCGCAGAATACAAGACTTCTTCAATCGCTGTTGGCAGACGGTGAATTTCATCAATAAACAGAACATCCATCGGTTCCAATGCGGTCAATATTGCCGCCAAGTCACCTTGCTTGGTCAACATTGGGGCAGATGTTGCCCTGAAATTAGTACCCAATTCATTTGCCACAATATGTGCCAATGTTGTCTTACCCAGCCCTGGGGGACCATACAACAACACATGATCCATCGCTTCGCCACGGCTGCGTGCACCGGACACAAACACAGACAGATTTTGCTTCAAGCTGTCATGACCGATAAAATCCGATAACGTACGCGGACGGATGGTCGCAGCCATTTCATCAGGAATATTTGCGTCTAAAAATCTTTCTTTGTTTTGCATAATTTACAACAACTTGTCTTCTTCGTTTTCACGACCAACATAGGCCTTTAAATCATTATACATCTGACGCAGGTCAGCCGGCTGACTGTACATTGCATCTGCACCCTTGACGCGGATTGTTTCCAAGTCAATTTGTGCCTGTTTTTTCAAAACCTGTGTTAAATGTACGCCAAACGCACGTGCATCATCAGGTTCCGCAGTTCCCTGTAACAACAGACCACGATTTGGACGTGGCGACAAGAATGCAAAGTCAGAAACAGACGCATCCGGTGACACCAACGCAAAACCAGAAATTTCTGGACGACGCATCATGGCCTGTAATACATACCATGCGCCCAACTGATGTCCAGCCAGCCAAATTTTATCGCTATCTTCGTTATGATTTTGAATCCAGTCAATAACAGTCGCAATATCCAGCATATTATCAGACGTTGTACCAATCACACCATCAGAATCACCAACACCGCGATAATTAAACCGCACCACAGAAAAGCCAATATCCATAAACGCACGGAACATCGCATAAGACACACGGTCGTTCATATGATATTTTTGTCGTGGATTCCCAGACAGTATAACCGCCAGTGGGGCAGCCTCGTTTGCAGATTTGTGATATACGGCATGCAACTTGCCTGCATCACCTGAAATTATGATATCAACCATATTTTCTTACCTTTCTTTACATTTAATCTATATTTAACTTAGAACAAAGCGAACACAAATTTCAATAAAAATATTTTTGTTTTGACACAATTGTCTAAAATGTTCTATTATTGACCTGAGAGAACAAAAGGTCGTACCATGTTGAAAACATTTTTAACATCAATTTTTGCAGTATTCTGCGGATTTTCCGCCTATGCACAAGACGAATTTATTTATCAGGATTTTCAGACAATATACACTGAAACACCTGTTCAGTCTTATTATGCATATCCAGACGACCCAAATTTTATTCCAGAAACAGAATTTATGGAACGCGCAGACAGTTTAGACTATGACCAGAATATTATCGAGGCACGCAAAATTGAATCTGCCGCCCACCCAGGCGTTATGTTCGCAGACCGTCCAATGGTTATTTGCCGTAATTTTGGTTGCACACGCCTGAACGACCGTATCACACGTTCTTTCTTGTTTAACAGCTTGGCAAATATGTTTATGATGAACGCACACTCACGCGTTTATATATGCGAAGCTGACCCATTCTCACGCGATTGTCTGCAATCTGGTATTTCATTCCCTGTACGCAGCGGTATTGCAAACGCCATGGTTAAAATACCCAAAGCAACCATTTCACAGGTCAGCGTTTCAACAGGTCTGTCCAAGGCAACTGTTGGTATGACATATGAATTCTTGGTAAACGGAATTGACCGCAAGTGTGAACCAACCGTTATGGATATTATGGTACCCGTAAATTCCGAGGCGGTATTATCCAACCGTGAATTTGCATGTAATATGACCAGCGATGGCATCAGCAGTGTATCTTTGATCGTAAGCTTGGATTACATTGACTTGGATTATGGTATTATGGGCGGATATTATTCGCTGGGAATGCAGGGACCAACAACAGGTGGCGGTACAGGATACGCACTGTTTAAAACAGAATTTACAACCGGTGGCATGCAATTCCGTGCCGCAACATATGACCTGGACAACATGTCTGCAAACGACGCACGCATGATTCAACCTGGGGAATATGCCGTTGAACCAGTAAAAAGATGAATAAAACCGTTTTAATTATTGATGACGACGATATTTTACGCAATACGCTGTCCAAGGGACTGCGTTCAGATGGCTTTAACGTTCTGACGGCACAATCTGCCGAAGATGGGAACGAAATTTTATCACGTATTTCTGTTGATGCAATTATTCTAGACAGAATGATGACTGGCATGGACGGTCTGAGGTTCTTGCAAAAATTACGCGCACAAGGAAATAAAACACCTGTGATTATGCTGACTGCGATGACAGGCCCAGAAAACACAATTGACGGACTGGCAGGTGGTGCAAATGATTATCTGGCCAAACCCTTCCAAATGCGAGAACTGGTACTGCGATTAAACAACATTATTCCACAAAACCCAACAACATCATCACAGTTGCCATTTGGGCTTACACTGGTTGACAATGAATTTTTCATAACACAAAACGGCACGCCGACCTTATTGGCACTGTCTGGCGAAGAAAAAAGACTGTTACAAAATTTAACTTGTCCAATGGGTAATATTGCACCTGCGTCACCAATGGTTGCAAAACGCTTGCGAAGTAAATTAAATATTGTATTATCTGATTTAGATATAATAACCATCAGGGGGCAGGGCTACAAATTAATAAACCTGAATACACAACCTGATAACACAGACGGAGCCAACAAATGAGACTAACACCACGCAGTTTTTTATGGCGCACAATATTGATGATTTTAATTCCCTTGGTCATTGCCCAGGTTATTGTTGCCAACGCATTCTTTGGCAATCACTGGTCGCGCGTACACAATACATTGGCGCGCACAATGGCGGGCGAAGTTACAACTATGATGAATTTCATTGACCAAGACAAATCAGCCGAGGCCGAACAATTCGCCAATAATATCGGTATAAATTTCAGCATAAATCAAACGCTTAATCGTCCGCGTCACAACGACAATGACGCACACGAAGCGGGTCAACTGGCATCTGAACTATCAAAACGGTTAAAAAGACCTGCGGACATATACATTGACCGTGGCAAGCGTTTACTGTTCATTGATGTCCCAACAAAAGACAACCAAATTGCAACGTTTGGAACATCGTTACACAGAATATATTCCACCAGTACCGAAGTATTTATTATATGGCTGATTGGATCGATATTGATTGTATCTATTCTGATTTCACCATTTATAATATTGCACACACGCAGTATCAGACGCATCGCACGTGCCGCCAATCGATTTGGTCGTGGTCTGGACGCCCCAGGTTTTGAACCAACTGGGTCCAAAGAAATCCGCGAAGCGGCCGCATCCATGATTACAATGAAAGAACGTCTGGACAGATACAACCGCACACGTACAGATATGTTAAACGCTGTCAGTCACGACTTAAAGGCCCCATTGACCCGTATGCGCTTGGCTGTTGAAACAGATACTGCATCAAATGACGATTTAATTCGCGATATCGACCGTATGACAGAAATGATAAACGGCTATCTGGCATTTGCGCGCGGCGAAACCCCAGAAATAGAACAAACAACCGAACTGCCACCAATACTGACCCGTATTGCACGTGACGCGGCACCGGACAAGAAAATCGTTACAAATTTCCCTGAAACACCGGCACAGTTCTATGCGCGCCCAATGGCACTGGCACACGCATTTGGAAATATTATTGAAAACGCCGCCAGATATGCGAAAAAGCAAATCAAAATCACCGAAATTGACTCTGCGGACAACGTTGAAATCATTATCGAAGATGATGGCATTGGAATTCCAGACGACCGCAAGAAAGACGCATTACGCCCATTTGTACGACTGGACGATGCGCGCGGCACAGATACTGGGGGTACGGGACTGGGTCTGTCAATTGCGCAAACAGCAATTGAAAACCATGGCGGTCAATTATTCCTGGAAGACAGCACCCTTGGCGGATTAAAGGTCAGGGTGGTATTACCAATATAAAAAAAACGCCCAAACGGGCGTTTTTATCAGTCTATTGCCCGGTACTATAATACCGTATTGATTTTTCTTGACATTTCTGCGGGTTTGCGTCATAATACATCCGCTTTAATTTATAAACCATAAGGAAAATATAAAATGGCAGCGACAAAATCGTTAAAAAAGTGCGAATTAGATGCCAAATGGTATCTGATTGACGCAACAGATTGCACATTGGGTCGTTTGGCGGCATATACCGCAAACATCCTGCGTGGCAAACACAAACCAACATGGACACCAAACATGGATTGCGGCGATCATGTTGTTATCATCAATGCTGACAAGGTTGCATTATCTGGTCACAAGGCTGATAAAGATCGTTTCTTCTGGCACTCTTTGTGGACTGGTTCTTTGAAATCACGTACATTGGGTCAGATGCGTTCTGAAAAACCAGAAAAATTGGTTTTCAACGCAGTTAAACGTATGATGGGTCGTCGTACAGCAGTTGCATTGGCAAACCAACGTTTGACAAAACTGCATGTATATGCTGGCAGTGAACACAAACACGCTGCACAAAACCCACAGGTTATCGATTTCGCAGGTTTGAACCGTAAAAACAAAAGGGGCGAATAATGGCAGAAACAAAGAAAGCAACAACAAAGACAGTTAAAAAAGCTGCCCCTGCAAAGAAAACAGCAGCTGTTGCAACACCAAAATTAAACGACGCAACATACGCAACAGGTAAACGTAAAGATTCTGTTGCACGCGTATACTTGATGCCAGGCAAGGGCAACATCACAGTAAACGGCAAGGCATCCAACGAATATTTCCGTCGTGCTGTATTACAGATGATTATCGCACAACCATTCCAGGTCACAAAACGTGAATCTGCATACGACATCGTCGCAATGGTTGAAGGTGGCGGTTTATCTGGTCAGGCTGGTGCCGTTAAACACGGTATCTCCAAGGCATTGGAAAAAATCGAACCAGAATTGCGTGCAGCGTTAAAGTCTGCTGGCTTCTTGACACGCGACAGCCGTGTTGTTGAACGTAAACACTATGGTTATCGCAAGGCACGTCGTTCAACTCAGTTCTCAAAACGTTAATTTGTTTGGAACAAGAAAAAAATCCCCGTCATGGGGATTTTTTTATTATTGCTTTCATTAAAAAACATTGTATAATCACGGGGCAATTCTAATTAAATTTAGGGGAAAACATATGTTTACAAAAGAAAAAATCAAAGATTTACATTATTCTGTAAATGGTACAATTTCTGCATCTGATTTACAGGCAGCTGCTGACGAAATCCTGTTGGAATATGGCAAAAAGGCAAAAATGCCTGGTTTCCGCGCTGGTAAGATTCCATTGTCTATTTTACGTCAGAAATACAACGTATCTGCATACGGCGAAGCAATTGATAAATTAATGAACGCAGATTTGAACAACTATATCGCAGACAAAAAAATCCGTCTGGCCGGCGCACCAAAGGCAGACTTGGCCGGTTGGGAAATCGGCAAAGACGCAGAATATTCATTGGAATTTGATATTTTGCCAACATTACCAGAAATTGATTTGGAAAAAATCACTGTAACAAAAAAGGTTGCAGAACTGGATGAAAAAGAAGTTGATATCGCATTGGAAAACATCCGCAAAAGCCGCAGTGTTGCAGAAAAACAAGACGAAAAGTACAAGGCTGCAAACGGTGACGTTGCTGTAATTGACTTTACAGGCTTTATCGGTGACGACGCATTCGAAGGCGGTGCGGCAACCAAACATCACTTGATTTTGGGTTCTGGTTCATTTATCCCAGGTTTCGAAGACCAAATCATCGGTCACAAAGTTGGCGATAAATTTGACGTAAATGTTAAATTCCCAGAAAACTATCATGCGGAAAATTTGGCAGGCAAAGATGCACGCTTTGCGGTTGAAATTCATGAAATCCGCAAACACATCTTGCCAGAATTGAACGACGAATTGGCAAAACAGGTTGGCCAAGAAACTGTTGACGCATTAAAAGAACACATCCGCAAAATCATCAACGAACAATATGTTGAGGCTGCACAACGTGACATGCGCAACGAACTGTTGGACATTTTGGCAGACAAGGTTAAATTGGAACTGCCAGAAACATTGGTTGAACAAGAATTAAATATGGCAAAATCTGAATTTGAACGTTCACACGCACATTGTCACGACGCAAAATGTGAACACAAGTGGGATGACAAGGCAGAACGCAAAGAAGCAGAACGCCGTGTAAAACTGGGTCTGATTTTGGCAGAATGGGGCACACAAAACAAGGTTGAGGTTACACGTGATGACCTGCAACAAGCTATCTGGGCCGAAGCTTCACGCTATCCAGATCCAAAACAAGTTTTTGAATTCTATAACAAGAATCAAAATGCATTGGCAATGTTACGTGGCATGCTGTTCGAACGCAAGGCTTTGGACGCAATGTTGACACACGTCAAAACCAAAGAAAAGAAAGTTAATGCAGACGACTTGTTCAAACAGGCATCTGTAAAATAATAAAGACGCACCATTTGGTGCGTTTTTTATCCAAGGGATTTATAAAAATGAAAGCATATCTTGATATATTAAACAACTGTCTTAACAACGGCACAATGTCCGACAATCGCACAGGCATTAAAACACTGCGTATTCCATGGGGCGCAACCTTTGAACACGATATGTCAAACGGATTTCCATTGGTCACAACCAAGAAAATGGGGCTGAAAAATATCGCAACAGAACTAGAATTCTTTATTCATGGAATAACAGATAAAAAGTGGCTGGCCGACAGAAAGTGCCACATTTGGGACGAATGGTCAAACCCAACAAAATGGCAACCAAAATACGAACAAGCAGTCAAAGCCAACCCAAATATGTCAGACGCCGAAAAAACAGAATTGAAAAACAAAACAATGTCTGACGAACGCGACCTGGGGCCAATCTATGGCTGGCAATGGCGTCACTTTGGCGGTAAATATTTTTGGAATCCGGTCAACCCACAAAAAAACTTTGAACCAGAATATCCTGGTGTTGACCAGCTGACAAATGCAATAAATACGATAAAAACAGACCCGAACAATCGTCGTATAATTGTAAACGCATGGAATCCTGTTGACCAATATCAAATGGCACTGCCACCATGTCATATTATGCATCAGGTTTTGGTACACAATAACAAACTGAATTTAATATGGACCCAGCGTTCATGCGATATGTTCTTGGGCATTCCGTATAATATCGCATCATATGCACTGTTATTGATGTTATACGCCAAAGAAGCAGGGCTGCAACCGGGCGTACTGCGCGGCGAACTGCACGACGTGCATATTTATGAAAACCATATAAATCAAGCACGTGAACAAATCACACGCACACCATATAAACTGCCATCTGTTGAAATACCAAATGAAAACTGGAACGGTATGCTAAACTGGCATGCAAACAACGGATTTAAATTAAAAGATTACGTCTGTCACGAACGCCTGCGTGGCGATGTCGCCCGATAAAAAATCCCCCAAACGGGGGATTTTTTATTAATCGTACATAGAATCATCATGTATAGAGTAATTAACACCTTTATATTTCGTACACAACGCACATTTATCGTTACTAGTCATAGAACCATAAAATACCTTGTTATTTATTTTTGCACAAAATGATGGGCTTGTATTTTTCTGACTGCGTAAAAATATTTGTTGCTTTCCGACATGCAGTTTATAGCCACAGTCGCCAAGTTCATCTGACGCAAAACCATATCCACGTGTCGTCAAATTATTTGGACATTGATAGCGTAGATTATCATCTGCCGGCGAATAAAAACCAGCACCAACATTCACACACAAACCATCAAATAAATATTGTCCCGCAGGACATAATAAATTTGACCTCCACTGAGCGATTAAATGAATATCTCCTGTCTGTCCCTGTACAATAGAATCAATCACCTTGTTTTTATCATTTTTCCAATATGCAAAAACTTCACCAGATTTAACAGGCTGTCCAAAAACAATGTCACCAGACGTTATTTTATAACAAAAAGGTGCATCTTTGTAATTCTGCCCACCTGCTAAATCATATGTAATATTATATATCTCTTGATTATTAGCAGTACACCCACTAACAACTGATTTTTTTGTATAAGCAAACATCGATTTTAACATTTTATTTGATAAATTTCTTATTTCTGACGCACATGTCTGCGCACATTCTTGCACACAAGTACTCGAAGGCCAATGACCATTAGAACCATCATATAACCATCTTGAATCAACCGCAATTTCATCAATT
Source organism: Candidatus Enterousia sp. (assembly GCA_045651525.1). Classification (GTDB taxonomy): domain Bacteria; phylum Pseudomonadota; class Alphaproteobacteria; order Rs-D84; family Rs-D84; genus Enterousia. The sequence continues at coordinate 44,681 of JAZRSO010000004.1, read as the reverse complement.
GACAACAACTTACACCAACAACTGCTGCCAGAACGTTCACCTGGCGATGGATTAACGCTATCTGACGGCTGCCCAACCCCAACACCAGACGCATAGGAAGTTGATATACATGCACTAGTTCCACGCAAAGTTGAAAAACCGCTTTTCTCAGAATCAAATTCTATATACCAATCACCATGTTTCATATTATCAAATCGACAATCAATGCATGTACCGCCTTCATCTGTTCCAAACCAACCACCTGCAATTCTGTTATCATACCCCTCGCATCGTGTTTTTAATCCTTGTGATGTATATGAATAGTGCGTATAAGTAGCGACCGAGGCTTGCCAAATGCCTTTTTCTTCCGAACTAAGTTTTGAAATATCAATCGTATTACTATGATAACCATTTGGGCAAACTGCAATTGCCTTTGTGCAAACAAATACGAATAAAAACACTCGATTTATTTTAAACATATTATCTTTATTATACCACATCGCCCACACTTTGCGAAGAAATTAAATATAATGGTATAGATATGAACAAACCCACAACCATAGTGTACAGAAGTTACATGAGGGGCGCCACCACCACCCACACTTAGCGAAGAAATTAAATAGAATGGTATAGATATGAACAAACCCACAACCGTAGTGTACAGAAGTTACATGAGGTTGTGGGTTTGTTTATAGATATGCCATTATATTTAATTTATTTACATGGGTGGGAAACATTCACCCGTACTCTCTGCGCAACAGGCCTGTTCGCCATCGGGTAACAAAACAAATTCTTCGCCGTTACAGCAACCATAACTGTCTGGTGCATTGCCATCAGAACATACATCAACCGATTCTTCTACGACAACTTGTTCTGTATCTTGTGGCGCACGAATAATTGTTGGTTCAACAGATTCAACAACCGTTTCTGTTTCATAATTATCATCTGCAACGAACATTTTTTCCTGTTGTGACACACCATACGCGGGTTTAGTCGCAAGCACTTCTTCTTCGGTTGGAACGATAACAGGTTCTGGTTCTGGAATCACATCCGCCACAGGCCCAACAATCGCACCAGCAGGCAAATCAACAAATGGATTTTCAACCACAGGTTCTGTTGTAACAGGTACAGGCTCTGGAATTATTTCAGGTTCTGGGATAATTTCAGATTCTGGTTCTGTCACAGGTACTGGTTCTGGAGTAATTTCAGGGTCTGGTTCTGTCACAGGTTCTGGCTCAGGTTCTGTTACCATCACCGGTTCTGGAATTACATCTTCAACAACAACTTCGGTTTCTGGTTCTGCGACCACAGGTTCTTCTTCGACAACCGCCGGCGCAGGTTCTGTTGATGCCGCTAATTCTGGCATATTTTCATTAGAAGACTTTTGATAAAACCACAGTGTAAATATTGACATCGCAATCAGCACAATCAGCAACACATAATACAACAATGTTGGCTTGCCCTGTGCGGAACCAGCATCAGACACAGGTGTTACCACAGGCTTTAGATCCATATTTTCGTTATGAATTGGTGACACAGGGCGAAAATCCGATGAAATTGGAGCAGGGGCAACATCTGGCATTGAATCCGCAGTCACAGATGGTGTCACAGGCGCCAAAACATCTTGGACAGGTCTTTCTTCTTGAACAATCGGTGTTGGCGTCCAAGTTGTTGTTTCTGTTTCCTGTTCTTCCATTTCTGGAAACGATGTAAAACCATCAAACATCGGTTTAATTGTATCGTCTTCTGATGACAAGACTGGCGTTTCAACCGTTTCAAACGATGACGGTGGCGCAAAAGACAATGGCGCCGGTACAGTTTCTTCTGTTACTGTTTCTTCTGCAAAACTTGGCACAAAAGAATTATCTACAACAGGCGCAGGTTCTGCAACATCACTGACAATCAAATTATTTTCAGGCGCCACAGCAGGTACATTTTGTGGTACATCGTTATTAAATTCGATTGGTTTAAACGCGATTTCTTCGTCCAAAATATTTGGATCAGTATCAAACAACGGTTTTACATCTTCATCAGCCATATCTTCTGCCTTTGTTTCATTTTCAAATTCAGTTTCAAAATCATCGTCATCGTCTTCGTCATCATCAACGATTGCCGGCACAGGAACATCCGCCACCGTTGCAACACCTGTATTTAATGGGCGTGCGGGCAGATTTTTATTCAGCCTTGCCAACAAACCCTGTGCAGCAACAACATCATCGCCAGCATTTTCCAAGCGACGCTGTGCGTTTACCAGACGTTTTTTTGCACGTTTTAATTTTTCTTCGTTCATATCAATCAAAGATTCCAGACGCAATATCTTTGACGCTGATTGTTTTGTTGGTTCTTTGCCGATTGCGCGACGTGCCACAGTCAGTTTATTTTTCAAGTCACGAATCGTTTGTTGTAATTGATAGATTTTTTCATTTGTTTTATCGATTGTATCGCTGGCATTTTCTGTTGTCTTCATCGCATCGTTCAGTCTTTCTTGTGCAGAACGCGCCACAGAAATCTTTCTAAATTCGTTTAATTTATGTGCCTGTGCGGCCGTATCTGAACCATCAAGATAAGCGCGGATTAAATCGTCATACAAATCCAGCCCAGAATATTCGATATCCAGTTTTTGATATTTGTTATCTTTTTTAGGCCGAACAGTTTCCAAATCAACGCCATAGTCATTTTCCAAGATATCATCCCATTTACGTTCACCATCTGGATTTATAACCAGCAAAACATTTGGTTTAATATCTGTTATCAGATAATCAACAACAAACAACAATTGACCATTTGGGTCGTAATAGGCACGAAAAACATCGCCACCGATATTAAAATCAGTTGCTTTCAATGATTGATTTAAATTCTCTCTCTCGTTTACCATTTACGTATTCCCCCAAGATATATTTATTTTTTCTTTGGTGCTGCGAATTGATACGCCTGCTTGCAGTGTTCATAACAATAAGGTTTACCGACAAACACTGTTTCACCACAGAAATGAAAATGTTCCGAATCGGGATCGCCGATCGGCCAACGGCACTGATTTGGTTTCAGATTTGCCATTTCCAGCGAATGTTGAATGATACGCTGATGTACAGCCAAATTTTTATCACTAACCTTGGTGCTGGTTGATTCCTTGACAGGTTTAACCTTGGCCACAGCGACTTCTTGTTTATCGACTGGCTTTTTTTCTGCTTTTTTTACAGGCGCCTTGACCGCCGTTTCCTTTTTTACAGGTGCCTTTTTCGCCACCGTTGCTTTTTTTGCAGATACCTCCGCTGTTTTCTTCGCAGCCGGCTTTTTTTCTGTTTTTTTGGCCGTTGCCACAGTTGCAGCCGTCGCACCGCCAGCCTTGGCATTCCAGCCCAAGCGATTTAACTTACCCACGATGGCATTTTTTGACATCCCCAAACGTTTACCAATTTCAGACGTTGACAGCCCTTTGCCTGTCAATGCTTTCAGTTTTTTTAATGTTGCGTTATCCCAACCTGTACTCATTTTACAAAACCCTTGTATTACATTATAATATAAGTGTAGCATATTTCCGATTCGAAACGCAAGGGAGAAAAATATGATTTCTTACATCTTTTTCATTATTTTACTGGTTATCGCCGCAATTTTATCAATTTTAATTTCCGTCACAGATTTTCGTCGTCGTATTATTCCAGACGCATACTTGTTTCCATTGATGTTGATTGGGCTGACATTGATTGCGTTTTATTCTTTTCCGATAACGCTGCAATCTGCGGTTATTGGCGGGGCGTTTGGTTATTTAATGTCTGCAATTATTGGCGCTGTATTTGATTATAAACTTACCAAACAGAACCCAGACGCATGCGCACCGATTGGGATGGGCGACATAAAGTTACTGGGGGTAGGTGGCATGTGGCTGGGCACAAATGGGTTGGCAATCGCACTGATTATCGCGTGCATACTGGGGACATTATGGGCCAAGAATAAAAATCAAAAATATATACCATTTGCACCATTTTTCTTTATTGGTGGATTTTTATCTTTCATTACAAATCTGTTTTTGTTATAATCAATCAAGCAGGGATATGAATTGAGAATGAAATGCGCACACCTTTTTTATACATTTATTGGCACTATGGCATTGATTTTGCCGGCATATTCTGCGTCTATATTCTCAAAATACGGTGTGATTCAGAACGTTCAAAACTATTCCACAAACCCTGCATATAACCCAGATTCACCATATAACAATCGGTTACCATCACCTGTATATGCAATGGGGCCCCAGGTTGGCACAGATGATTGCCAACAAGTTGTTGCTGATTTAATTGCCATAACGTGTGCAGGGATGAACAATTGTGCAAACGCAGAATTATCAGACGTTCGCCCAAGCGTTATGGTTCAACTATCACGTATAACGACTGGGAATTACGCGACATCTTGTGGCGGATATATTGACGGTGCATTTAATGATTATGTTGCAAAATATGGTCGCGCAACACCACAAATGAACGTTGTTGCATTTCCAACACCAAACAACAACAGCATTCAACCAATTCAAATAAAAAATCCATTTGCCCCCCAGGCACCCGACTGGGCAGTTGAAGTACAGGACAAAAAACAAGAATTACAAAACCTGCAATCCCAAAACGGCACAAATCAGTACGGTATAAAGGCGGCGGCATTTCCAACAACATATGCTGATTTATCATTTACCGAACGCATGGAAAACGAAAAGATTGGTTACGAACCATACAAAGACGTATCCGCATTTGACAGGTTAAATATTGAGAGTAAGGAAGAATATCTAACCCGGCAAAAAGAACTTGCCCAGGAAGAATTAGAATTCCAAAAAATACAAGACAAAAAGAATTTATCTCACACAGATTTTTGTAAAAAATACCCATCCGATACAGATTGCACCCAAAATAATAACGGCGGCAACAATAACGGCGGCAATAATAACGGCGGTCAAACAACCAACGAGGCAAAACAACAACTCATAAACAAAATAATATCTGCATTTCCAAAATGATTAAACACTCATTACGTTTTTTAGCGATTCTTTCTGTTGTTCTTGTAACAACACTTTCTGCACACGCCGATTCAGATAAATGTATACACGCATTAGCAACCGATATTGTAAACAGTCTTGATAATTTTGACACAGAGAACGATTCTATTGAAATTACTTCTGATGGTTTAATCGAATTTTTTACAAAGAATATAGATACGTGTCGCGATTACTTATTAAACCGCACCAGCCCAGACGAGGATATATATATCGAAGAAGACGGATTGCTAATAGATATTACTTGGGATTATATTGTTGAGGAGGTTGCCGCAGCTCTCACTACCACATCTAATAAAAGACAATTGTTTGTATGCGAAAACAATAGATCATATCAAGCTGGAATAGACGCTGCGTTGTGGGCAACAACAATAGTCGCTGCCGTATTTTCTGGTGGCACAGGTGGTGTAGCAATACAAGGCGCAAAAGTCGTTGTAAAAGAAGGCGCAAAAGGATTAATAAAGTTTGGTGTAAAAAAGGGCGGTAGAGCTGCAACAAAAGCAGCAATAAAAAAGGCAGCAGCAACACAAACCGCAAAAAAATTAGGGGTCGAAGCAGGGAAAGAAGCAGCTGTAAAAGCAGCACAAAAAGCGGCTACAGACGCTACAAAAAAAGCCATGGCAAACACCCTTGTTGCTCAAACAAAAGAGGCCTTAAAGAAAAAAGGTGGCAAACGAATCTCTAAACAAGCCATAAAAAAAGAAATTGAACGAAACATAGCAAATGGTACTGTACAATCCAGCACCGGCAAACAAGCATTAACGCTATTAAACGATGCAATTGCCAAAGATGCCGCAAAAAAAACGGTTAAAGCAACAACAACAGAAGCATTAGCAACAGCAGCATTAAAGCGTGCAATGACAACATTTGCAATTTCTACTCCAATCGCAGCAGCAGGTGGCTTGGGTATTGTTTATAGTTTTCTAGAATCCGGCTTAGACACGCAAATAATGAATTGTACCGACACAGATAAAAGAGAAGGTTGCTACACTTCTTGCACAAAAGACAATTTGAACAGTCCAACAGACGATTTAAATGAAAAGGTATTCAAGCCAATATTAGGTAAACGGCTATGTATTGACGAAAATAGCAATTATGTATTGCGTGAAATAAACAACAAAGGAGTCCCATCTGCCGGAGACGTGCTTATGACAACACAAGAACAATGGGAAAAAATAAAATCAGCAATTAGTAGCACCATTCAAAATTCAGGAAATTGCGATTGGAATGAAGATGACATAGATATGTATATCGGCGTACCATTATACGATCAAAGCACATTATTGCCCCAAGGAAATGGAGATGTCGGATTGCTTATTGATGGTATAAGAATAGATGATTAAAACATTACTATTATCATTGATTATAATACAGTATCATAATTCTGCCAATGCAAATGATGTTATTGTGCCAGATGATGCAGTGTCGTTGGCAGAATTGGAACAAGCCGCCATTCAAAATGCAGACACACCGTGCGCATCCAAAATTTGGGCAGACCAATTGGCACAAACCGCACAAAACGTTGATGAATCTGCCCCCGAAGAAGTTATACAACAATGGATTTACGATATATTCTACGATGGACAAACACTGACACGCGTATTGGAATGTCCAGAACTGGCAAATTTGGGTAACGAAGACACAATTCGTTTTACACCAATTCAATACACTTTTCCAAATGGGCGCTTGATTGCAATAAACTATGAAACACAGCCAAAGATTATAAAACAACGTATATTGACGGCAAATAAACGCACGTTGCCAACATCTGACCCAAATCCGCGTATTGGTGAAAATGGCGACCCAACCGTTTGGACAAATACAGAACCAGCATGGTATGGAATTATGGTTGTTCAATCGGGCGCATTAAACGAATTTGTTGGTCCCCAAAAAAATAACACACTGTCATTAAAATACATAAACGATAACATTGATAAATTCTATCCAAATGCATCACTAAATGGTGGCGCGTGCACATCACGCAGTGCAATTACTGGCAACAAACTGGCACTGAATCGCGCCGGCGCATTGGCAACGGGCGATGATTCAAACGAATATTATGTTGCAGGCGATATAAACCTTGAATGGATTGGATATGCAGAAATCGCTGCGGACGTTATTCTGACCGTCGCGACACTGGGGGGCAGTGCGTTTGTTTCTGGGGGACTCAAAGGAATACGCGCAACAAAAACTATGCGAGACCTGTCTAAATCATTGGGCGCATTACGAAAACTGGATTCTGTACGTGATTACATCAAAACATCGGGACAGGTAACCAAACTGACCAAGGAAATCGCAGCACTGGACAAGGTCAAAGACGCCGCAAAAATCGCCGATAAAACGGCCGAACTGGACAAAATCAAAGACGCATTAAAAACAATTGAAAACAGCGACGATGTAAAAAAATATATCGAACAGGCCGACGCATACAGCGACCTGCAAAAATATCGCAAAACATTACAGGGTGCCAAGGCAATAACCAAACAGGCACATCGTGGCAACGTCTTTGCCCGCGCCGTCAAGGTTACCAAGGCAACACGCGCCGCATTTAACGGCAACAAAATTCTGGCCAAGGGCGCCAAGGCCGCACGCGCCAGTAAATTATCCACACGCGTAAAAGATTGGCTGTTTCATTCTACACTTAAAAACGCCAGTACATTGGCCAAGATGACCGCAAATACAGGCCTGTTGTACGGCGCCATTAAATTTGTTGGTAATATGTACGATTTCACAGAAACCAGCACCGGTGAATTCACCAACGATGTCGAATTCAAGCCATTACTGTTGTTATCTGCCGATGATATCAAAGGTCAAGAAAACGTTGTGAATTATGGTATGTGGCTGATGTGGGCGGGGGATTCTGTATCTGCCGCTGATGATGATGCCGCATATCTGCAAGCAATGGATTTTGCCGCTAAATTCCACGAAGATTTAATGGAAGTGCAAAATGATACTAACAGCCCATGCAATGTTGACATTTATGTCGTCAGACCTGTTCTGCGCGGAATTGATACAGATACCCCAGAACTGTATTATCTGATTATGAACGACGTACCATGGACAACCAACCAATAAACGCACAGATTCCCATTGTATTTAATAAAACAATTCCCTATAATACACATATACAACAGGCAAGGGGGCAATAATGAAAAAAATACTTATCGCATCTGTTATGATAATTACGGCCATTTGCACCGCAAATGCGTATCAGGTTATGTCATCCAAAGAACTGGGTAAAAATGATGCAAAAAACCAAAACATTGTTGTAAAATGCACAACAGATATGGGTCGTGTTTCAAATCAAACATGTTCATTGCGTCGCTATGCAAAATGCACTGGCAACGGTTCAAACAAACGTTGCAGTGGCTGGCAACCATGGCGTGACCTACGCAGTCCATCAACAGAATACCCCAGCTGGCAGGCCGCTGCATCTGCATGCTGTCGCGCCAAAGGTCTGCGATAAACCAAGGTTCAGTAAAAAAATCCCGCAATCGCGGGATTTTTAAATCTGAAAAAAATTTCTTATTCTTCAATCCAAACCAATGCACGACCTTCAGGTGCATTATCTGATGGTCGTTCGATAGGAACAGAATTAGCCATTAAATCTACGTACTTACGATTCGGAACCTGTTGTGCAACATTAGACACAGTTGTGTCAGCGGTGCCTGTACCACCAGTTACTGGTGCTTCTTCTGCAAATGCAGCGCCACAAAACAAGCAAATAATCCCAACAAGTAATAAACGCATTCTTTTCTCCTTTGTTAAGTGTATTGTATCATAAAAACAACCACACTGCCAATAAAAAATTCAAATTATTTTGACAAATGTTCTGCAATCAATGCGCACGTGCCACCATGTGCCTTTTTCCACAGTTTGTCCGCACTTTTTAAATCAGAAATCATTTTTTCACGCTGGGATGGTATTGTTAAATTCTGCACAGAATCTAACACACAATCAACATTTGCATCGCCACCCAAACATTCTGGATAAACCCCACGATTCAGCAAAATATTTACCAGCGACACCCACTTTACATGAATCAGTCTGCGACCAATCCACATTGTTATCGGATTCATTTTATATACAACAACCGTCGGCACATGCAACATCGCCAGTTCCGCAGATACAGTACCACTGGCCGCAATCGCAATGTATGTCTTGGCATAAACATCATATCGTTCAGATGACGGCACCAACGTTGGTGTAACCGCCCAATTTTTAACTGTGTCCTTGATATATTGTTCTGTTGTTTCCACAGTTGGTATTACAAACCGATAATCACGATACCCATTGCGAACCAGTCTATCTACAATATCGCGCATCAGTGGCATCAGGCGTTTTACCTCGCTCATTCTGCTGCCTGGGATAAGAGTTATAATCTTTTCAGACTGTTGTGATTTATATTTACCAATTAACCCATCTGCAATCGGGTGTCCAACAGCAACTGTTTCCAATCCATATTTTGTGAAATAAGGCAATTCGAAATCAAAAAATGCATACAGTTTATCAAATATCTTGGCATACTTTTTTGCACGCCCAGAACGCCATGCCCAAACCTGGGGCGCAACAACATGATGAAACCGCAACCCAGAATCAATCAGTTTTTGTCCATCATCACTTTTACGAATCTGTTTAATAACACTTTTTGCAAAGCCAGGCGAATCGATTGTCAAAACCAAATCAGGCTTATATTCTAATATTGCATCAACCGTCTGTTTAATACGTCTGGTCAGCGTTTTTGCGTGGGCAACCACCTCTATTATTCCCATTACCGCCAAATCAGACATCGGGAACAAGGATTTTAAACCCGCCCGTTGCATATTTTCGCCACCAACACCAACGAATTCTGCATTTGGCATTTCGGACATGATACGTCCACCCAAGACATCGCCGGAAACTTCGCCAGCGATTATAAAAATGCGCTTTTTCTTATTCTGCATTTTTTGATGTACCAATTCCACGCTTTGAACGGTTTTCAATAAAGTCAATCGCGTCCATCGCATATTTGTTATTTTTTACTTCTTTACGAACCTTGGCCAAGCGTTCTGCAACAGTACCTTCGTCTGTGCGGAATACCGCAGAATACACCGAATGAATCGCATGCATATCTTCGTTTGTAAATCCGTGACGCATCAGGCCAACGCGATTGATTGTACGATATACAGCACGCGCACCATCATAAATCGCATACGGCAAGACATCATTGCTGACCCCGGACATTCCCCCAACAAACGCATTACGTCCAATACGTGCAAACTGCAAGACCATTACACCACCAGATAAAATTGCAAAATCTTCAACCTCTACATGTCCGGCGACCTGAACCAGGTTAGACATAACAACACTGTTACCAATCTTGCAGTCATGACCAACGTGCGCATTAACCATAATCTGACAGTCATCGCCAATAACCGTACCATCTGATGCAGGTGTTCCAGAATGAATTGTTACATATTCACGAATTCTGCAACGCTTACCAACACGCAGACCTGTCATTGCGGCTTCGTCTTGCCATTTTAAGTCCTGACTCATTACGCCCAGTACTGCAAAAGGGTACACAATAGAATCATCACCAATCGATGTTTTTCCGTCAATAACGACATGAGAAACCAATTCCACACGATCACCCAGCACAACATTTGGCCCAATAATGCAGTATGCCCCAATCTTACAATCTGCACCGATTTTAGCGCCTTCGTGAATAATAGCAGTTGGATGTATTGTCATAATATATTACCTTAGGTTTTATGTTTATTTTGCTAAAATAATACATTATTGCGACAATAAATGGTATTAAATAAATATAACAAATTATAACAAGACCTTGGATTCCTGCCACAATTTGCAATCAGAAGTATTTAACCAATACAAAATTCCCATGGCACTGACCACTGGCATAACACAGATTACACCAAACAAGAATAAGCTGACTGCGAACAACTTGTCCCCAAGGGCATTGTTTATATTTTTTGCATGCCATACAGACATTATAAACATAATCGCAAACGCAATCAATGTCCCCAGCAGAACTGGTACAGCCTCGGTCAGCATAAATAATGCACACCCCAACAAACACGCCACACGCCACAGCCACTTTAATTTTATGAATAAGCTATCTTGGATTTTATTCTTAGACCGAACATTAGACACAACAACAGTCGCAACAGACACAATTCCAAACAGCAATATCGCCAATAAATGAAAGACTGTTAAATTACCCAACTGACCAAATCTGAAAAATTCTGGTTGCATTAAGACTGCAATAATAATCGTCATCATAATCAATACAGTTCCGCCCATTGGTCGCATTGCACCGCCTGCGAAACGCCCAACCAGCACACCACCAAACAACGCAAAAATCTGTAACAACGGCCCCCACCATGCATGCGTGTCGGACAACCCAACCATTACCAATACAGCCAGCACAAACAACCACTGTTTCCAGCGCATATGGGGCAGGGCAACACCCCGTAAATGCGAAGATACAAACAAAGACGATAAAAAGACAATAACCGCAGTCAACATTGGCAAAACAGACAAATCATCACGCAACACCGCATAGTTACCACTAAATAACACAGTCCATGCGCCCCCAAACACCACAGTCCAAAAAGAAACCTTGGCCAATAAATTGCCACGATTCCAACCAATGCGCATCATAAAATCACATCCGTACCAATACACAGCCACATATAACGGTAACATTAAAATCGCCCACCATAAAAACGCAGGGGCCACCAACGCTGCATTATTGAACGCACTTGCCGCACTTTGTACAATCGCCATATCATTTAACATAAACTTGCCTTTTGATTTGAATACTTTATTATAAATAGATATGACTACAAAACAAGACATTTTTACCCTGATGGGCGGGCGCGTTAAAATGCACCGTGGTTTTTATAATCCAACATCTGATGCGGTGTGGCTGGCTGCATTTGCACCAACGGATGCCAAGACTGTATTGGATGTCGGCATTGGCACCGGTGGTGCATCTTTGTGTCTGCTGGCAAACAATCCAGACGCCCAGATTACAGGCCTTGATATATCAGAACAAATGTTAAACGAGTGTAAATCAAATGCAGAATTAAACAATGCAAACATTGAATTGATAAATGCAGATATTACCACATGGAAATCAGACCGCACATTTGATTTGGTTATAACAAACCCACCTTATTTTAATGGTACGCCGGCACAGCATAACGCGCATCATAACGCAGATTTATCGTTATGGATTTCGCGTTGCGTTGCACGTGTGCGCCCAATGGGCACTTTCTGTATTATCACAGACGCAGCCACCACAGCACGCGCAGTTTCAGAAATGTCAAAAAAGTTGGGCGATATAAATATTTTACCACTTTTTGGTGCAAAAAACACCGCAGAACGCGTTTTAATTTCGGGCAGACTTGGCACACGCGGAATCAGCGTTTTACACCGCGGAATATCTATGAACTGTGATATGATTTTGCGTGATGGCTTGACTATTGCCGATACGTTGTCTAGAATATACCAGACATGTTAAACTTTATAACAAGATATTTTACGTCCCTGTGGGCATTTATAACATCACCATTTCGTGCGATTTGGCGATTGATAAGCCGTCTGTTCCCACCGCGCCAGTTTACTGTTATGGACACGCCTAATGGCAATGTATATTCGTATGAACAAAGCAGTTTTTGGCGTTTTACACGCTTTTGTGGCAAGGTTGGACTGTTCTTGTGGGCGACATGGTCAACATACGTTTTCGTATATCATCGTCCGTTATTACAAATGCGCACCCAGCAACTGGAACAGGTACGCGATACACACGCACGTCATATGACAGATTTACAAGCTTATCTGGCGAAATATACAACATTGGCACGTGATTTGAATATCATTGACGACAAAATCCTGAACGCCAAGGATAAATCCGACAAAGACAAAGAAACCCTGATGAACAGTCGCAGTAAAACATGGGGCGAACTGGAATTTTTACGCACACGCATTGTTGAAATGCTAAAAGACGAAGATTATGCCCCAGAATATATCAAAATGTCAGAATTGGCGACAGAATACGAACTGACACGCGCAGAAAACGACGAATTAAAGAAACGCAATACCCAGATGTTGGAATCAATGCTACAAATTGCCGAGGCTGACAACATAATCGTTGATACAGTAAACACATTAACCAAAGAAAAGACAGACGAATTAAACAAAAACATCAAACAGATTCATGGCACATTGGCGACACTGGGATTGAACGAAAAAACACTTATCAGAAATGTGAACAAATATTCAAATCCATTGGTTGGGTCTGCATTTACACCTATTGAATTCAACAAGGATTTAGATGAAAAATATCAAAAACTGGCCGACGGTCTGGAACGTTGGAATGGTCTGCGTCGCCTGAACGAAGTATTACCATTGGGCAAACCTGTAAATTCACGTGTTACATCAAATTACGGCACACGCAAAGACCCATTTACTGGCAAGCCAAAGAAACATCGTGGTATTGACTTTGCGGGCAAAATTGGCACAGAATTGATGGCGGTTGCACCTGGTCGTGTTGTATCAGCAGGCGAACGCGTGGGTTATGGCACAACGGTTGAAATTGACCACGGTTTGGGCTTTACAACATTATATGCCCACTTGTCCCAGATAAACGTATCACGTGGCGACTGGGTCAGACCAGGAACAGTAATTGGATTGGCGGGTTCATCTGGTCGTTCAACAGGGCCACATCTGCACTATGAAATCAGATACAAGGGCGCACCATTTGATCCAACAAAATTTGTACAAGGGGAAAAATAAAATGCTGGCATTTACAAACGCATCAGAAAAGCAATCACCAACAGTCATTGGGGCAGGTTGCAAACTAACAGGCGACATAAAAACAGACCACAATGTTCAAATCCATGGCGAAGTTGTGGGTAACATTACTGCGGAAACAGTTGTAATTGGTCGTGGTGGCGTTGTTATTGGCGACGTAAACGCACCTGTATTATTTTTACATGGCACATTGGACGGTTCTGCGACGGTAAACACTGCAAATGTCTTTAACGCGGCAAAAATGACCGGCACATTGGCGTATAACACATTGAATATCACAGGCAACACAGGTCTGGATTGCAAACTGTCTAAACGCACAGACGAAAAGAAAGGAAAAAAATAATGAATAAAAATGTATCACGTGTTTTTGTTGCGGCCGACCATCGTGGGGTTGGATTGAAATTATACTTAATCGAAATGTTGGCTGCAGCTGGATATAACGCTGTAAATTTAGGGGTTGACGATCCGAACACATCTGCGGATTACCCAGATGTTGCCGCGACATTGGCAGATGCAATGTTGGACGACCCAAATTCACGCGGTATTATTATCTGTGGCACAGGGGCGGGCGTAATGATTGCCGCGAACAGATATAAACACATTCGTGCATCACGTTGCAACACACCGAACCAGGCACGCGACGACAGATTTCACGACGATATAAATGTTTTGGCATTGGCCGCAGACGACATTGATATCGAGGTTGCATTCCTGACTGTTCAGGCATTTTTGGAAAGTCCATTTGACAACTGCGAACGCCGCGTCAGACGCGTTGAAAAAATCTCTTAAAAATCCCCCGATTGGGGGATTTTTTTACATTTACTTATCCACGCCATAAATAAAATCACCAGTTCCAATGTTGCCATAAAATTTTTGTTCTACAATATCCCACATGCCATTAGATGGCACAACAAAATCCCCAATTTTTAACCCACATGGCACCGGCACAAAATGCCGAACAAGAACGTCATCTTCGTATATCTTGGTGGAATATATGTACATAGCATCTGTTTGCTGATAAGCGAGCAATTTTTTATTATTATTTTTATCTGTATAACGCCCCCCAAACAATATAACAGATTCTTTTTCAGTGGTTTTACGACCTTGTAGCACTTTAGTTTGATTCCCGTATTGTACATAATTATTTTTTGCATCTAAAACAACCAGTTGTTTGGTTGTTTTTAATTTTTGTGAAATATTAAGACTTCCAAAACTTCTGCACCAAGACGGTCCACCTTCGCCATTAAATGCACAAATCCATGGATAGATACCATAATATTGTCCGCCCGCACCAAAATTTAGCCCATAAGACGATTTTGTATCATAAAAATCATAGATTCCAAAAAAAATAACACGTCCATCTGATTTTTTATTGTCATCAGAAAATTTTAATTCTAATTCACTGCGTGTGACCAGCGTTGGTACGTGCAATGTATCGATCAATTGTGTCCCTGTCCCCATTAAATACACATTACATAATACATCTGTTAATTTTCCATCTTGGATAATATAACCTGTATGATCTGACACCCAATAATCTGTATCATTGTATCTTACTTTTAATTCTTTGTCTGTGCTTTCGTTCATAGGAAGTGTACAGCGCCCCATATTCCCATACCATAATTCATCACCAATACGGACGTGCAGGGCGGGGTCGGTTGTTTTTGTTTGTGACAGTTTTATTACATTATCGTCCACATGCAACACACGTGCATTTGCGCAAAACACAATACAGACAAATAAAACAACCAATAATTTACGCATGATTTTTCCCAAAACAAAAACCGTCACAGAAATGACGGTCGGGGTGTTAGAAAAATCAACAGTTTAGTGACCCCGTTGCGTTCAATATATTACAACGGCACCCCGACCATAATCGGGGGTGGTAAAAATAACGGTGCAAAAACACCGACATCATCGGATTTACGATGCGTTTTGCACCGAAACTGTTTGGCTTTTCTAAGGCCCGAACCGACATCCCTGTCAGTTCAAATTATATTCTATCAAAATTTACATCTTTTTCAATAATAAAAAAGCCCCCAAATGGGGGATTTTATTTCAACTTTTTTGTCCATTCGTTGTCTGGAAAGTTTAATTTTAACATTTCTGCATAACCGTTCGCCTGTTGTGGCAATCCAATCGCCGTATAACATTCTGTCAGGCGATATAATGCCTCGGCCGGCATGACGGTTTCTTGGGCGTCTGTCACGATTGATTGCAAGCGATTTATCGCACTGGTCCAGTTTTCTTTGCGCATATCGTTACGCGCAGAATACATAACCTTGCCCGCGATATAGTTTTTCAAGATATTTATTTTATTTTCAGCATTCTTGGCGTATGGACTGCGTGGAAAACGCTGAACCAGTGTTTGGAACTGTTGCAATGCGTACGCAGACATACCAGGTTCACGACGAACGTCACTGACCTGACGGTAATAGCACATTCCGCGCAAATACATTACATATGGTACATCTGCGTGCCCTGGGTGAAATCGCATAAATCTGTCTGTGGTCAATATTGCACCTGCGAAATCATCGTCTAAGTACTGCGAATACGCCGCCATAACCAGCGCATCTGCGGCATACGCACTTGCCGGATGTTGTGTTTCTGCACGCAAGAAATCCATTGCCGCCTGTTCATAGTCACCATCGTTAAAGTTATCATATGCAGATTTATAAATATCCGCCAATGGCATATCTGCAACAATTTCTGTGTCGCCACCAGCGCACCCAGCCAATACAGCCAACACACCACATAACATTATCAGTTTTTTCATAATTTAATTCCTGTCTTGATTTTCCAATACATAACGCAGTATAATCTAAACTATGAAACTAGGCAAACATATTTTCGGGGTTGGTGCCATGACTGGTATCAGCCGTATATTCGGATTCATTCGCGATATGCTGATTGCGCGCGTACTGGGGGCAGGGCGCATGTCTGATATATTCTTGGCGGCGTTCAAGTTGCCGAATATGTTCCGTGACCTGCTGGGCGAAGGGGCATTGTCTGCAATCTTTATTCCCATGTACACAGATTCCAAAAAAGACGAACATTTTGCCCGTAATGCTTTTTCGTGGTTATTACTGATATTACTGGGCATTACAATACTGTTTGAAATATTTATGCCACTGGTCGTATGGGGATTGGCACCTGGGTTTGACGCGACACCTGGGAAAATGGAAATGACTGTTATTATATCGCGTATAATGTTTGTATATGTAATCTTTATATGCGGTGCAGCATTCTTGTCTGCAATATTAAACGCATTTTCAAAGTTCTTGTTGGCAGCATTTATGCCGGTATTGTTAAACATTATGTTGATATGTGCATTACTGTTCGCCATGGCGTTTGGCAGCACGCATATCTTGTACCTAATGGCTGGCACGGTTGTATTATCTGGAATTATTCAGTTCGGCGTTCTATGGTCGCGCATACGCAGAAATCACTTTGGACTGTATCTGATTAAGCCACGCTGGACCCCACAGATAAAAAGTATGTTTAAAAGACTAGGGGTCAGTATCGTTGGCAACGGTTTCTATCAAATAACAATTATTGTCGGCACACTGGTCGCCAGTTTTCAAAGCGGTGCTGTATCATGGCTGTATTATTCAGACAGAATTGTGCAATTACCATTTGCAATGATTGGATTGGCTGTTGGAACAGTTCTGATGTCGTCTATATCAAATGCGCTGGCTAATAATAATATTCGCAGCGTCTATATACAACAGAACTCTTCATTGCGTCGTTCTATGATGCTGATATTGCCATGCGTGGTGGGTTTATTTGTCTTGGCAGAACCAATTATTAAATTTCTGTTTGAATATGGCGCATGGACATCTGAATCAACACACGCAGTTGCACTGGCAATTATGATTCAGGTTTTCGTATTACCCGCGATGCTGGTCAGCCAGATATACAGCAAAACACTATACGCCGCCCAAGATGTTAAAACACCTGTCAAGACAAGTATTATATCACTTAGTATTGCGGCCGTATTGTATTTAATATTGTTCCCAATTGTAGGCTATCTGGCGATTCCAATTGGCGTTGTTGTCAGCGGTTATCTAAAAAATTATTTACTGGGGCGTGCGTGTCACAAACGCGGACTTGTCAAACACGACGGACGCACAGTACGCAGTATTATTGCATTCGGCGCATGGGCGACATTACTGGGTATGGGTCTGTCAACCATTACGATTTCCAATATATGGGTATTGGGACTGGCAATTGGCGGATACGGCATAATATACCTGCCTGTTGCATACTTGATAGACCGCAAAATTCACGCATAAAAATAAATTTGAATACAGGGCTTTTTTATGATAAAATAAAATCATAAATGTAATGGAAGGAGTCCTTAACAATGAAAAAACTTATCTCTTTGGCGGCACTGACCGCAATATTGGCGGGTTGTACAGACCTCAGCAGAACCAGCAGCAGCGCCACATACGGTCCAGACGCATTTGGCGAAGAACCATTGATGGCTGCACCTGCAACAGAAAACTTAAACAACGCATACTTACTGGCGGCGGGTCCAAAATACTTTATCGGTTCCGCATATCAGGTTGAAGGTGTACAATATATTCCTGCCGAAGATATGACATTTAATCAAACAGGTGTTGCTGGTGTTATCCCGGCAGACTTGGATGGCAAAAAGACCAGCAATGGCGAAACATTCGACAGCAACCAAATGCTGGCGACCAGCAAAACATTGCCATTACCAACAATCGCACAGGTAACAAACCTGGACAACGGTCAATCTGTTATTGTTCGTATCAACAACCGTGGCCCATATGTAAACTCACGTTTAATCGATTTGTCATCTGCGGCTGCTGCACAAATCGGTCTGAAAGGTCAGGGCAAGGTTCAAGTCCAGGTTTTGGCCGATCAATCAAACACTGTTAAAAACGCAACATTGGGCACAACAGTCGTCGCAGAACCAACACCTGTCGCAACTGAAACTGTTGCAGCACCTGTATCAGGTCCATACAGCATTCAGTTGGCTGCATTTTACGCCCAAGACAGCGCAGATGCACTGGCAAACCGTATGAAGGTTTATGGCGAAACAGCCGTTGTAAACGAAGGCGATTTATTCAAAGTTCGCATTATCAATCTGGACGCGCAAAAAGCACGCAGTGTAATTGACGCATTGCGTTCAACCGAAGGCATGGCCCCTGGTTTATTAAAAGACGGCCGTTGGGTAAACGCTGACAGCATTTAAAAAAATCCCCGTTTGGGGATTTTTTTATTTCTTTTTAAACGGCTGTAATTGTTTTGTTCTTATCAGTTCTTTATATCTTGCAATGCCTTGGTATTTTTCATCAATATCTTTTTCTGTTTGTTGATACAAATCCCTAACATCCTTAACAGCACCCTGATAAACCTTAGAAGCTTCATCACAAATTTTCTGACGCTCGTTAAAATTCCTTTGATACACTTCGATAATATTTTCATAATCTGGCAACAAAAACTTAATACACGCCAGTCTTGCCTCGTCATTTTTTAGTCGCATCCGCATCAAAAAGCACTTGAATTTCAATTCAAAACCGCGTCTACAAAACGCCCACAAAAATATCGCCTGTGTATTAACTGTATCAAAAAACTTAGAATCGTTTGCGATATAATCTACACGATAATCCAAACCGAATTTTATTAATTCTTCATTACGCTTACCCAGTTTTAAAATAACTGCTTTTGTCTTTGGGCTTTTTTCAAGCAATTCCGAAAGAAAATTATTATACTGTTCGCCGATTTGTGGATTATCTATCAATTTTACAAACTCACGATAGCCCGTCATATCCCCATTACTACCTTCCTTGATTGCCGCCAACATTTCGGTTCTTATTTGTTTATATTTTTGGGGACCGATATATTTTGCATATCGCAATATTCGATTTAATTGCAGTGCCAATTTAACATCAGGCTCTTGCGCCCATCTGTGCTCTACAATCGCACGCACCAATGGTGACGGATTATCATAAATACGGCTAATCTCTTCTGGTCCACGCCGTAACAACCGTCTTGCAATCATACCATCAAAACAACCAAAACTGCTGATATATTCTTCCGGCATAAACGGTTACCTTATTTTTTCACAACAAAGTTCACCAGTTTTTTTGGTACAACGATTGTTTTAACAATTTCACAACCATCCAATTTTGCGCCAGCTGCGACACGCGCCGCTTCGATAATGGTATTTTCATCCGCATCAGCTGCGACAACAAATTCTGTCGCGCGTTTTCCATTGACCGACGCAACGATTGTCATCTGTGTTTCAACCAGTTTTGCCGCATCAAATGTTGGCCACGGTTCAAACACCAGCATATCAGCATGCCCCAGTTTTTCCCACATTTCTTCGGTTAAATGTGGCGAAAATGGGTTCAATACTTGCAACAATGTTTCGTACGCAGGGCGGGGCATTTTACCACCGAACGCATTGATATATTCCATCATCGCAGATATTGTCGTGTTGAACTTCATATCTTCCAAACGATTTGTTGCATCTGCAATCAGTTTATGTTGCAAGCGTTCTTGATCTGCAGTCATTGGTTCGTCTGTCAAATTATCCGCCAGATTTTCCACACGTTTCAAGAAACGTTCAACACCACGCAGTGTATCTTCGGACCAGTTTGCACTTTGTTCCCATGGCCCCAGGTACAAGATTGTCATACGACATGCGTCTGCGCCACTGCGTGCAACAACATCCGAACTGGGCACTGTGTTATTACGCGACTTAGACATTTTTGTACCATCTGCTGCCATAATCAGACCATTACTGGTACGCTTTTTATATGGTTCAACACCTGGAACAAAGCCCAAATCAGATAATACCTTGTACCAGAATCTGGAATACAGAACATGACGTGTTGTATGTTCCATACCACCGTTATAGTGGTCAACCGGCATCCATTTATCCAACATTTCACGCGCACAGAATTCGTTATTATTCTTTGAATCTAAATAGCGCAAGAAATACCACGAAGACCCAGCCCACTGGGGCATAGTGTCTGTTTCACGCTTTGCTGCACCGCCACAATGTGGACAGGTTGTATTTACCCAATCTGTGGCACGTGCCAATGGACCTTCGCCATCATCTGTTGGTTTATAGTCTGACATATATGGTTGTAACAATGGCAGTTCAGATTCCGGCACAGGCACCCAACCGCACTTTTCGCAATAAACCATTGGAATTGGTTCGCCCCAGTACATCTGACGCGAAAATCCCCAGTCTTTCAATTTATACTTGGTTGTACCACGCGCAAAGCCGTGTTCTGTACCGTATTTAATCGCGGCCACAATGGCGTCTTCTTTGCCCATACCATCCAAAAAGCCAGAGTTTATATGCGCACCATCGCCTTCCCAGACTTTACCTTCTTCACCGCCCGACAGAACAGGGATGATATCCAGACCAAACTTTTTCGCAAAATCCCAGTCACGGCCATCGTGTGCAGGCACCGCCATAATCGCCCCAAATCCATAATCTGCCAGAACATAGTCAGAAATAAAGATTGGAATTTCACGCCCGTTAAACGGATTTGTCGCCATAACACCATCTAAACGAACACCTGTTTTTTCACGTGTAACATCTGTACGTTCAATTTCAGTCTTGGCACGTGCCGCAGCGATATATTCGTTCACATCATCTGTATTTTTAATCTTGCCCGCATTCAGCCATTTTTTGACCAACGCATGTTCAGGCGCCAATACACAGAACGTCACACCAAATATTGTATCAATACGCGTTGTATAAACAGTCATAACATCATCGCCAACCTGGAAATTGACGTCTGCGCCATGCGAACGACCAATCCAGTTTATTTGTTCTGTTTTAACGCGTTCTGGATAGTCAACCAACGCTAAATCATCAATCAATCTGTCTGCATATTTTGTGATTGCCAAGTTCCACTGTAACTTCATTTTCTTTTCAACAGGCCCATGACAGCGTTCACATTTACCATCTTCCAGTTCTTCATTGGTCAGATTGGTTTTGCAATTCGGACACCAATTCATCGGCAGTTCTGATTTATACGCCAAACCTGCCTTGTAAAATTGAATAAACATCCATTGTGTCCACTTGATAAATTCAGGATCAGATGTTGACAGTTTGGATTCAGGATTAAAAGACAAACCCATTATTGAAATATCACGTTCAAAAATTTTAATCAGTTCTGCGACAGATTCGCTTGGGTGCTTGCCAATTTTGGTTGCATAATTTTCAGACGAAATACCCATTGAATCATAACCAATAGGATACAATACATCGAACCCACGCATACGACGAAAGCGTGCCAGAACATCCATACCTGTATATGGCAACATATGACCGACGTGCAAACCAGAACCACTTGGGAATGGGAATTCAATCAAATTATAATATTTTGGTTTTGAACCATCGTTTTTTGGCACAAATGCACGTTCATCATTCCAACGTTTTTGCCATTTTGCCTCGCGTTCATGAATTTTTTTAATATCGTCTGCCATTGTTTTATTCCTATTGTTTCAAATCAATGCACAGATATTAGCGACAACCCCACAAAAATTCAAGGAAAACATTGTAAAAAAACTCACTCCTCCAAACCTACAGTCGCTAACATACAACGAAGTGTACTAGCGTGATCGGGACTAGTGCTTTTTAAATAATTTCCACAATTTTTTGCACAATCTGATACACACACATCTGTATATATATGAACCAAAATCCAACCCGACTCAACAGGATGCGTCATTTTACACCAACAACTTTTTCCATCAGCACGACCATAATAATTATTATTTACATCTTCACCCTTTGCAGCAACATGCCCCCAATAACTACCGATACGACAGCCATGCAAATTTACAGAGTTATCACCACCTTTATCACTACAAGACGAAATACCATGTATCGTACCAAATTCTGGTACATATGCCGACCAATCAAACCCAGAATACGATGTTACCGTTGGGATTTTTAACGAGCTTATACCCAGCGCAATAACATCTGGCTTTACACAAAATGTTACAGCACCAGCACCAATTGTAAACAAACACAAAAAAAGACATAAATATAATTTCATTACCATACCCCCTCAAACAAATGATCTCTAAATAAATAACTTGAACGAACACCATTCGCACATTGCGCAGCACAATCTGCCACACACGCATCCACACTATTATACGCCTGCAAAAACATAAAATACGTGGTCGCAGGCCGACGTAATGCACACCAACAATAAATCCCAACATCATCCGCCGGTGTTACTTGATAACCCGTAACAAACGCATATTGTGAATTTCCAACATATTCACTACATGACGCAACCCCACGCAAAAAACGAAACGTACCATTTATCGAAGTCATCGTGTCATAATCCACATCTATACGCCAATTCATGCCATCAATTTGAGGAGTGCTATATTTTACTGTATTACCAGAATCTTTGTCCAATGTAACTAATACAGAAAAATTACTCTGACATAATGCACACCATGCGTCCACCAGAATAAATAACGATAATAACAAAGAAAAAAATATACAACGCATTACACTTTCTCCATACATTTAATACACAACCCTATAAGTCGTATCTTCACTCGTGATATTTATTGCATTTAGGCCACCACCAGGAATCATATTCACATAACAACGACGATTACCTGTCTTGACATTCAACGACGGAACCGTTAATTTTTTGCTATAAACAGGAAAACTCAATCCAGTATCCGTACGTAAATATTGCGTTTTTACACCTGTATTTGAAACCGAACACAGTGCTGCACACTCGCCCAAATAATTCATATCGTAACCAGTATCACATAAACGCAACACGATATCTGCATCCACATTATCATCATACGGATATGTCCAAACTGCAATATTTTCATTGGAAAACAATACCGTTTTATCCGGACATTCTCCATAAACGCGTTGTACAGATTTATTAGCAAACGCCTTGAAATAACCCGTCGGACAATTTTCCGAAGCCTCCGAATAAGGCACACACGCGACACCATCAAAATACCCATTATCGCACAATGTTACCGGAAATCCCGACGCAACAAACCCACCATGTGACGGGACTTTACGAATTTTTTCAGAATTACAATTTCCATCCATATCTGTTGGAAACAACCCTGAAACATCATACGAAACATATGATGTCGGACAAATTCCCTGCGAATACGGTTGACAAGAATACTCAACAATTGGCGTAATAATTTCTTCGCCAGTTTCGGACACAGACGTTTCTGACACCGCATTCATTACTGGAAATCCCCCATCACACAACACAATATCGGGTAGGGCAGCAATCGCACCATTGGCATAACAAATAACAAAAATCGTTAGTAAATACCTCACCACATCCCCCAAAACAAAAACCACCGTATTTTATTGTACGAGTGGTTGGAGTTTAGCGACAATAGTAAGAATTGCGTGCTTATTCAATATATTCACACACTCCAACCAATGGTTGGAATAAGTTTTTACGTCTTTACATGACGCTTACCAATGGGTCGCTAAACCCAGTCAACAAACACCCGTTGACCTGTGAATTATAACACATCACATAATAAAAGTACAAAGAATTTTTTACACACGAAAACAGGCCAAGAATTCTGTATTACCACTGCCGCCTTTGACCGGTGATTCTGTAATACCGATATTCTTAAAACCATACTGTGAAAACGCATCAACAACACGATTTATTGAAAAATCATGCCAATCTGACGATTTTATAATGCCATTAAATTTGGCTGCGACGTCGCGCGGAACCTCAAACTGTGGTTTTATCAATGCAATAACTGTTTTTGCACCCCAACGCGGCAAGAATTCAACAATATTCGTCAACGATATAAACGAAACATCAATCACAATCAAATCAACCGGCGAAATAGGGGACAGTTCACGAATATCTGTCTGTTCCAGCGACACAACACGCGAATCTGCACGCAATGACTCGTCCAACTGATTTGTTCCCACATCAACCGCATATACGCGTTCTGCGCCACGCGCCAACAAAACAGATGTAAAACCGCCGGTACTGGCGCCAATATCCAAACAAACATAATCCATTGGATTTACGTCAAAATATTCCAACGCACGTTCCAACTTTAACGAACCGCGCCCCACGGAATAGGGCAACGCACCCCCATCCAACACATCTGTATCAGACACAATCTGACTGGGCTTTTTGGCCGCAACACCATTCACAGTCACCAAACCGGACTTTATTGCCGCCACGGCCTTGGCACGGGTAGGGTACAAATTACAAAGAACAAGCGCTTGATCTAATCTCATACAAAATAAGGTAACATAAAAAAATCTTAAAATCAACTTGACATTTATATATATTTGTCTATAATTATACCAAAACAATAAAGGATTCAAATTATGGATATCAAAATAAACGAAAATTATTGTGACGGTTGTGAACTCCATTGTGCATTTGGCACACACAGAAACTTGCTGTCTTGGACACCCGAATACTACCCAACAGTCAATCAAAAACTATTAAAAACCTATATAGATATAGACGACATAGAACAACCCGCAGCATCAAGCACACGTTTACTTGCAATTGCACGCGCAAGAATACATGTTACGCACTGCGCGAACTATCAACACACAAAATAAAAAAGGTGACAAGTATGAAATTCACCCAAGAAAACAAAATCAATATCACAGCATGCAACTTATACGACATATGCCATGGTTGCCAATACCATTGCAGACTGGGCGTAAAAGCCATTGATGTTCCAAAACAACCAGCAGCCGACAACACAATCCAAGTCATCGGCGAATATGGCACAAAATGGGTACCAACCATCGACAGACAGCCGGTTATGGAATACTTTGACGCAAACAATGTCTTGCAAACAAACACAAAACGCAACACAGCCGAAGAAGCATTGGAATTATTAAAAGAAGAAATTATTCCATTATGCGATCACTATCAAAACCATCGATAAAAATATGTTTACCCAAGAACAATCTATTCATATCGGCAGATGTAACGGTTGCAACCGCAGGTGCAAACTGGGTGTCCAGGCCGTCGTATTATACGACAACTATATAAACTTTCGCCCAACAAAGAACGGACAGCCAATACCGCACTATCGTGATAAAAGCGGCAAAAAGCATTTTATTACAACATACGTTTCTGCAACCGTCGCATTATCACACGCATATACCGCTGTAAAATCTTGCAAACATTACGTTGCACCACCACAACCAGTCGCACAAACATTCACAGACACACAATGTCACGGTTGCGAATGTAAATGCACACTTGCTGCGCAACATATATCAACACAAAATCGTGATGGATTTTTACCTGTTATTGGCACAAAAACGATAACAAAATACAAAAACAAACGCGGTCTTACAAAAAACGTACCATACTATGAATCACAAGATATGGCCATCAAACGCGCACAACACATATCCAACCTGTGCGACAACTATCAAAGATAATCATAATGTTCACACAAACAAAAGGCATAAATACAAATAAATGCAACGGTTGCAACAAACTGTGCACCCTTGGGGCATTACAAGTAACAACTATTGACGGCAAACAAAAATATTTACCAACCAAAAATAACGAAGTACAAATATATACCAAAGACCAACACGGAAACAATCGTCCACTAGCAAAAGCATACACAACCGCACACGATGCAATAAATGCAGCAAAATTACTGTCACATCAATGCGACGATTTCACAGATTACCGTATAGAAAAAGACCAATTAACAACACCTGACATTGATTGCTGTATCGGTTGCAAACACCACTGTATATTTTCATCAGAAATTATTCGCGGTATATTTGTCCCAAAAATCGGATCAAAAGTAATTGAGCGTTACATCAATGCTTTTGGCGAAATTCAAACATCGCGCATTTTCTACGATGCATTTCACGCTAAAATGTTTGCAAAAAATAAAATCGCCCATCTGTGCGACAACTATCAAAATCGAAAATAAGGCAAAAACAATGTTCACACAAAAAATTGGACTTAATACAAACAAATGCAACGGTTGCAACAAACTGTGCATATTAGGCGCATATTACATAACCCGTGGACACGGCAAGTACAGATATTTACCCACAAAAAACAATGAACCTATTACATACTCGCAAGACCAATTCGGCAATCGACGTCCAATTCGCCGACCGTACGCAACACTAGAAGACGCAATAAAAGCAGCAAAAAACCTGGTTCAACAATGCAAAAGCTATAAAAACAGAAAAATCACACCCAAAACACAAACACCACAATTTGACCGTTGCATCGGCTGTTCTCACCATTGTTTATTTTCATCACAAAAAATCCAAGGAATATTTATAACTAAAATAGGTTCAAAACTAATCAAATACCATATAAATACATTTGGCCAAATACAAAAAACACCAAATTTTACCGACGAATTTCACGCAAAAATGTACGCTTTTAAAGTCGCCAAAGCATGCGACAACTACTTGATACAAAGATAGACGGATATATAAATATGTTTTCACAACTACTTGGTTTTAACACAAACAAATGCAATGGATGCCCAAAACGTTGCGAATTTGGCGCAGTAGAAAGCAAACGAAAAAAAGGTCGATTTATGCCAACTATCGACAGCAATCCATATGGTTTTTATTACGACAAAAACAACATTAGACACAACATACGCCCATTAGCAAATAAATACAAAACAATAGACACAGCAAGACTAATTGCACACGCATGTCCAAAATATATGGCGCAATATTCAACCATAACTGCAACAACCCCAAATCAATGCATAGGATGCAAATCCAGATGCGAACTGGGCACAATCGAAACCAACCAAGGTTTTATGCCAACTATACAACACAAACCCATTTTCACATACATTAATTCATATGGGAATACAGAAAACATCACTCCACACCCAACACAAAGTGACGCACAGGAATTAACAATACGTATCGCCAGACGATGCGATTTTTACAAAACCCCTTTAAAAAGCACAAAAAAATGCCAAACAAAATAAAAAATCGCAAAAATATGCCAATTTGGCAATAAAAAAACGATAAAAACACCAAAAAAAACCGCAGATTTCTGCGGTTTTTAGCATTTTCATACACAGAATAGGGGACAAAACACCATTTTTAGACAGAAACACCATCAAAAGCACACAAACAAAAAGAAACACAAATCAGTCATAAAACACATACAAAGAACACAACGACACAAAAACAAAAAAATTCGCGACAACAAACACACACTGCCAGATAAATATTTTTTATTTTCACATAACCAAACAAAAATTATTTTTTACAAAAAATTAAAAACTTATAAATAAAAAAAACAACCGCATCATACGCAAATACAAAAACATACATTTATACACAAAACATAAATTTGCCCGACCTACACACCATAAACTATACATAATATACATTATGCGCCTTTTATATATTGTACACCCTGCGGCTTTCTGCGACTTTTTGTTTTTACAAATAGCGCTATATAAAAATTATTTCTTACAAATATGCCTACACACCACAACAATATACATCAAAACAACCTAACGCACCCGACACAACACAAAAACAACCAAACAAACACCATCATAAATACAGCAAAGACACACACCCTACCTTTTTAACAACCAAGCGCGACCACAAAAAACTATACATAATCTGCCCTGCTTTTAACGATAAAAACAGGCGGCAAAACCGCCCGAATAAAAGTTTATATAATTTATAAAATCCTACGCTTAACGCTTTGTTATTTTTTTAATTTTAGCAACAGATTCACCCGCAACATTTACCGCTACTTTTTTTAGGCTTTTTAATCCTTTTTTTAGCTCACTTTCTTCAACAGTGCCCGTTTCCATTGGCGTTACACCAGAACAACAAAACGCACATTTCGTCGCCTCGTTACTGATATTAGATTTACAATACGGACACGCGCGGGTGTTTGCAGGTTTTTTATCGCGCATTTTATTCATCGTGCGGACAAACAAAAATATCGCAAACATTGTTATAAAGAAACTGACCACAGAATTTAAAAACAACCCTAAATTCAACGTTGTTACACCTGCAGCCTGCGCCTGCGCAATCGTTTCATACGTCACACCCGGTTCACCACCACCCAACACAAAGAACCACTGCGAAAAATCAACGCCACCAATCAACAACCCAATCGGTGGCATAATAACATCTTTTACCAACGAATTCACAACGCTGGTCATAACACTGCCGACAATGATACCGACCGCCATATCAATCGCATTACCACGTTGAACAAAATTACTAAATTCTTTAAATACATTTTTGCTTTTACTCATTTATCACCCCATCTTCTTGTTTGTTAGAATATTCATCAATCGCCCTTAAAACTTTTGACAAAGTCTTGCGCAAATTTTCATCTTTTGTCTCTACAGTTAGATCTGCCAACGCATAAGTCTTGTAACGTTCAGATATTAACTGCTCTAAAATCTTGCGACTGTCCGTATTTAACAACTGCGGTCTGGTATCACGCGTTCCCGTGCGTTTGACCAACAAATCCAAATCAGCCTTTAACCACACAGACAGCGCACGCGACAGCACCATTTCCCGAATAGCCGGCGTAATAAACGCCCCCTCGCCCGTGGAAATAATTTTTAACGCCGGCGGCGTATCTAAAATACGTTCAATAACACGCTGTTCAACACGACGAAATTCAGCCTCGCCATACATAGAAAAGATATCAACCACACTGCAACCAGCGGCCGCTTCTATTTCCTTGTCTGAATCGACAAAAGGAATCCCCAGTCTGCGCGCCAACGCGCGACCAACACTGGTTTTACCAGCCCCCATCAGACCAACCATAACAACAGGTCTATCTATTAAATCTTCGTTTTCTTTTTCCATAACAACCTTTATGATACCAAAAAAAGGCCTTTTTCACAATAAAAAAACCGCCAATTGGCGGTTTTTTTAACGACTTTTTTCCATCTTTATTGGCAAATGCATTTCATCCCCCAACGCCCATCGCCACACCCCCGCGATTACATGACTTACCCGATCGTTTTTTGCCTCGTATTCAACACACCACTTGCGCACCGACTCTGAATGCGCAACATAATCAGAATACTGTTTTTCAATCTTCTCCAAGACACTGCGTTGAGTCCGCAAATCGTAATCATACGCCGTATAAACTGACAACGACTTGCCACCCAACGCATCCGCACACATTGAACGTGCAGCTTGAATCGTAACCAACGAACGCATAATCCTACTCCATATTTGCCAATCGTTCCAATTGATCTGCCGCAATCAACGCATCTATCATCTCGTCAAGTGCAACACCACCAGCCAAGATATCATCCAGTTTATACAACGTCAGCTTAATACGATGATCTGTTACGCGTTGTTCCGGAAAGTTATATGTACGTATTTTCTCGCTGCGATCACCTGAACCAACCATAGACTGACGCGACGCATTGCTTGCACTTTCTTGTTCCATACGTTGTTTTTCATACAATTTTGAACGCAATACCGCCATCGCAGCAATTTTATTTTGCAACTGGCTACGTTCATTTTGACATGTTACAACAATACCTGTTGGAAAGTGAGTAATACGTATTGCACTGTCTGTTTTATTAACGTGCTGCCCACCTGCCCCAGACGCACGGAATATATCGATACGAATATCTTTATCTTCGATAACAACGTCGATTTCTTTGGCTTCTGGCATCACAGCAACAGACGCCGCGCTGGTATGAATACGACCGCCCGCCTCAGTTTCTGGAACACGTTGTACACGATGAATTCCAGATTCGAACTTCATACGACCATATGCGCCCGCCCCGTCAATTTTAAACACGATTTCTTTATACCCACGCAAAGAAGTCGCATTTTCTTCAATAACTTCTACCTTCCAGCCTTGACGCAATGCATAAGATTTGTACTGATTATACAAATCACCTGCAAACAACGCAGATTCTTCACCACCAACACCGGCACGAATTTCCATAATAACACTGTTATCATCCGCGTCATCGCGTGGCAACAATGCAATTTGTAATTTCTTTTCAACATCCGGCAACAGATGATTCAGTTCATGCAACTGTTCATTTGCGATTTCACGCAATTCCGCATCATTTTGCATTTCACGCGCATCTGCGATACCTGCGACAATTTGAAAATATTCATTTATCAGCGGAATAATTTCTGCCAACCTTGAATATTCTTTGGACAGTTTTGCCAATTCATCGCCAGCAACATTACCCGTATTCATTTGCGCTTCGATATCTACAAACCTTGCCTGAATATCTTTTAGCTTTTGTTCAACAATCATTATATCGCCTTTATAGTTTTTATTGCATCCGTAACAGACACCGAAACCTGTTCCCCAGTCGTCATATTTTTCAATGCAACAACTTGATTTTCTTTCTCAGTTTCGCCAATTATCATACTGAATCTAGATTTTATTTTATCAGCATATTCAATTTGATTTTTAAACTTTTTTTCTGCTTCTAAATACGCGGTTGACGCAATATTTTCATCACGCAACGCATTTAAAACAGACACTGCATACGACAGATTTTCATTCCCCATACACAACACAGTTACATCAACTGGCGATTCAAATTGCATCAAATCAATCTGCCCCGATTCCATCAATGCAACAAATATTCTAGAAAATCCAATTGCCGCGCCAACACCGATAATTTTAGTCTTGCTAAACTTACCCGCCAAGTCTGCATAACGACCACCGCCGGCAACAGTTCCCAGTTCTGGATATTTTAACGACTTAAATTCAAATACCAGACCTGTATAATATGCCAAACCACGCGCAATCGACAAATCGATTTCGGCATTTTCCACACCGAACATCCGCAAAGTTTCCATAAACTTATTTAGTTCTGAAATCGCTGCATCTAACTTGTCATATTTGTTTAAGAACACAGAATAACCATTTGTAAATACAGATTTAATTTGATTTTCTTTTTCTGTGTTATTTAATGTATCTTTTAGCCCTTCGGCAAAGTCATCTTCGCCCATTTTGTCTTTTTTATCAATCAAAACGAACACGTCTTTTTTCTGATTATCTGTCATTTCCAAATAATCAAATAACGCATCCCAAAATGGTCGCGAACCAACACGCACACAGTTACCACCAATAAATTCTGATACAGAATTTAATGTTCGCTGAATCACAGAAATAATTTCTGCATCATAATTCGTTGATAACGAATTGACACCCATTATATCCATATCCATCTGATAAAATTCACGATATCGACCACGCTGTGCACGTTCACCACGATAACGTTTTGAAAACTGACTGGCGCGGAACGGAAACGTCAAATCGTTCAGATGACCTGCAACATAACGCGACAGACCGACCGTTCCATCATAACGCAATCCCATTTTTGTATCGCCCTTTTGGAACAAGAACATCTGTGTTTCAATTTCATCCCAATTATCTTTATCTGTTAAAACTTCGGCACGTTCAATAGCCGGCAAATCCAGTTGGTTAAATCCGGCTGTTTTTAATACACCCAACATACGCGCTGCGCAAAAGTCAAAGCAACGTTGTTGTGCTGGTAACAATTCTATAAAACCCGATAACGGTTTTGTTGGTTTTAAATCCATCTTTTTATTCCTATTTTTAATATTAGAAAGTGCGACATTTTATTTATGTCAATTATATCATATAAAATAATAATATGCTAATACCCACCCAACTGGGTGTGATGAAAAACAGAAAAGATATTTAAAAATTTAATCATTTCCATTTAATTGTAGTATAAAATTCTGAAATTTCAAGTTTTTAAACAAAAGCGGGGCATAACCACCACACACAAATGACGAAAGAAAAGTTTTCTTGGCGATAACATCTGCGTTTGTCGTGTACGCCCCATAAAGAACATACACATTATGCACAAAAACAACACACAACGCCACAAGCATGTTTTCCCAGAATTATTTTCCCATCATTATTGATAACAGCAACGGCACGACCATATTATACACATCTGGATCCGTCCATTTTGCCATTGCAAATTCAGACAACAACATCGCACAATCTGATTGTGGGCCGACCAAGACATACTTTTTACCATCGACACCAATCCAACAATATTCCCCCGTGCCAGACAAAATTGCAGAACTGCTGGCTGTTGGAATATTTTCTCCCAACAAACTTGCAACACCATCACCAGTACTATTAGAGGACAAAATTGCATTTAATTTTACAACACCCGACGCAAATTCATAATACGCAGTATTTGTTTCTGGATTTAACATAAACCCAACTAATTCATCATTTATATCAAACATGTCAATATCAGCAGACGGAACCCATTGCGCATCAAATTGTATCCCGCCAATAACAGGCGGCATTTGTTCCAACATATTTTCAGAATTAAAAATTGTCTGTATATTTAATACTACATTTGTACCACGAATTTTCCAACCACCAAACACATAGCCCGAATTACGCGGTGAACAACACGATATAAGCAACGTTTCATCAGCATTATCCGAACCACACAACGGGTCCCCAACCCCGTTTTCACCACACGTAAACGTTTGACCATCATTATTAACAGCACATACCAGCGGCACATTTGCCGCAAATGCAGAAGAACAAAACAAAGTCAAAATAAAATATTTTAACACTTTCACCGCCTACTCCACATCTTTATACACCGCTTCAAAATAAGCCCCGTCCAGATAATCAAATTCAGACCAATCAACAGCATCACCCACAGAATAATATAAACTGTCTGTACTGTACGAACTGTTATGTACCCAACCATCAAATTCTTTTCCTTCCTTAGGTACACATTCTGCAACAATATCTAGCACAAAGCGCTGATTCCCATCAACACGCAAATATTCTGCTGTCAATGTCGCATCACCTGAATTTTTCAATACACCATTATCACCACAGTCAAACATTGCAGTAAAATTACAATTATACGCACCAACAACCGTTTTATTACCTTCGTAAACCCAAATTAAATCATCACCATATTTCGCCTCGTAATAATCGCCATCAATCCAATCCCCGATATAGTGACAGCCGTTTTCGTGAAACATCCCTGAACTCGAATGATCATTATACACACCATGTGCACACGCACCCGACAAATCATACCCTTCGCCATAAACAGGAGCATCCCAGTCACCATACAGAGTATCATACCTGTCGCCCCCAACACCACAATCATAAGAAATTACTGGTTCTACCTTGTCATAAATCGCATACAAATCAATATCTTTATCTGTATTTATCACCTGTTGACCAATATCCCCAACATCCATCAAATTTGGGTCCAGCCATGTATGTTCATACAGTGCCACACCCATTAATATCGTTGCCAAATCTTCATCAACACTACTTACATCTATCAGGGATTGATAGCCGAATGCCAACATAATCGCCCAGAAAAACGCATCCCACCCATCTGTGAAAATAGCATTACCATTCCCAAAATAAAAGCCAACCCAACTCTCTTCTGGTGACCGCATCACTTCAGCCAACTGTTCGATTGCTGTTTCGCACCCGCCCGTAGTGCCAAAGTTATCATAACACCACGAACTTAACCTGTTTATATATTCTGGTTTTATTGGCGTAAACCAACCGAGCTGTTCATACCCCGACAGCGAATTCTGACAAACATTTTTCAGTGCATTGTTTGCCCCAATTGTCGCCATATCCGTATATACAGGTGCAGTATTCACCAAACAATGGTAATTTATATTATAGTAATCAGAATCTTCCAAAAACCGCGCAATCATTTGTTTATCTGTACCATAATTATAAACATTGATTTTATATAAATCTTGTTTTACACCATCCATATACCAACCGCCAAAACGCCTGCCATCTGGTGCGCTACAAACACCGGCAGACGGTAATGTATACCAACCGCCATCTGTCATTACCTGCCTTTCAACCGTATTGCCATTACAAACATACGACAAAGTATGCCCAGCACGACACACACGATATCCGCCAGACGACGCATTTGTTGCATGATATATACGATTACCGGGCAATTTAAAATTCAAACCTTTATCCGCACCAGATTCCAGACCAACATAACACACCTTGCCCCGCCCCATTGAAATATTTAACGACGGCTTTGTTGTTCGATCTGACAATAAATCAAACGATAAATTCTTGCCAAAATTTATTTTCTTGGCACCCACACTGCACAACGTTGCACACGTACCACCAGAAGTCAGTGCACCACCATCACATACTGCACACACACTGCCCGCATTTGCACCAGAACAATCAGATACAGTATAAACTTCTGTTGTACCATCTGAACACTGTTCATCCATTGGCACAATTTTATCATTTTCATTTACAGACAGTTCTGAATAACCATTTGGGCACGTCGCAGCATTTGCCATAAATGACATCATCACAAAAATACAAATTGTATAAAAACGCATAAACACAACATTCCCTTAATATAATTAAGTTAAATTATATCACAAAAGTCACAAAGAACCAAATCAGAAATACCGGTGTAATTCGCCACCATTCTTTGTCAGCCAACGCTTTGCACGTTCAACACAAAAACCATATAATTCACACACAGTCGCCCAAAACTCTTTGGAATGATCCATATGTTTTTTGTGTGCTAATTCATGCATAACAACATATCGCATAACATCCAAAGGTGCAAACGCCAAACGCCACGAAAAAGACATTGTACCTGTGGACGAACAACTGCCCCAACGCGATGTCGTATCACGAATTGCAATTCGCCGTGGCCAAAATTCACGTGGCGCAGATTGCACCATTTTTTTTAATTCTTTTAAAAATTCATTTTTTACATAATCACGAACACGACGTTCAAACATATCAGACGCGCCACCAACATACAGAACAGAATTTTCTGAATCAAACCGATTTGCACGCAACGATGGGTTATGTATCAATGTCACCCTTCGCCCCAGAAATTCCAAAATGTCACCTGATTGTATTTTTATTTTCTGTGGACATTTATCAAATACACATTCAACCCACTGTTGTTTTGATTTCAAGAAACGAATCGCAGCCACATTAGAAACCAACCACGGCTTTGAAATATGAATTTCACGTTTTGGCGCAATCTTTGGTCGTAACGTAATATTACGCAACCCACGACGCGTTGTGATTATCACAGGAATTTCTTCGCCAGACGACAAAGCAAAAACAAAATCAGTCATTTAATTTTTTCTTTTATATCACACACAATTGCATCAGCATTGAAACCCAGTTCTTTATATACAGTATCGCCATCACCAGACATACCAAACCTGTCAATCCCAACAACCGCATCTGCAAATTCAAACCAAGGCGCAGACGCTGCTGCCTCTATTGCGACAACAAAACCAGACAATATTTGATTTTTATATTCTGCATCTTGCATACGAAAATCAGCCACAGACGGCATTGATACAACCTGAACAAAATCACCCAGTTTTTCTGCAACCTGAATCGCAAGTGGTACTTCACTGCCCGTTGCAATCACCGTTACACGTACACGTTTTGCGGCTGCAGGCTTTATAACATACGCACCACGCGATATATCTGCACCCAATGGCGTTGGGATTAAACGAATCGCCTGACGCGACAAAACAATAGACGACGGCTTGTTCTTTTCAGTTAATGCGCGACGCCATGCATACATCAGTTCTGCACCATTACATGGTCTGAACACATTCAGATTTGGAATTAAACGCAGTGACGGCAATTGTTCAATCGGCTGATGTGTTGGTCCATCTTCACCAACAGCAACGCTGTCATGACTGAACACATAAACCACAGGCAACCCAGACATTGCAGACAAACGAATACTGGGGCGCATATAATCACTGAACACCAAAAACGTCGAACCATACGTACGCACACCACATGTTGCCATACCATTCATAATTGCCGCCATTGCATGTTCGCGCACACCATAGTTTATATAATTACCGGAAAAATCATCAGGCGTAATTTCACGCGATGCGGAAACCCTTGCATTTGTACTGCCCCCCAGGTCTGCACTGCCCCCGATAATTTTTGCACCACACTTTAATAATTCATCAAGATAAATTCCAGACAACTGCCGCATAGAAATAGAATTACCCACAGGTGGCAACACAACATTTGGCAAATCAAAATTATCACGACATACAATTGTATCCGAATTTTGCGCTGCAACCTGTGCCCACAACCTGTCGCCTTGGGGCGATATATTCTTTTGAATCAGCGTCATCAATTCCGAATCATCCAACAAAAACCCATGTGCCTTTGACGAATTCTCCAAACTGGAACCACGACCAATAACAGTCTTGCAGCGAATAAATACTGGAACCTTGGATTTTTGCACATTTTGCAATATACGATCTAACCGTACAAAATCATCACCATCAACACTAAGAACCTGCCAGCCATATGCGTCCATACGCGCCATAACATCCACGTCGTTTTGTGCAACGCCGTCAATACTGAATCCATTATCAGCCCACAGTAATAACAGATTATTTAATCTGTACCGACCTGCAAAAGACATCGCCTCTGCTGCAACACCTTCCATTAAATCGCCATCAGAACATAAACAATATACGCGCGAATCGGTTTTATTTATTTTTTCTGCCAACGCCATCCCAACAGCATTACCAACCCCCTGCCCCAAGGGACCTGTGGTCGCATCAACACCGTCAATTCCATATTCTGGATGCCCAGGCAATCCGCCAACCCTGCGGAATTCGGATAATTCACCAATATCATAGCCAGATAGTTTTAATACAGAATATAACAACGCACTGCCATGTCCCGCAGACAGAACAAACCTGTCACGACCACGGCGCAAAAAATTCGCATATATAGTTGTAATTATATCGGCACACCCCAACACAATTCCCACATGACCACTGCCCGCCATACGCAACGCATGTAATGCGTATGCACGCACAGAATTTGCCATATCTTTTAAATCATTGGAATTATATGTCATGTATGGTATTATATCATAAAAAGGAAGAATATAAAATGCTAAAAATTTGGACAGATGGCAGTTGTCTTGGAAACCCAGGCCCAGGTGGCTGGAGTTTTGTTGCGACCGACGGCACACACACCGCAGAACGTAACGGTGGCGAACAAAATACAACAAACAATCGGATGGAACTAATGGCCGTCATTCGTGCATTAAACGCCGCAAAAAAACATGACGAATTGGAAATACACACCGACAGTCAATATGTAAAAAACGGTATGCAGTCTTGGTTAAAAAACTGGAAAAAGAACAATTGGAAAACAGCCGATAAAAAACCTGTAAAAAACCAAGATTTATGGCAAGAACTGGATGCAATTGCATCAACCAAAACAATTCATTGGTTTTGGGTACGCGGTCATAATGGCGACGAAATGAACGAGCGTGTTGACACCTTGGCACGCACCGCCGCAGAAAACTTGAAATAACAATAACGAACAGAAACAAAAAATCCCCCGAAACGGGGGATTTTTTCACCCTTCTTTCATTAATTTACACTGTCGTCATGAACATAATAAACAGTATCATTATATCTTATGCGCAATTTATTAGTTGCACCTTCGCTAATTACCTTGCTGGCTGTGTCCATATTTCCATAGAACACATCTTCGCCAACCCTGACATGTAATGCATGTTCGGTCTTTTTCATGCTGCGCAAGTATAATTTTTCACCATCAATATTCAAGATACGACCACAATCGCCCTCTTCATTGGCGCCTGCCCCATACCCGATTGTTGTCAAGCCGGCCGCACATTGTCCCCTGACAGAAGATGTCTTACCATACGCAACCGTATGTGTTGCAGCATAATATCCACTGCCCACGTTCACACACGCTGCTTTTGCTGTTGCAACATACGCGCCATCCGCACACTTTGTTTTACATCCACTTTGACTGCTGGCGGCGCCCCCACTGCGGTAATTTGTCGGACAACGTGTACGTGTCAACACCCCAGCCGCCGAATAATACCCCGTACCAACACTGGTACAATTTGTAGCTGTATCCGTTTTCAAATAATACTTGGCATCACACGATGTTATTTGTATAGAATCACAATCTGTTGAATAGTCCGCACTATCGCCATCCCCGCTGGTATAGAAACATCTTTGCGTTCCATCCCCACGTGTTGCTTCGTACGGCAAGCCTGTTTTATAACAAGATGTTATCGCAGTGGTCGCAACAGACGCTGTTGTACCACCATTTGGACATACTGAACACGCAGCAGTATTCCCACCACCATACGACCCAATGGCACACGCAGTACATACAGGTGCCGTTGTACCGTTGCCAGACACTTCGTAACCATCGTTACAGCTGGCGCTATATGTACAGGCCGCATACTCAGAATTTGCATAATATATCACAGTATTATCAATCGTTGTTTTTCCATTATCAATATCCATTGCACCACACGTTACATAACACGATGTCACAGC
This sequence comes from Candidatus Enterousia sp., assembly GCA_045651525.1. Classification (GTDB taxonomy): domain Bacteria; phylum Pseudomonadota; class Alphaproteobacteria; order Rs-D84; family Rs-D84; genus Enterousia. The sequence goes on along the minus strand of JAZRSO010000004.1, from coordinate 5,409 downwards.
CACAGAACCATTCGCAGACGCAACTGTTCTGGTCGCATCACTTGGACATGTTTTTTGAACACCACTTTCACAATATGTTCCACTGATACACTGATTCTGACCTGTGCATATATTACCGCTGCTGTTGCATCCAGTTGTATAATAACCACCGCTTACGGTCTTGCAGCTTGACGAACCCGCTGCGCTGTATTTTGTACGACCAGAACATGCTGTTTCTTTACACGCGCCGGCCGCCGCATAATAACCTGCTGTTGCCTTGGTCTGGCTTGTCGCACCGGCCGCGGAATAATATCCTGCGCTAGTCTTGGTACATGCTGTTGCAACAGATGAACCTGTATTTGCATTATATGTACCGCATTCGCACTCATCACGACCACCTGTGGTATCGCCAACACCACTGCTGTGATATACCGTGGTGCCGCCCAGGCAATATCCACCGGCTGCACAGGTTACTTGCCCCTTGCCTGCTTCTGCAACGTAATTGCCCTCCGTTGTGGTCAAGTAACAGTCATTGACTGCATCAGAACCTGCAACACTGCTGCTGTATGGGGTTGGACAGCTGTTTGGACATTCTACCTTAGAGCCAGCACCACCATAACAAGTCGCTTTTATCTTTGTCTGGTTGCACGAACCCGCCGCTGCATAGTATCCAGCACTGGTCGTCTTACATGCACTTGCCACACTGGCGCCTGTGTCGCTGTTATATGTTCCAGCATCACATGCCGTCCGACCACCAGTCGTGCTACCAACACCACTGCTGTGATATACCTTGGTACCACCCAAGCAATACCCACCACACGCACAGGTTACTTGCCCCTTGCCTGTTTCTGCAACGTAATTACCCGCCGTTGTGGTCAAGTAACAGTCATTGACCGCATCAGAACCTGCAACACTGTTGCTGTATGGAGATGGACAAGCTATTTCTGTATTATCCCCCGGACAGTAAGAGCCAGCCGCACATTCTTCCCACTGCGCTGTTACCGCCGTACTCGTGCCACTATATACACCCAGGTTCGTATAATCACATGTTACGCTGTCACCTGCGTTCTTTACTGTGCCATCCTTTAACTTCCAGCCCGCAAATACTGAACCATCTTTCGTCGCAGCAGATGGCAACTTAAAACTGCCACCGTATGTACAACTGCCGTTGCTGACCGCATCACCACCATTTTCATTATAGTTCAATGTTATCTCGTTGCCTGTCCATCTGGCGGTAAAGGTCTTGTCGGCTGTGTACTGCCACTTAAACGCTGTGCCTGCGGCATGTGTTACTGTCGTGCCAGAATCATCCGTCGTCGCCCAGCCAGCAAACGTATATCCATCACGTTTACAGTTACTGCTGCTATTGGTTGCAGGCGTAAAATCGCTGTCATATGTCGCAGTAGCAGAACTTGGCACAGTGCCTGTACCACTGCCACAGCTGTAAGTTACTGTATATTCTTTCGCGTTGCATATTGGCGCATAAGTATCACTACCGTCCAATGTATAACCTGTATCACAACTGGTTGTATAATCAACAGTACCGTTATCCGCAACATCTAAATCACATGTACCATTAAAAACACTGTTGCAATCTTTGGTCCATGCTAAATACAAAGTCTTTGTTCCCGTAACTTTCAAATTTATACCAGTTGTTGTTGCATTACCAGACTTAGTAAAATACTGTGTTCCTGTTTTCCCATCGGCGGTCAATGATGTCACTTTTGCAGAATAAACACCACGCAATGTATAATTACCGTTAGAGTTATTGCAAGACTGTGGTAGATCTGTTATTTTTGTCAGTTCCACTGTACACGCATTATCTGAATACCAGCCAGTCGTATTTGTCTTTTTATATAACGGTGGGTTATAAGTACTGCCAGTACAATACGGATTGATTGTAATCTTGTTACATTTTTCAGAACAAGAACCATTTAAACTTGTTGCACCAACACTGCCAGTCACAGTAAAGGACGATGTTGTATTTGCACCACCAGACTTACTGTAACCAGTATTACATGTGATTGTTACACTTGGTACATTATTTGTTACAGTTACCGTACCGCATTTTCCATTTGTCGCAGAACATGTTACCTCGGTCCATTTTGCGTACCAAGTACCATTTGCCTTTAACGCTTTACCTGCTGTTAAACCGGCACTGGTGATAAAGCCATTGGCGCCAACGTATTGGGTGGTATAACTGATGCTGTCATAATAACCGCCAAACGTATATCCCGTCTTTGCAGGTACTGTTATCTTGTTTGCAGATGTCGTCATCGCCTTGCTGCGTGCGCTATCCAAATAAACATTGGTATTATAAGTCTGATAGATTTTTGTTGTACCAGCAGTTGTTGCGCCTTGGTTATCTAATGTTATTGTTCCCTTGTTCACTGTTACAGAATATGTTTTGCTGCCACTGTTATAATTACTGTTACCTGCCGCTGTCACTGTGATTGTGGCGGTACCGTATGATGCCTTGCTGGTTACTGTAACTGTTGTTCCACTAATCTCCGCTGTGGCAGCATTTTCATTGCTGGATTTTACACTCAATGTACCCTGGGCATCATTTACAGTAAATGTCGCTGTGGTTGAATACGCCATCGTTCCGGTGGTTGCACTTAACGTAATTGGATTTTCCGCCTTGTCCATCGTACATGTGTAACTGCCGGTCACTGGGGTGTAATATGTCTTACTTACACGATAGTTCACTGTCGTTGTCCCCGCTGTCGTACGGCTCGGGACTGTTGTGGACCATGTGCTGCCACCATCCGTGCTGTATTCTATCGTTGTGCCACTTGGTGAACTTACTGTTAAACCGGAACAGGTCAATGTTTCGCCATAAGTTCCTGTGACATTATCTTTTTCTACCGATATCGTACCATCTGTTACGTTCCATGTATACGTCGCACTGGATGCAGTATAATCCGTAGTTGCAGGACAATCTACCGCTATCACCGCACTGCCAGTCGCCTTTGGACTCAAACTAATCTTATTGCTACTGATACTTGCTGTCGCAACATCTGCCGCACTGTTAGTTATCGTCGCTGTCGCACCACCAGAACATGTAACAGATAAACTCTTTGTCCCTGGGAACTCTGTCGAACCACTCTTGTTTGTTACAACTGTACTGCCATCTTTAATTACTGTTGCGCCAGTTGCCTTGTCCATCGTACATGTGTAACTGCCGGTTGCTGTGGTAAAGTTACTGCCGGTAACCTTATAATTTATTGTCTTTGACCCTGGATGTGTCAATGTCGGCGCAGTTGTTGTATATGTTGTTGATGTGCCTTCACTGTATGTAACACTTGCGCCACTTGTTGGAACCTTAACCGTTACATTCGCACAACTCAGCGCACTGCCATCAGTGTATGTCAATGTCTTGTTACTTGGAGTTGGTACATCCATCGCCTTGGCATTCATTGTACAGGTATAACTGCCTGTCTTGGATGTATAACCAGACGCAGATACTTCATAATTTACAGTCAATGTACCAACATTGGTCAAGGTCGGTTCTGTCGTTGTGTATGTGGTCGCACTGCCAGTCTTGTACTTTACTGTTGCACCAGCCATATTAGACACGATCACATTTGCACAACTTTGCGCTGTACCATTGCTGGTCGTTGTTCCGTTATATGTCAACGTTACATCTTTTGCAGTAATGGTTCCGCATGACCAAACCGCATACAGATTTACCGTGCCACCGCATGTGCTGGTCAGGTTATTTACACTTGCTTTGTCTGCATGAACAACACTGCCATTGGTGCTGGTCGCCCAACCAGTAAACTTGCACCCTGCACGTGTAAATGCGTTGGCTGTCAATGCCTTGGCCGTGTCATATGTATGGCTGCTGTTGGACATTGTACCACTGCCACCGTTGGCGTTATATTTTACAGAATATGTACACGCATCCCATAAAGCAGTCAATGTCAATGTTTTACCATTCATTGTAACGTCTGCAAAATAAACACCCGCGTCTTCGCCAGGTTGCATAATAACCTGACCTGCGTCTTCGTGATAAAAATACCATCCTGCAAACGTATAACCTGTTTTTGTCAAATTACTTGACGGTATAACGCACGATTCATACGTACATGTTGTTGGCGATGTAGGCAATGTACCTGTTCCACCATTTGCATCAAACGCCAGTTTGCCGCTGTGTACAGACCATTGTGCAAACAGTGTTGAATTTTGCGCAATGTCCCAATTCCTTGTTGAATCACCATCAACATCATAGTACTGTGTTCCACCAGTCTTTGATGTATAATACCCTTCAAAGTTATAACCAACATGAAAATGAGGCATAGTAGCCGACGGCATTGGTTGCCCATATGTTGCTATCACACTGGTAGTATACCCATCTGCCAAGCCTTGTTTATCACCAACATTCGGATCCAATGTTACGGCATATGTATTTCCAGTCCACCTTGCATATAACGTCTTATCGCCTGTGCTGCCTGTTGGTATTTCTGTTACTGATTCACCAGACAATTCTTCATTAGAATACCAGCCACCAAACGTATATCCATCGCGTATCGGTGTCGGTAAGGAAAATGTTTTTGAAGTTATATAATACGTTTTGTCGTCAATATCTGAGCCACCATTCTCTTCATATGTAATCGTATATTTCACAGCATTCCAGTGGGCATACAATGTTACATCGCCACCAGTTGTTGTATATGAATCGCCCGCCTTGCCAACCACTTTTTGTGTACCGTCTATATCAGTATACCAAGAATATAAAGTATAGCCTGTCCTTCTTGCTTTTGGCAATGTTATCGAAGTCATTGCTGCTAGATTAGTGTTCCAGTTTGCATACCATGTGGTATTTTTGGTAATCGCTTGTGCGACAGATACACCATCGGCTGTGATAAATCCATTGGTGTTTATATAGCGTTTTGACCATGCAGTAGCGTTAGATAAACTATAGAATTCGAATGGAACCGTGATACGATCATAAGTTTTCTCTGCAGAACCACCATTCGCATTATATGTAATAGTCCAGTATTTTTTTGGTATCTCAATCGAATTACTATCAGTTGTCATTTTTTTTGTTCGCGCTGCATCCAAATACACACCGTCGCCATAACGCGTATATAATGTTGTTGCACCTGATTCTGTTGCACCATTGTTATCTAAGGTAATTGTATATTCGTTTGGTATCCACTGGGCGTACAAGGTTATGTCTTCGGTTGGTGTATATGAAGCACCGGCACCACCAATCAAGATACCACCTGTTGCAGCTGTAGTCCAACCAGCAAACGTATAACCGTTACGTGTCGGTGTCGGTAATGTTAGTTTTGCGTTTGAATCATTCCACATAGCACGCCAAGTCATATCTGCATTGCTATTAATAGCTGCCTCTATTCCATCTTGGCTGAGACGACCATTGGGTAAAATAGCAAGCATTGAATTGTCAAAATAATATCCTAT
>JAZRSO010000003.1:0-15446 GCA_045651525.1 Candidatus Enterousia sp. | reverse complement strand
GAAAAAATTATATAGAAGACAATTATATAAAAAATACACTCATCTAGGGAAAAACAATTTTTGGTGTTATGTTAATAGAGCATTTTATGATATGAGTCATCTTACAATAAAAAAACAAATGCGGAAGCATTTTGAGCGCGTTAAAAAGATTATAGACTCAGAAGATGTGGAACTTAACAAATTTATAACAACACTTATCAATAAACCAATAAATTAAAACGTTATAAAAAACATCTAGTTTTTGGTTGTTAATCCTAATTCTGGTTTTATTTTTGACAATATATTTTTTATATTCTTTTCTGTGTATTCCAAACATATCCAGACAACTATAGGGCTAAGGTCTCTGTACTGATTTTTATTCATAACAACCCTATCTTTGCATAGAACTGGCGCATACATAGCCGCCCCGCAGTGTTTTATTTTGCAATATGACGAATAAAACAACACAAGCTTTTTATCAATACCGGAAAAACCATAAAAATTTGACAAATCTTTCCTAAACGGCCTTAAATAATCTTCAACCACCGGAAATTCGTAATTATTTTTTATAATTCTTAATTTTTCCGAATTTGTCATAGCCATCAATATAGTCTGGACCAATTCTTCGTGACTTTGTTCCGCTTTTTTCGATACAACTATGTCGCATCTATTCTTAAAATCATCCATTATAAAATCTATAGTTTCTTGAGTTTCCGCATCCACATTATCATCGCCTACAAATTTGAATAAATCACATAGAGTTTGTACCGTTTCTCGTGCCAGATATTTGCTTATTTGTTTTGTATTAGCTTCTTGCAAACTGGCAGAAATATAATTGATCACCGCGGCATTCTCTAACAAATGTCCTGCTATCAATACAGCATCTGAAAACCTTTCATTGTCCATTAGTAATAAATACGATTTTCTTGACTCTGCCATTTTATTCAACAACAAATGCACATTATATTCACAAGACGTCATATCCAATGGAAATGAATCAAAATATAACAACTGCGAATTTCTTATTTTATCCAGATATTCCTTATAATCTGCCATTTTGTCCCCTTTTGTTCCAAATTACCAAAAATTTGAAAAACAAGCAATATCCTTTATTTACAACAAATGACAGGACAAGTGACGAAAGATTATGCCAAATACGACAACCTTAAAAGGCTTGTCTATGAAGTACAAACATTTTTGAGAAATTGAGCCCAGTAATAAGACGGATTTTATTATGCTTTATTTCGCAGCATGCAGATCATTACACGAGTTGGGGCTATCCGCAGAACAAACGGTGCAAATTGACCTGTCGCCAGGCATGGTTGCTCCGTCGTATACAAAACAAGTTTGTGCAAATGGTCGCCCGCCACAAAGCCCACCAGCGCAACGATATACCGAATATACCCAACGCAAAGTATCCGACAGGCATCGTTATTGATTTGAAAACGCCCCAGGGGAACGTCTTTTACCTTATGGGACTAGCTAATCGACTTATGCGGGAACTAGGCCTATCAGCCGAAGAAATCGCCGAATTCAAGCGCGAACAATCCCGCACAACAACATATAACGCCCACTTAGCCATTTTACGCAAATGGTTCGGGATTGTGTTTGTGGATTCCGATGAATAATATGGCTGTTGTGTTTTATACTATTTCTGGGATGTTCGGAAATTGCACAATTCCACTTTCTGTATTTATTATTGCATCCACACATGCTTTTTTATAGCTTTCGTCTGGATGATCTTTTAAATACAAAGCAACGACAAATAAATCCTTGGTCAAAACCAATGCTATTTTTTCTGTGCGTGATATTTGCATGCATTTTTCAGTGAATGTCAACCGTCTGTTATCACATGGTGTTTTACGTTCTGGATTACCAAACAAAACACCTTTAGGTTTTTGATTCAAACGATCTATTTCCAACGTATAATATTGCGAAAGATTCGTAACCAATTGGCTAATTTTATCATTATGGATATCTTTTTCCTTACCCTCCGTTTCGCCTATGATTTCCACATTTCCATATTTGATTAAATTATCTATCTCTAATGTTTCTGTTGGATGTTTATAGTTTTCTGCTTGCAACCCCAATATGCTCAAAGCTTTATTAACCGCATTTTCCAAACTATGCCCCGTTCCATACAACAAAACCTTTAATTCGGCTTCCTGTTCTAATTCTGTCTCTGTAATAGCCAAATGTTCTGTTAAAGCTTTTATTTGTTCTTTGGTATCTTTTTTATCTGTCAACAATTCGGCTTCTTTATTGCTTACAAAGACCGTATTATTTTGTACCCAATCTGGGACAGGTTCTTGTTCCGAATTCTTCGTTTTATATAATTTGATCAACGCTTGTATAAGAATATTACTGACTTTTTCGCCTTCTTTTGTCCAAAAAGTTTGATTTTTTTCTTCGTTATAATGAAAGAATTTCTTATTTTCCATGTCAATACGTGGCCAGAAAAGATATTTTCCGCCATTTGGATTTTCACACAAAAAACCCACCATATCGCCAGTTCTTGTTGTGAGAATAGGCATAGCTGTATCTGGGACTTCTGTAAATTCTGTATCAAAATAAGTATATTCTTGTAGTTTCTCGTATAGTTCTTTTGTTATGTTTTGATACTTGTTCTTTACCATTTTCATTATGTCACCATTCGTATTTCTTGAAATCAATGATAGCGGTAAACAAGAATATGTATCAAACATACTGGTTCTATATGTTTGCACTTTATTTTTTTCATATAACACTCCTCCTGAATGTACCATAATTTTTTCTTGTGGAGAAGACAAGATAAATACAAGCTTACCATTTCTATATATATTGTCTAACTCTTGGTGCCAGTGGTTGCACGCCGTATTTAACTTGAGATAATTGTTTCTACTTAAGAACTCTTCACCAGATGGCAAACTTTCATATAACAAGCCTAAACCACCAATAATATCTGCGTTAAATATAATAATATCATACTGAGACAAACTTTCTTTGTCACTATGCGATATATATTTTACCCCACAAACATCTATACCAACAGATGCAATATTTAATTCTGCCATATTATCCTCTTTAATTTTATTTTTAGCATCTGTTATTTAGGTAAAAATACCAATATTTTCAAGGTCTTTAACCACAAAACATCGTTAATTTACTTGAATAAAACGAAATATACGGCATATAGAACAACAAACCAAAGGAGTTTATTGTGATATATGGTTATATTCGGGTTTCTACCGACAAACAGGACTGCGAAAATCAAAAACTGGGCATTGAATCCAAAGCCAGCGCACTAGGATTAAAAATAGATAAATACATTGAAGACGCGGGAATTTCAGGCATTAAATCCCCCAAAGAACGGGCTCTTGGGGGTATGTTGCGCAAATTACAAAACGGCGACATAATAATATGCAGTGAAATATCTAGATTGGGCCGTAAACTGTTCATGATCATGGAGATTTTGCAAACTTGTATGAAATCTGGAACTAAATTATACACTGTAAAAGACAATTATGAACTTGGTGATAACATACAATCAAAGTGTTTAGCTTTTGCCTTTGGTTTATCTGCCGAAATAGAACGTGACTTAATAAGCCAGCGCACAAAAGAAGCCATGGCTCGTAGAAAAGCAAACGGGCTGATCGTTGGCAGATTAAGGGGCAGCAAAAACAAAAAACACAAACTAGACGGCACCACTTCCAAAATATTACACGCATTAAATTCCGGGATTACAAAATCAAAACTTTCCAAACAACTAAAAGTTAGCATACCAACGTTGAACAAGTATATTTATGATAATAAATTGGATAAAAACTCCTAAAATTCAATCCAACCCTTGAATTTCATGGAAATTATTATAACACCGCAGTTTGTTTTCTGCAAGTTTTTATCGTTCTATTCTGTTAATAATACAGCAAAATTTGCCCTTCATCAGATCTTTATGCCAAAAAGCAAGAAATCCCAGAAATGGATGCGGATTGTGATATTGCCGGCATTGACATTATTGAACGACAACTACCCAAATCGTTATTGGTGATTCTGTTAAAGGATATGAGCACAGGCCGTAACATCCTGTGGGCATGTGATGGATATGCACAATATGGTAATGCATACAAATCTGGCTGTGAAATTACATACAAAGCCATTGCAGGCAAAAAGAACACTATGTTGATTCAGCCACGTATTTTGAAAGCAAAATGTTATCAAAAAGAACGCACCCGTACCCATGCCGAGGTTTTTACACCATCCTGGATATGTAATGAAATGAACAACTACTGTGACGAAGAATGGTTTGGCCGCAAAGACGTATTTAACACAGTTAATCCAGACCATACATGGACAGCAACAACAGAACCAATATTTCCGGCCGGCTCTAAAAAATGGCATGCTTATGTGTTGTCTAAACGCCTGGAAATTACCTGTGGCGAGGCACCATACCTAGTTTCACCATATGACACAACAACAGGGAAAATCATACCAATCGAACAACGTATTGGTCAGCTGGACCGTAAATTGCGTGTCATTAACGAAAATATGAATTCAGAACGCTATTGGTTTGAATGGGTGCTAAAAGCATTTCAAAGCACATACGGATATGAATATCAAGGCGACAACCTGTTATTGGCACGTGAAAACCTGCTGTACACATTCATAGATAATTACAAATTCAAATTCGGCAAAGAGCCGAACATCCAGAAACAAAAGAAAATCGCGCAAATTATTGCCTGGAACATATGGCAAATGGATGGGCTTAGCGATTGTGCCCCATTCAGCTCAGAAACCAATGATTTTTACCAGATGGGTTTGTTTGGCAACGCCCCAATCCCATGTCGGGTTATCGACTGGAAAAACAACCTGCAGTTGTATTTCAAAGATTTAAAAAAGGACTAACGATGAAGTTTGATTTTTGTATAGGAAATCCTCCGTATCAGGAAGAAACAGCAAAAAAAGAAACAAAAAACGGCCAGAAAACCTCTCATAGCATTTTTCATTATTTTCAAATAGCAGCTGACAATATTTCTAGTGTTTCTAGTGTGTTGATATACCCAGCCGCACGTTGGATACATCGGTCTGGCAAGGGGATGAGAGATTTTGGTTTTTCTCAAATAAATGATACAAGACTGAAAAAATTGGTTGTATACAAATCCTCAAAAGACGTTTTCCCTTCCACAGAAATCGGCGATGGGATATCTATTGTGATAAAGCGTCAAGATAAGGAAAACGCGGAATTTTTATATGTTTTAAAGGATAGAGACGCGCAAAAAGAAGCCATGTTAGCAAATCCTGGCGAAGATCTGATCCCAATGGATCCAAATGACATAGCAATTATCTCAAAAATTAAAAACTTTATCATTCGCAAAAAAGCAGACTACCTAAACACAAACGTTCTTCCTCGTTCGCTATTTGGTATAGAAAGTGATTTTGTAGAAAATAATCCAGACAAAGTTAAACCGTTCTGCAAAAATTTTGACATTAAGAATGAGATTAAGGTGTTTACGAATGACAAGGCTGGGAAAGCTGGCAGAGCGACCTGGTTCATCGCCAATAAAGATATAGTTCAGCAAAACCAACATCTGATTAACGAATGGCAGGTAGTAGTATCTTCTGCGAGTCCTGGTGGACAAAAGAGAGATAATCAAATAGAAATTATAGACAATAATTCTGCGTTTGGTCGTTCAAGAGTTGCATTAAAGTCTTTTAAAACAGAACAAGAGGCCAAAAATTTCTTTAGGTACGCAAACTCAAACATCATCAAATACGCAATGCTTTTAACGGACGAGAATCTGACCTCTTTTGCCAAGCTAGTACCAGACATTTTGGACTATAGCGACAAATCGTTTATCGATTTTTCTAAAGACATCGACAAACAATTGTGTGATGAAATGGGACTAAGCGATGATGAGCATGCTTATATCGTAAATAAAGTAAAATCGGTTCGGGCATAACCAAAGGATTTACAATGAAAAAACTGAATATCAATACCAGTAAAAAAGTTGTGCCGATGTGTTATGCATACACAACGCCCGAAATTGCGCGTCATCATGGATGGACCAAGATTGGATTTACAGAACAAGACGTTGAAACCCGTATCCGCCAACAGACCCAAACGGCCGATATAAAATACAAACTGGAATGGATGGGAACTGCAATTTATGACGATGGTACCGGCGACACATTCCGTGACACAGATTTTCATGCATATCTGCAAAAACATGATATTGAACGTGGAACACATACATATTTGGATGCCAATGGCCAGGAACACACTGAAAAAACAGAGTGGTTTCATGTAGAGCCAGATGCTTCCCACAATCATTTTATAAAGTTCAAATCAAATCGTGGAATTTTGGAATCGCTTGGGTCAATAGAATATAAATTACGTGATGAACAAAATACGGCGGTTGGTAATACAAAATCATACTTTAACGCCAATCAAGATGATGAACCTGAATTCTTGTGGAATGCAAAACCCAGATTTGGCAAAACATTATCTACGTATGATTTGTGCAAACAACTGGGGGCACAAAAGGTGTTGATTGTCACGAACAGGCCGGCGATTGCAAATTCCTGGTATGACGATTACGTGAAATTTTTGGGCACAGAATCTGGATATTACTTTGTTAGCCAGGTTGATGCATTGAAAAACAAAGCCTATGTTTTGACACGTGACCAATATACGCATCACCTGGCAGACCCGAACCACAAAGGATGTATTGAATTTGTTTCATTACAGGACATGAAGGGCTCAATCTACTTTGGTGGCAAATACGATAAATTGCGTGAAGTTGCCGACCTGGAATGGGATTTGCTGGTCATTGACGAGGCACACGAAGGCGTAGATACATACAAAACAGACGTTGCGTTTGACCATATAAAACGCAGATTTACATTACACTTATCTGGTACACCGTTCAAAGCATTGGCGAATAATAAATTTGATGAAAAAGCAATATTTAACTGGACCTATGCAGACGAGCAAAAGGCAAAACGTAATTGGTATGAAAATCAAGACAACCTAGAAACAGAAAACCCATACGAGAGTTTACCTCAACTGAATCTGTACACATACCAAATGTCAGAAATCATACGTGATAAATTGCAAACAGGTGCAGATTTCAATGCAGATGGCGAAACAGAAGAATACGCATTTGACCTGAACGAATTTTTTATCACAAAATCAGATGGGACTTTTAAATACGAGGATGCAGTTGATAAATTCTTGGATGCTTTGGTAAGTCAGACCAAGTTCCCATTTTCTACACCGGAATTGCGTGATGAACTAAAGCACACATTTTGGTTGTTAAATCGTGTCGACAGTGCCAAAGCGTTGGCCAAGAAATTGAAGGAACATCCCATATTTGGTGAAGGACAGTATGAAATTGTCTTAGCGGCAGGAAACGGCAAAATTGATGACGAAGAAGAAAACCAGAAGGCGCTGGACAAAGTAAGAAAAGCCATCTCAGAACACGATAAGACAATAACGCTATCTGTTGGTCAATTAACCACAGGAATAACCGTCCCTGAATGGACTGCTGTATTGATGCTAAGCAATGTTCAAAGTCCGGCGTTGTACATGCAGGCGGCATTTCGTGCACAAAATCCATGTTTGTTCAAGGTTGGCAACGAGTTTTATAGAAAAGAAAATGCCTATGTGTTTGACTTTGACCCAGCCAGAACCCTGAATATCGTAGAACAGTTTGCAAATAACCTTAGCCCTGACACCACATCCGGCAAAGGCGATATTGCAGTACGTAAAAAGCACGTGTATGAATTGTTAAACTTCTTCCCTGTCTATGGCGAAGACGAAGATGGCGAAATGATAACCTTGGATGCAGAAAAGGTTTTATCAATTCCACGCAAGATACACTCGCAAGAGGTTGTTAGACGTGGATTTATGAGTAATTTCCTGTTCCAAAACATAAGCAATATCTTCAATGCACCGGCTGAAATAATTGATGTTATAAAACAACTAGAACCAACCAAAGAACAAATATTAGTCACACCAGAAACCAAGAATGACCTAGCAATTAACGAAGATGGTGAAGTTGATATTCCACAAGACATAGTTATAGGTCAAGCCCAGGAAGTATTTGGCGATAAAATTTATGGTCTTAGCCAGGATTTGATAGATAAAGTTGAAGAAATAACCGAACAGACACCGGCGCAGCCAGATGAACTGGAAAAATATCGTGAGGCCTTCAAGGAAGTTACAACATCTCTGATAGAAACCGCCAAAGAAGAATACGGCAATGAAATTAGCAAGGCGGCACAGCAAAACTTGGCACGTAATATCGCAGCAGATGCCAACACAATGCTGACCAAAGAGTTTTATGACTATCAAATTGAAGATAAAAAGAACGAATTGGAACGACAAAAAGAAATTGAACAAGCGGCCACCCAAAAAGAAATAGACAAAATAAACAACATATACGACACACGAAAAAAGGAAATACATACAACTTTTGTTGAGAAGATAAAAGAAAAAGTTGACGATGTTGTGCAAGGTGCCGGTGAAAAAATCGTCAAAACCATAGAAACAGAAAAACGCAAGAAAGAAAAAGAAAGCATAGAAGAATCTGTTCGTGCCCATTTACGTGGATTCTCAAGAACGATACCTTCTTTCTTAATGGCGTATGGCGATGAAAATACTACTTTGGAAAACTTTGACCAAATCATACCGGACGAGGTATTTAAGGACGTAACCAGTATTTCGTTAGACCAATTTAGATTCTTGCGTGATGGTGGCGACTATATCGATGCAGAAACAGGACAAACAAAGCACTTCGAGGGACATCTGTTTGACCCTGTGGTTTTCAATGATTCTGTCAAAGAATTCTTGAGCCTTAAACACCGGTTGGCGAACTATTTTGATGAAAGCAGCAAGGAAGATATATTTGACTATATTCCACCACAGAAAACCAATCAGATATTTACCCCCAAAAAGGTAGTAAAAGAAATGGTTGATTATCTGGAGCAGGAAAATCCCGGTTGCTTTGACGACCCGGAAAAGACCTTTATAGACCTGTATATGAAATCTGGGATGTATATAACAGAAATTGTAAAACGCCTGTATCAAAGCAAAAAAATGCAAAAACTGTATCCAAACGACAAGGATAGATTAAAGCATATTTTTGAACATCAGGTATATGGTCTGGCCCCAACAGAAATTATATACAAGATTGCTACTGAGTATATTTTGGGCTTTGATAACACCATTGATATAAAGAAACATAACTTTAGACAATTCGATGCGTTACCAGCAGCCCAGAATGGAACATTGGAGCAGGAATTAGACAAATTATTTAACAAATAAAAAGGTAAAGAATGGCATATTACGACAAAAAGAAACATTACAGCTTTAATGCCCCTCTAAATCCAAATGATACATTGACACAAACGCAAGGTTGCAGATCCAATAACCCAAATATTTGCTCTCGTGCTTTTACAGAAAAAGTATGCGCATTTTGTAGGGCTGATGGGATATGTAAAAAACCATCTGTAGCCTGGAAAAAACAATATATTAAACTGGGTGGTAAATAATTAAAATGTCTATCTATTTTAATGTTTTTTACAACTCCTCCACCCCAATGTCGGTTAGGTATTGCCATAGGGCGTCATAGAATTTTGGTTGGCGGGTGGTGTCTGATACGTCGCCGCGTGGGACGAATATTACAAAGCCTTCGCGGGCGCGGGTCAGTAATACACGATATGCGTTTTTAAGATAACGTCGCTTGTCTTCTTGGTTAATTGACAACCAGCGCGAGCCGCTTGGTTTGAAATATTCAAATTTGCCGTCAACATATCTGTAATCTGCGTCCCAGCCGACAACCGCATAATCTATTTCCAGGCCCTGGATATCAAATTCACTGGCCGCTTCTTCCATAAAGTATGAAGACTTGATATCATCACGTTCACCAAGGAACCACTTTTCCGGCTTGCACTTACTTTCTATCCAAATTCCGTCCGCACGCAATCTGCGACCATTTGAACTGGCAATCAAGCCATGACGCAACGTCTTGCCCGCAGTCTGTTCACGCACCCATTGCTTTGCACGCGCCAAATCACGCGTCATATAAATTGGATAGACTTCGGACAGTCGCTTATATTTTTCTGCGGCGGCGGCAGCATCATTATCAAGTAAAGAGTCAACAAAACCCGCAACATCGGATGTTCTGTGTGCACGCAATGATACAGACAGGTGCAGTTCCTTAATCGTTTCGCATTTCAGCCCATCGGTTAGGTCCGCAAACGATTGGTCGCCCAGGTATTCACTGGCAGTTATATCGCCAGACACGTAAACATTCCAATCTGGGAAAGAACGCTTTAATGACGCAAACCATTCTTGGATACCGGCCTCGCCAGTGTTAATGTCCTGACCACCACCAACAAGGCACACAATCACGGCCCAATCTTGGTGTCGGTTCATATAGTCAATTAACAACTCTGGCTCGCTCATAGCCAAGAAGTGGGCACGCTGTTCATCAGTTAGACGGTTAAGAATCGCCCCTTTCTTCTTTTGCATAAAGTCTGATAACATACGTTGGTTCCATGCACGCTGTGCTTCGTCAAATATGACAACATTTTCAGTTGGAACGTCTGCCTCATTCAAGGAACGATCACGAAAGTGATGAATTATCTGAATAGAAGATTTTATCTTGCTGTGCGTAAGAGATTTGGACGTACCATTTTGCTTGTATGTATCTAGAGCCAAAGCCTCGCTAAGTACCGAAACCAATGGCTGATTACCTGTCAAAAAGCACGAATAACTTTGCCCCGTTGTTTTTTGATTTGCAAATACAATGTTCAGACCGGCCAAGGTTTTACCCGCACCAGGAACACCCGTGATAAAGCAAATAGATTTTTGTTTATTCTGCTTTGATTGTTCGATTATACGCTGAACCGCATCTGATGTCTTGGTCAGGTTTTCGGCGGCTGTATTTTGCGCAATATCTGCGACAGAGTGAGTGTTATATAGGGCTTTGGCGGCTTCAATAATCGTTGGGGTCGGGACATATCTGGAATTTGCCCATTTATCCATATTGATTGTTGTGCACGAAGTATCTGTGTTGTGAATAATTATATTACGCAATTCATCACCATCGGTCAGGATTACATCTTCTGGCATATCGTGTTTGCGGTAGTCATCCGGCACACCCGTTGCCACCAAGATAGGAACGATTTTACAATGACGACTTTCTTCGTGATAGTTTCGCAAATCAAATGCGTATGTGCGAACCTGGCGGATTGCGTCACTGGCATATGTTTCTGCGCCGACCTTAAATTCCAGAACAAAGACAGTATTGTTTATCAGCAAGATGTTATCTATGCGACCGCCCACACGTGGCAGTGTGTATTCAAAAAGAATGCTGCCCGATGGTGCATATGCCAGCGCATATTTCAACACGCGAATTTGTTCCATCCATGCGTCTTTTTGTGCAGCAACTGTGTCGTATCTGTCACCTGCGGCGATAATACCAAAGATTTCATCATCGCTTTGGCGCAAAAAGTTATGAATACTGTTTTTGTAGAAAGCGTCGCTCATTTTACTTTCCTTTGGCTTGTAGTGTTTTAGATACGATTTGGTCGGCGGGGAGTTGTGGGTGGGAGGGCAAGTCGTGGACTGGCACCCAGTGCATGTCGTCGTGGACGCGCAGTTGGATTTCACCGGTATAGGATGTGATTTCGTATGTATGAAGTTCAATAACCTTGCCTGAATCTGTTGTATGCTTTGCAATGGTAATCAGGTCGCCAATTTGTGCATCAATGCCAAGTTCTTCAAACAACTCCCGGTGCAGGCATGTTGGGCCGTCTTCACCATCTTCAAACTTACCACCGGGGTATTCCCATTCGCCCGCCAACGGCTGATCAGCCGCCCGTCGCATAAGCAGAACCCGGTCCTCATTTCTAAAAATCGCAGCTGTTACTTTCACACTGAATCCTTTCCTTTACAACACCATCTTGCACTGTTTTTTTGGGTTTGTAAAGTCCTTATTTTCTGCGGATTTTAGCGTTTATACATAGAGATACACCACGATACATTTAAGGTGAATTTTTAGGATATTTTATGATTTAGATATAACTAACAACATATCAACAGTTTTACGTAAGTTTTCAACAATTTTTTGTGCATTACTACTTTCACTACCTTTTCTTTATCTTTTATTTTTATTATCTTTTATTTTTCTTTACTACTACTACTTTCCTTACCTATGAAATCAATATTGAAATCAACATGAAATCAATTCTGATTTATAAAATTAGACAGTGCGGCTTTTGCTGCGGCACAGACCGCACCCACGCCTGCAGTTAATCTTTTGATTTTAGCACACGATATTTACAAATTGCGGCATGCGGTCTTGTTTTTTTATCAGTGTGTAGCAAGGTGGCGGGGTCGCCGTTACCCGTATATGAAACACCCGTCACAGGCCCCATTAAATAACTGGAATTTTTGTATTTCTTGGATATAATCAATAGGGTAAGGCATGAAAGATATGGCAAAGTTTTCAGATTTTATCAGCGAATACAAAACAGCCCAAGAGCCATCTAAACAAGAAAAGGCACGTAATTGGGATATCGCCATTGGCCTGCAACAGGTTGATGGGTTGACACCATCGCGTTATCTGTACCAGGTGGCACGTGATAATATCGAAGGCAAGCTGAGTCATGACGAAGTTCATCAGTCGCTGCGCCAGTATTACCGCACCCCAGAGGGTGACGAACTGGGTATTGAATACTGGGAGGCCGACACCGTTTCCAACCGTATTGCAGAACTGTTAAGCAATTCGTCTTTTACCTTTGCGCCGACTACTTTGCTGTCTATTCACAAGTATTTGTTTAATGCGGCATTGCCCGAACACTGGGTTGGGAATGTCCGTACCAAGGATATTATCAAGGCAGAAAACGTGCTGATGGGGGATACTGTACACTATGCCAGCCATATGGACATTATGCCAACGCTGGAATACGACTTTGACCGCGAAGAACGTTTTGATTACAGTACGCTTAACACACGTGCGCAAGTTGAACATATCGCGCAATTCGTGTCTGGCCTGTGGCAAATTCATCCATTTCGCGAAGGCAATACGCGCACAATCGCCGTATTTGCAATCAAGTATCTGCGCAATAAAGGCTTTGCTGCTGATAACGAATTATTCAAGGATTATGCAGAATATTTTCGCAATGCCTTGGTTCGTGCCAACTATGAAAATATACCGCGCGGTATCAAACGGACCTATAAATACCTGAACTTGTTCTTTGGAAATCTGTTGCTGGGCGAAAACAATTCGCTGCAAGGTGACGACATGGTTATAAATATCGCTAATCCCGAAATAAAAACTAGCGATATAACTAGCGATAAATGTAGCGATTTGAATATAGACGACCTGAACAAAACAGAACGGGCGTTCTTTATCGCTATGGCTGAAAAGTTATGTACGATGGGTTATGTTACTGCTGCGGACGCAATTTCTATAACGGGCAAGTCGCCACAGCGCGTACGCCAACTGTTTGTCGCATTGGTTAACAAAGGTTTCTTGGTTGCCACCGGTCAAAACAAAGGCCGCAAATATAGTTTGCCAGAAAAACGATAATCGGTTTATAAGGAAATGTGTGCATAGGTGCGAACCAGGTTCGCACCCCAGGTTCGCACTTATCATATTGTAATTACTATTAAAACACCCAAAGTGCGAACCTGCGAACCAATTTTTCAAACCTGTGTGTAACAAGGTGTCGAGGTCGCCGTTACCCCCAATCAAAAGAGGTTTTACAGAACCTATTTTATTTTACTGAAATGCAACATGCACCATTTAGGCACATATTGCATTTGCAACGTTATTGATGGCACGATAGGTGCTGCTGTCCATGATGTGGGTATATCCTTCGGTGGTGGTTATACGGGAATGGCCAGCTGCTTCTTTCATGGCAGCTATATTTTCACCGATATTTGCACCCATACTGATAAACGAATGTCGCAGGTCGTGTATTCGCATATGTGGCAGCTTGGCATATGACAATGCCCATTCAAATGGCTTGCGGATGTTGTTTATTGGTCTGTGCTCGTTCCCAACACCCGGGAATACATATTTGCTGCCCAGTGCTGTTGCTTCATCCAGCGCAGCCTGCAAGTATGGTATAACCGCATCAGACAGTTTTACATCCCGGGCGCCGGTCTTGCTGTCTTTCAGGTGTATTACCTTGTGCATAAGCGCAAGTTCTTCTACCTCTAGCCCGGTTATTTCAGACGCACGACACCCAGTCAGCATCAGCACCCGCAACGCATTGAATAACCGTGGGTGCATTTTAGATACCTGGGGCCCGACATCCAGCGCATGCGATAATGCACGATACCCGTCTTGGTCCAGTATTTGTGGCTTATAAACTTTGTTTGAACCTTTGCGAACATACTTGCATGGGTTAGTATTGCGATCTACGTATTTATACATTTCGCACCAATCCCAGAAATTAGAGAACAGAGACAGCGCTTTGTTCGCGGTTGAGAACGACGTTTTCTTTACCCACTTGGCATAGGCGTCCATTACATGCTTTTCTTCTATTTGGCGTATATACAGCTTATCAAACATAGGCGCTAAATATAATCTATATTGCCCCCAATTAGAATCTTGGGTTCGTGGCTTCTTGTATATTTTGGAATATTTGTCCATATATTGCGGGAACAGTACTTTTACCTGTTCACCCAGCGTTTCTTTTTCTTTCAGTTGTTCTTCTATTCTTTTTCTGCGCGGGTCTTCGCCTTGGGCAATTTGATGCCGCATATTCCACGCCATGTCACGAATATCTTTGATAGAATAATCTCTGTAGCGACCTATAAAAATATTGCATTTCTTGTTATCTATTTTACATCCCAGGAAAAACCGAATATTGCGTGTTGCCGCAGAATATCGCAGGAATAATCCTGGGATGGTGCCGTCGCTGACCTGCAGGTTAACATCTGAATGCAACAGATGTATCCAAGTGTCCCGAAACGGCTTTGTATAGCATTTCCATTGTTCTGCCATGTGTGCACTCCTTTATTACAAACACACAATGCACGATAAAAACATAATATCCAGCAGAAACAGCTATTTTTTATCGCTTCTTTTTTGTTCCAGCCACTTATTTACCTCAGACAGGGGGTAACGTACCATTTTGCCGATCTTGAAGTACGTAGGTCCAATCCCCAGTGCACGATATTGGCTTAATGCCGAAACAGACGAACAAAGATAGTCGGCCAATTGTTTTGGTGTAAACAGTCTGTCTTTAAACGCTTCCTTGTTCAGGGCGCATTGTCTTGTATCTCTCTCTTGTCCCCCATGGTTCATGAATTGGTAATCCATGTTATTCTCCTTTGGGTTTCAATATGGTTTGTAGGATATAAAAAGGTCGCTTTATACAATCTGATATCACAACAACTTTTTATATCTGTACATATAATTTATAGCACATAAAAAAGTAAAAGTCTTGCAAAACCAGCAAAAAAC
>JAZRSO010000002.1:0-78318 GCA_045651525.1 Candidatus Enterousia sp. | reverse complement strand
GCTGCGCGAATATTGACCATAGCGCGTTGAATATAGTTGACGACAATATCGTTAAAAGGGATGTAATTATTATTCTTGTCATAAGAATAATATTGACATTTTTCCATAACAGCACGACATAAGCCTTCATCAGTCACGCGGAAAAAAGAAAAAAATAATGCCCCCTGTGGGGGCTGAAATTTTTTGGCGTGTGTCACGCCAATCGCAGGAATGACAAAGAAAAAAACTCTGTCATCCTGGGGCAGAATCTCGGCACAGACGGATGACCCCAGGACCCAGATCATAATTCTTCTTTGTCATCGCGAGGGTGTATAACACCCGTGGCGATCCAGTAAATAATAATGCCCAATAAAACTGGATTTTATCTCGGCGTAGCGTCAGCGAAGACGGATGCCGCGCTTCGCTCGCAATGACAAGGTGTGGGTATAAAAACATCTCGTCATACCGGCGCAGGCCGGTATCCAATGCGTTCGTATTTCTTTGGTTTTGGTGGAATGCAGTGGACCCCGACCTTCGTCGGGGTGACGAGATGTTGTACCGTTGTTATTCCCGCGTTTTCTCTTGTCACTCCTGCGTAGGCAGGAGTGGGACTATGCAGTGTTCGCAACGCGAACCAAGAAATAAACATTGTACAAGTTCGAACAGCGTAAATTTCATAGACCCTATCCCTGCCTTCGCAGGGATGACAAAGCATGCCTTCGCCGGTATGGCGGTAATAATGACAATCTTTTTCTATTGATACAGATGCTTGCAAATTGTTTTTTTTATAGTAAAATTTACTTATTATGAAATTTAAAAAAATTCTGCGAATTATTTTTAATTTTTTCTTTTGGGCGTTTGTTGCGTCTGTCGCAACATTGGCTGTGTTGATTCTTATTTATGGGAATGATTTGCCTGATTATAAAAAGTTGGCAACATACGCGCCACCTGTTGCAACACGTTTATATGCCGCTGATGGGTCGTTGCTGATTGAATATGCAAATGAAAGACGTGTGTTTATTGACTATGACGATTTACCACCCCAATTGGTAAATGCGTTTATCGCCGCCGAAGATCAAAATTTTTGGACGCATCCTGGTATTGATGTTCAGGGTATAATTCGCGCCGTGGCAAATAACACAATGCGTATGTTTGGCGCAAATGCAACCCTGTCCGGCGCATCAACAATTACACAACAGGTCGCAAAAAACTTTTTCCTGACATCTGAGCGCACAATTTCACGAAAAATAAAAGAAGCGATTTTGGCATTGCGTTTGGAACGTGCTTTTTCCAAAGAACATATTTTAACCCTGTATTTAAATCAAATCTTTTTAGGTGCGCGTGCATATGGTGTTGGGTCGGCTGCATTGATGTATTTTAACAAGCCTGTGTCAGAATTGTCATTGGCAGAATGTGCGTTCTTGGCATCTTTGCCCAAGGCACCAAATAACCGCGACCGCGCAATTGAACGCAGAAACTATGTATTGCGTCGTATGGTGGACGAAGGGTTTATCACACAATCTGATGCAGATGTTGCCGCCGCCCAGGATTTAAATATCAACAGCGGCTTTACAGAACAAATGGCCGAAGAATTACAATACTTTGCCGAAGATGTTCGCCGCCAATTGCTGAATTCTTTGGGGCGTGAAACCTTGTATAACGACGGGCTGTATATAAAAACAACGATTGTTCCAGAATTACAATATGCAGCGTCTGCGGCATTGAATAAAGAATTGGATAATTTCAATAATGGGCGTACAGATAAATTGCAGGGCGCAATTATCGCAATGAATCCACATACTGGGCGTATTGTCGCAATGGCTGGCGGGCGTTCTTTCCGTGACAGTTCTTTTAACCGCGCAACCCAGGCATATCGTCAGATTGGTTCAACAATCAAACCGTTTGTTTATTTGGCGGCATTGGAACGTGGCTATTCCCCACAGACAATGTTGCTGGACGCACCAATTGTTGGTTGGCGCGAAGATGACACATTGTGGAAACCTGAAAATTATGATAAAAAATTCTTGGGCGATGTGCCGTTGCGTTTGTCGCTGGAAACATCACGAAATGTTACGACTGTGCGTTTGGTTGAACAAATCGGTACTCAAAACGCGATAGAGGCTGCCCAGCGTTTCGGTGTATATCCAAGTGATATGAAAAATATGAACTTGTCCATGGCGTTGGGGTCTGGGGAAACGACATTGGAAAAACTGGTTTTGGGTTATTCTGCATTTGTAAATGGCGGTCGCCCAATTCAGCCGAAATTAGTGGACTATGTCGAAGACAGATATGGCCGTGTCTTGGGTGGGGAAAAGTCTGAAATCATTGAATGGTCTGATGATTTGTTGCCACCGTCTGATGCGGATGTTTCTGAAACATTGTCTGACCCGCAAAGTTTATATCAAATGGTATCTATCTTGCAGGGCGCAGTTGAACGCGGTACAGGTAAACAGGCGCGTGTTTCTGGACATACAATCGCAGGAAAAACAGGCACAACAAACGATGTCAAAGATGTCTGGTTTATCGGATTTTCCAAGAATTTAATCGCAGGTGTTTATCTGGGATATGATACGCCAAAACCATTGGGGCGTGGCGCAGGTTCGCATATGGCGGCACGCGTTTTTGCAGACTTTATGCGCGTTGCGTTGCAAAACGAAAAAAATCAGCCGTTTGCTGTGCCAGATGGTATGACATTTATGCGTGTAAATCGTCGCAGTGGTGCATCTGCTACGGCTGATCCAGACGGCACGATAATTCAAGAAGTCTTTAAACCAGGGCAAAAACCAAACCCTGTGAAAACTAAATCAGTTTCCAATTCTGATGCGGTTGTTGGTGGAATATTTTAATATATTACCATTTTGTTTATCTGACATTTTGTGATAGAATATTTGGCATAAGGAACAAAAAGGATTTTGTATGCTGACCGAATATTTTATGAATCACGGATTTTCTTTTTTTGCCAGTGGCTGGACACAATTCGCCGGTGGTTTTTTTGTTGCGTTTATGACGCTGTTGCTGCTGGGGCGTCCTTTTGTTGCGTGGATGCGCACTGTTCAGAAAAAGGGTCAGCCAATCAGTGAAAATGTGCCAGATGCGCACCGTAAAAAAGCAGGCACGCCAACAATGGGTGGTGTCTTGATTGTGTTTGCAATTTTATTGGGCAGTTTGCTGTTTATGCCAATGTATAACCCAACAGGTTGGATTGCGCTGGCGGCATTGGTTATGTTTGCTGTTCTGGGATTTGTTGACGATTACAAAAAGGTTACATCTCAATCCAAGAAAGCGTCAAATGGTTTGTCGCCAATGACACGTCTGGTCGCCGAAGGTGTGTTTGTTGTTATCTTGGCGTATTTAATCAATAAAACAATGCCACCGTATATCCCAGAATATTCACTGTCAATTGGGGCGGGAATTATTCTGCCGTTGGGGTTGTTGTACTATGTATTTGCGTACTTTGTAATTTGTGGCAGTGCAAATGCAACAAATATCACAGATGGCTTGGACGGTATGTTGTCTAAACTGTATATGCCGGTATTGGTTGTGTTGGTTGTTGCGCTGTATGGTGCAACGCGTATTGGATTTATGGATACGGTTATGTTCTTGCCAATGGCCAGTGGTTTGTACGCGGTGCTGGGCGCGGCGTTTGGCGCAGTGTTAGGATTTTTATGGTATAATGCAAAGCCTGCATCAATATTTATGGGCGATGTTGGCTCGCTGGCACTGGGCGGATTTATGGGTACGGTTGCAATGCTGTTAAAGTCTGAAATTATTATGGGTATTGCAGCAGGTATGATGGTACTGATATTGCTGTCGTCGTTTGTTCAAACAATGTACTTCAAGGCAACACGTAAAATCACAGGCACAGGTCGTCGTGTGTTCTTGCGTGCGCCATTACATCATCATTTTGAAGAGTTGGGTTGGCCAGAAACAAAAATCGTTGAAAGATTTTTCGTCTTATCAATATTGTTTTCAGGCTTGGCATTGGTATTCTTGAAATTTGCATAAAGTGTAAGATATGTTAGGAATTAAACACAGCGAAGAAAGTGGCTTTACAGATTGGTACTTTAAAACAGACAGGCGTTTGTTGGGGTGGGTCTTGCTGTTGATTTTTGTTGGTGTGCTGTGTGTTATATCTGCCGGTTCTGTTCAGGCAATACGCAAGGGCTGGGCATGGTATTATTTCTTGCAAAAAATGTTGCCGTTTTATTTCTTGGGTGTCGGAACATTACTGGTATCCAGTATGTTTAACAGAAAGTGGGTCTTGGGTGTATCTGGACTAAATGTTGCAGTGTGCTTTTTATTGTTACTGTGGACCGTAATTCACCCTGTGGCCAGTCATGGTTCAGAACGTTGGGCGGACCTTGGGTTTATAAGTTTAATGCCGTCAGATATTATGAAACCTGGTTTGGTTATAATAACAGCGTGGTTTTTATCAAAAATGCAGGAATTGTATCCTGTAAATATGTTTTTAAACAAAAATGCATGGCGCCCAGGTAAGTTTAGTTGGCCGGCGTACTTTATTCCTTTTGCGATTGTATTGCTGATTTTATTTATGCAACCTGATGTCGGAACGACATTGTTGTTTGTTATTGTTGTGGGGTCTATGCTGTTTATTGCAGGTTTGCCAACAAAAATTTGGGCGCCTGCATTGGGTGGTTTTGCAGGTCTTGGTTTCTTGGCGTTTTTATTTCATTCGCATGTGCATAATCGCGTAATGGCATTTTTGTTTGAACCATTAGATCCGCGCAGTCAAGTCGGTTTATCAATCGCAACTGTTCGTCAGGGTGGCTTGTTTGGTATGCGTGAAGAAGCGTTTGCCAAAGAGTATCTGCCAGACGCGCATACAGACTTTATTTTTGCGACCTTGGTAGAAGATTGGGGGGCGATTGTTGCGTGCGGTCTGTTGGTCTTGTTTTTCTTGATAATTCGTCGTTTAATGTTGACTGCGGCAACAACACGTGACAGGTTTGTGTTTTATGCAATTTGTGGGACGGCTGCGATGTTTGCAACGCAAATTTGTATAAATCTGGCAACAACGCTGGGAATGATGCCGCCCAAGGGTATGACATTGCCATTTATATCGTCTGGGGGCAGTTCTTTCTTGGGTTATTGTTTGTTGTTCGGATTTATCTTGGCACTTATACGTGAAGACAAATGGAAATAATATAAAGGGGAATAAAATGAAAATATGGATTGCAACAGGTGGAACAGGTGGACATGTATTCCCTGCATTAAGTGTTGCATCAGAACTGGTAAAACGTGGTCATCGTGTAACGATATCTTGCGATGGTCGTGTGCGTAAAATGGTTTTGCGTGATAAGCCAAGTGGCGCAGGTGTTGCGCATATTTGGGCGTCTGGCGTTGGCGCAAAAAGTCGTATAAAGCAAATGTATGCTTTGTTTAAAATTGCTGTTTCTGCGTCTGCGCTTGTTTTGCGTTTTATGGTATTGCGTCCAGACAGGGTTGTGGCCTTTGGTGGGTATGCGTCTGTGCCTGCGGTATTTGCTGCGCATGTTTGGCATGTTCCAACATTCTTGCATGAACAGAATGCTGCGATTGGTCGTGCGAATAAATTTGCAATGCGCTGGGTAAAAACGCTGATGACCAGTTTTCCAAATGTTTCTGGTATAACAAATTCTGCAACTCGTGTTGTTTATACGGGCCTGCCGGTACGCAGTGATTTTATGGCGTGTGCAGGCGCACCATTTACAGGTAAATCTAAGTTATTGGTTACGGGTGGGTCGCTTGGCGCACAGATACTGGACGATGTAGTGCCGGTTGCGATTGCTGCGATGAAAAATAAAAAGATTTTTGTAACCCATCAAACACGACCAGAAAACGTTGCAAAATTACAAAAGTTTTATGCAGAAAATAAAATTCACGCAAATGTTCTGTCTTTTATTCATGATATGTGTGGTGCGATTGCAGATGCAGATTTGGTAATTGGTCGCAGTGGTGCCAGCACAGTTGTTGAACTGCAAACGATTGGTCGTGGCGCGATATTGGTACCATTGGGTATAAATCCAGACCAGGCAGCCAACGCAGACAGCTTTGCAAAAACTGGTGCAGGCTTTGCAATTGAACAGTCAAAGTTTACACCGCGTTGGTTGACAGCGACATTGACTGATTTATTTGATAATCCATCACGTCTGGCCAAAATGGCGCAAAAGGCGTTGGTAAAAAATAATGCGGCTGATTTAATTGCTGACGAAGTCACAAAGTAAAAGATTTTTATCTGTTTGATGTATTTTGTTCTTGCGTGCGATTCGTCATTTGTTCTATGATACAGACGGAAGGAAAGGAAAAATGCATCGTATTACAATCTCTGTATTGTCTGTTTTTGTTATGTTGCCTGCGTTTGCCAGTGCAAAGTTGCCTGTTGTAAATATTGCGTCGGGTGGTGTTTCTGCGCGTGATGCGTTTGGCGAAAGTGTTTCTGCGCCTGTAAAAAAAGTTGCATCAACACGAAAAAAACAGGTCGTTGCGCGTCCTGCCCAGGTACAGGCGCAACCAAAAACTGTTGATACAGGCAGTGAAATAATTGCAACAAATGATGTTTTGGTGCCGCGTCGCCCCAGCGCAGATTTGTGGGCAAAGAACGATGTTGCATTACGTATGCCAAATCCAAATGAATTTTCTGTATATCGTACAGACACCCTTTTGCCAGAGGAGAGAATTGACCAAACACGTGCGTCTGTTGAAACAGTTATGCCAGTAGAAACAGTGTCGGTAAATAATACTGTATCTGAAATGGATACGCAGATTGCACGTTTGGTTGATTTGCAAAGGCGCGCCGAAGAAAGTGTGCGTAACGTTTCACCACGTGTGATCGCTGCACCTGTCGCAGCGAATAAATCAGAACGTGTTGCTGCCGCTGATACGACGCCAGTGTCGAACAGTGTTTCTTTGCGTCGTATGGTTGTTGATATGGATACAGATGATGTTATAACACGTCGTGTTGCGCAAAATACATCTGCGCGTGTTGCGTCTGTTCGTGACGATATGTCCAAGATGACACCAAATGAATTGCGTCAGGCGTTCAGAAAAACGTTCTTGTCAGAAAATAAACATTTATCAACATATACTGTGGATGATAAATATGATGTTGCCAGTGATATGTCGTCCGGTATCGAAGGTTTTACTGCCAAGGCAGATTTGTCTGAGGGTAAAGATGTTCGCCCAATGGAAATTAAAATAAAATTCCGTAATGACGATTCTGCATTATCGCGTGCAAATTACAATTTGTTGACAGAATATGCGGGGATTGTTGTAAATAAACCAACGCGTGCTGTTCAGGTTGCGATTCCGCAATATATGACACAAAGTAATGATGCAAAAAAGTTGGCTGCGCGTCGTTTGGCGATAATTGAACAGGTTTTAATTGATAATGGTGTTGCAAAACAAAGAATTGTTCCAGTGTTGTCAAATCGTACTGAATCAGGCTTTGTGTTGCGTATTATTTCTGGCGATCAGTATGATACGATGACAGAACAGCAGCGTAATATTTTTGGTGATACTGTTGGTAAAAAAACTTATAAAAGTATGTCGTGGTAAAAATATTAAAATCAATTATTGAATTTTTATTTCCGCCGGCGTGTCCATTATGTGATACGCCGGTATCAACACATGGTGAATTGTGTGCGGTATGTTGGGGTGCAATAGATTGGATTGATGACCCAAAGTGTGTAAAGTGTGGTTATCCGTTTCCTGCTGATTTAGACCTTGGTGGTGTGCCGCTGTGTCCAACGTGTGCGTCTGGGAATTGTGAACTGGATTGGATACGTTCTGCGTGTGTATATAATGACGCGTCGCGTTCGGCAATGTTGCCGTTTAAACATGGCGGTCGTGTTGCGTATTCGCGATTTATGTCGCGTGCAATGATTTGGGCATTGCGTGATATTGACGTTGATGCAGATGTTGTTATGCCTGTACCGCTGGCAAACAGGCGATTGTTTAAACGTGGTTATAATCAAGCGACGTTATTGTCGCGCCCGATTGCAAATGCGTTGGGTTTGAAAATGGATTTAGATTCTGTACGTCGTATTCACAGACCTGATATGGGGCATAAAAATGCACGTCAACGTATGGAAAATATTCATGGTGTGTTTCGTGTTGTGAATCCCGGTGCGATTCGTGGAAAAAGAATTTTATTGGTTGATGATGTTATGACGACTGGTGCGACTTTTTCTGAATTGCGACGTGTGCTGATGCGTGCAGGCGCGTCTGCTGTATATGGTGTTACATTTTGTCGCGTTGTTCGTGCGATTTAGTATTCAAGTTCTTTTGTGTTGTTTACAAAGGCGCGCAGGAACATATTTTTTTGTGCGTTTCTTTCTTGTAATTTAACTTTGTTAGAACACTTTTTTAAAATTGTTAAAAAGTCTTGTGCCAAAGTGTCGTCTTGTTGAATTTGTTGATTTAAAGACAATGTTATTCTGTATACAGGGAATACGTGCGAAAATAATTCGTATTCACACCAAATGTCATTAGGGGTTGAGTGCGAGTATTTAGTGGTTAATAAAAAATCATAGTCACTGATACTTTGACCTATGACGTACGCGCTACGTCCTTCTATTGATACTGAATGTACAAAGGATCTTTGTATTAAATATAAAATATAATCTTTTAAATCTGGGTCCATGATGGACAATGGTAGTACAATAGTAGCGTTTGTCAATAAAAAATAAAAACAAAATAAAAAACCCGCCATTTGGCGGTATTTTTTAATTTGCAGCTGTTGTCGCCAATCTTTTGCGACCACATGCGCGACGACGATTTAAAACATCGCGACCACCAGCTGTTGCCATTCTTGCACGAAAACCATGTGTGCGAACACGACGTGTTTTAGATGGTTGATATGTACGTTTTGTTGCCATGACTTATGTCCTTAGGTTTTTTTATTTGTTTTCTTTGCTTCCACCGTGCCCGAGCAGCATCATAAACACCATGGAAAAAATCCGTTTGTGCGTATATTTAACCACAGGTTTTATAAAAACGCAACCTTTTTATTTAGATTTTATTAAACCAATTTGTTTTAAGCCCTCTATAATCATATAGTAGGTGAAAACATAAACGAAAAGTTTCCAAAAAGGTAAAAACATATTTTTTATTCCTTGGTTGTTTTGTTGATACTAGTATAAACACAAAGTTTTGATTTGTCAATGTGTTTTTTTGTGTTTATTTCTTGACCAAAAGTGCAAAAATCTGCTATGTTTGATATGTAAAAACTTAGGGAAAGGTACTATGTCTGAAAATATCAATGAAGTAAATGAAATCCGCGTTCCACAATCATCTTTGGAACACGAAATGCGTACCAGTTTCTTGGACTATGCGATGTCGGTTATTGTTGATCGTGCATTGCCAGATGTCCGTGACGGATGCAAGCCTGTACACCGTAGAATTCTGTACGTTATGAATGATGTTGCGCCTGCGACAAAACCAACTGTTAAATCTGCGCGTATTGTCGGTGATGTTATGGGTAAATACCATCCGCATGGCGACAGTTCTATATACGAAGCAATGGTTCGTATGGGTCAGGATTTTTCAATGGGTGAAATGCTGGTTCAGGGTCAGGGTAACTTTGGCTCTCGTGACGGGGACAAGGCTGCTGCAATGCGTTATACCGAGGCGCGACTTTCAAAACTTGGTGCGTCTTTGATGGATGATATGGACAAAGATACTGTTGATTGGCAGCCGAACTTTGACGGTTCGTTACAGGAACCGGTGGTTTTGCCTGCAAAGTTCCCAAATTTCTTGGTAAATGGTGGTTCTGGTATTGCTGTGGGTATGGCGACAAATGTTCCAACATATAACTTGGGTGAAATTTGCAATGGTATTTTGGCGATATTGGATAACAAAGATATATCTGATGATGAATTGTTTACAATTATCCCAGGACCTGATTTCCCAACAGGTGCGATGATTATGGGACACGCCGGCGCGTACAAGGCGCATACAACAGGGCGTGGTTCAATCATTGTTCGTGCAAAAACACATACCGAAGATTTTCGTGATCATACTGCGATTATTGTTGATGAGATTCCTTATCAGGTCAACAAGGCACAGATGATTATCAAAATTGCTGAATTGATAAAAGACAAAAGAATCGAAGGTATTTCTGAAATCCGTGACGAATCATCCAAAGAAGGCTTGCGTATCGTTATTGAATTAAAGCGCGATGCGATTGCAGATGTTGTATTGAATCATCTGTTTCAATATACAGAAATGCAGACCAGTTTTCCTGTAAATATGATGGCGTTGAATCGTGGTCGTCCGATGTTGTTCAATGTTCGTGGCGTGCTTGATTCATTTATTGAATTTAGGGCCGAAGTTATACGCCGTCGTACAATCTTTGATTTGAACAAGGCGCGTAATCGTGCGCATACATTATTGGGATTATCTGTTGCGGTTGGCAACTTGGATGAGGTTATTGAATTGATTAAATCCAGTCCAAATCCAGAAGCTGCCCGTGAAGCGTTAATTGCGCGTGGTTGGCGTGCATCTGATATTGAATCATATATTCAACTGATTGATGATCCAAATACAGAATACAAAGACGGTATGTTCTATATGTCCGAAGATCAGGCGCGTGCAATTTTGGAATTGCAACTGCATCGTTTGACAGGACTGGAACGCGACAAGATTCATGATGATTTGACGTCTTTGGGTGCGACAATTCGTGATTTATTAGAAATATTGGGCAGTCATGAAAGAATTGTTCAAATTATTCGTGAAGAAACCACAGCGGTTCGTGATAATTGGGCATCTCCACGTCGTACAGAAATTTCTGACGCAGAAATTGATATTGATATCGAAGATTTGATTGCACGTGAAGATATGGTTGTAACTGTATCTAATACAGGTTATATCAAGCGTGTTGCGTTGGATACATATCGCGCACAAAAACGTGGTGGCAAGGGACGTAATGCAATGGCAACCAAAGAAGACGACTATGTTGTCCAAGTGTTTGTTGCAAATACACACACACCATTGTTGTTCTTTAGTTCCAAGGGATTGTGCTATAAATTAAAGACATACAAATTACCAGAAGCTGCCGCCGCAGCCAAGGGGCGTCCATTGATAAATCTGTTACCATTGGCACAGGGTGAAACAATTACTGCTATCTTGCCAGTTCCAGAAGAAGATATGGAACGCGTCAAAGAATCAGGCAAAGAACATTTCTTGATGTTTGCAACCGCATCCGGTACAGTTCGTCGTAACCGTATGAGTGACTTTGATTCAATCCGTGCAAATGGTAAAATTGCGATGAAATTGGACGAAGGTGACAGTTTGATTTCTGTACTGCCATGTACCGAAGATCAAGATGTATTCCTGACAACATATCGTGGTCGTGCAATCCGTTTTGCGGTTCCGGAAATTCGTGTATTCGCAGGTCGCAATTCAACAGGCGTTCGTGGTATAACATTGGGCAAAGACGACAGAATTATCGGTATGGCGATGCTGAATCATGGCGAATCTGATTCTGCTGTTCGTGCAGCGTATATCAAGCAATCTCGCGCCGCACGTCGTGCAGAAACAGGAATCGAAGAAGAAGCATCTGCTGACGAAGAAGAAACAACACTTGTGTTGGACGATGTCAAAATGGCACAAATGGCGGCATCCGAAGAATTTATCCTGACAATTTCAGAAAACGGATTCGGTAAACGCACCAGTTCTTATGAATATCGCTTAACACACCGTGGTGGTGGCGGATTTACAAACATTAAACTGGGCGGTAAAAATACTGCTGTTGCGGGTTCATTCCCTGTGACAGATGACCAAGATGTTATTATGGTGACAGACGGTGGAAAAATTATCCGCACACCTGTACATGACGTTCGTATCGCAGGTCGTTCAACCGCAGGTGTGACATTGTTCCGTACTGCTGAAAACGAAAAAGTTGTTTCTGCAATTGCAATCGAAGGCGCGTCCGACGAAGAAGAAACAGCAGACGCAACAGAACCTGTTGCAGAATAATTTCGGGGTGATACTGTGGAAAACAAAGAATATTTTTCATCAATCAACGATGTGTCGAAACGTTTAAATGTTCCGGCACATACGTTGCGATATTGGGAAAAGCAATTTCCATCTGCGATAAAACCGACCACAGGTGCGGGCGGTCGCAGATATTATCGCAGTGAAACAGTTGATAAATTATTTGTTATCAAAGATTTGTTGTATACGCATGGTATGACAATTGCTGGTGTAAAAAAGATGCTGCGTGATGGCAATTTGCCATCTGCACCGCAACAGGTGGTGGTTGAAAATATTTCTGTATCTGCGCCTGTGGAAACGGTTACTGCGACTGTGCCACAGCAATCGCCGATAAATAATTCTGATATTGATATGGCGATAAGCTTTTTAGAATCGGCGCGAAATTTATTGCAATAAAATCCCCGTTTGGGGATTTTTTTATATCATCATACGTTCTGCAATTTGCTGTTGAACATATGCGTCTTCGCTGTTATACAGTGGCCAGTTCCCATGCGCCAGTTCTTTCATAGATGTCAGTGGTTGATTTAATCGTGCGCGATACAGCCACAGATTTGACATTACGCGCTTGATATAGCTGCGTGTTTCGTATGCAGGAAAACTTTCGATATATAACAATGGGTCGTATGTATAAAAAGACTTTTCAAATTTAACCACAGTACCCATCCCAGCATTATACGCCGCCAGCATTTTAATAATACTGTTTTCAATATTTTGATGTTGTAACAGGTCAACGATATATTGCTGCCCCAAGAACATATTGTGTTCTGGATTTGACATATCCATTTGTGAAAAATCTATCTTGTTTTCGCGTGCGACGCGTTTTGCGGTGCTGGGCATAATTTGCATAACACCATTTGCGCCTGCGCCAGATTGTGCAGTTGTTCTAAAATTACTTTCTTGTTTTGTTATTGCGAACAATAATGCGCGGTCGATTGACCAGCCGCCCATTGGTTCCCAGTCGGGCAGTGGATATTGTGCAGAATAGATAATATTGTCATCAATTTCCAAAATACCACGGTCTTTGATAACGCTGGCAGATTGCACAGAAACGCGTGGCATATTATATTCAGACGCCAATGAATTTACCGCGTGTAAGACCCTGTCTGATGCCTTTGGTGTGATTAAATAGCGCAGGTATTCTTCGGCCCTGTCTTTGCGTCCGACTTGTAACAATGCCAATGCCATTTTACCGTATTTTGTATTTGCCAGTTCTGTTAAGTCTGCGTCTGTGGCCTCGCTCTCAAAGAATTCATATTTTGGTTGTTGACCCAACATTGTTGCAGACAACGCACCATAGAACGCCATTGGATACGTTGCGGCAACACGCCAGTATTTTTTTGCGCTTTCTGTATCGCCCTTGAAATCAGCCGCGCGACCGGCCCAGAATGCAGCCTCGGTCTTGCGGGCATTGTTTATCTGGGGTAATTCTAAGATACGACTGAAATATTTTTGTGATTCAATATAGTTTTCTTCTTTGAAATATAATAAACCCATTGCCCACAGGCCGTATTCCGAACGTGCGTCAGACGCAACAAATCCCCATTTTTTTGCCAATTCCATTTCGCCATTTGTATAATACAGGTATGATAAACGTCCGGACAGACGACCATAGTCAGATTCTGTCAGATTCTTTTTGAAAGATTTGTCTTCCAGTATTTGTCGCGCAATCTTGGTAGAACCTGTGCGTATTGCGCGTTTAAATTCATTAATTTTTTTATCTGTTTTGCCGGTATATTTTTTTTCTGTCCATGTCTCAGATTGTGCTGTTTCGATTGATTCAGAACCACTAATCATATTTGGTGTTTTGGACTTGCGTACATTTGCTTTTTTGATGTTGGCCAACTTTTCCATACGTTTTGCGCCAGGCATATCATAGTATTTTGTCATCCACTGTGCGATTTCTGCGCCGCGTGTATGATATGTCTTAGATATATATCTTTGATATAAAACTTCGTTCATCAACAACTGGTCTGCGATCTGAGATTGCACATTTATTGCAGGTGTGATTTTTTCATTATCTTGCAACAGGAAAACTTGTTTATACAAACCCGCATCAATATCGGATAAAATTTGTGGCAAATCCGCCGCCATTGCGATTGGCGACAAGAAAAGAACTGATAAAAATGCCAAGATTTTTTTCATAATTTATCAGAACAGCGAATTTTTTGGCAATTTACATACAATTGCATCATCTTCATCTTCTGGTATTTTATCAATAATCTTTTTAAAGTCAGATATGCGTGAAAACTTGCGATATACAGAAACAAATCGTACAAACGCAATCGGGTCCAGATTCAGCAAAGAATCAGACACCATCTGTCCAACTTGTGCGCTGCTTACTGTATCGTCTGCGGTTTCTGTTTCCAGGCGACGATGGATAGATGTAACCAGTTTTTCAATTTGTTCATCGCCTACATCGCGATTTCTGCATGCCAGTTTAATACTGCGACGCAGTTTTTCACGGTCAAAAGCCTCTAACTTGCCGCTATTTTTACGAACCATCAGGTCGCGCATTTGAATACGTTCAACAGTTGTGAATTTTGCGCCACACTGTTCGCAAACACGGCGACGACGAATAATTGCGTCTTCGGTATCTGGGCGCGAATCTGTTACACGACTGTCAGTAGAATTACAATATGGACATCTCATAGTGATACATAGGTTAGCAATCAAATCCATACTTGGCAAGTATATTTTAAGCAACGAAAAATAGTGATTTTTATAAAAATCAAGTGCTTTATTTGAAAAAAAATCATGAAACATAAAATTTTATACCTAGAAATATGATAAAATATGCATACAGGGACAGCAGGAGAGATGAACAAATACCTTAATCAGATTTTATTAGGTGATTGTCTGGAAATAATGCGTGGCATTCCAGACGCGTCTGTTGATGCGGTATTTGCAGACCCCCCATATAATTTACAATTAGGCGCAAAGACATTATACAGACCCGAAGATCAAACAGCTGCCCGTGCGGTGCGCGATTCATGGGATTCGTTTGAATCAAACGCCGAATATGACGAATTTACCCGTGCCTGGCTGGCAGAATGCAAACGCGTGTTAAAGCCAAACGGCGCTATGTGGACAATTGGCAGTTATCATAACATTTTCCGTGTGGGCAGCATTTTGCAAGATATGGGCTTTTGGATTTTAAACGATGTTGTCTGGGTCAAGACAAACCCAATGCCGAATTTCCGTGGTACACGCTTTACCAACGCGCACGAAACATTGATTTGGGCAACGCCTACCAAGACAGGAAAATATACCTTTAATTACGAAACGATGAAGAAATTAAACGGTGGCAAGCAAATGCGTTCGGATTGGGATTTGAATATCTGTCTGGGCGAAGAACGCGTCAAAGACAGCAACGGAAAAAGCCTGCACAACACGCAAAAGCCACTGGATTTATTGCACCGTGTAATATTGGCATCAACGAAACCTGGCGATATTATTTTGGATCCATTTATGGGGTCTGGTACGACGGCTGCTGCGGCGATTGAACTGGGGCGTCAGTTTATTGGCATTGAACGCGAAGAAAGTTATGTTTCTGCGGCACGTGCCAGAATTGCAAATGTATCGCCGATTGACTTGTCAGATATCGAAGTATCCAAACCAAAACGTGACGAAGTTCGTGTCGCATTCCGCGAATTGATAGACGCAGGCTTATTATTCGTTGGTCAAACATTGGTCAGCCCGCGTGGCGAACGCGTAATGATAACGCATGACGGGCAATTAACGCATCAATTGTATGGCAAGGCGTCAATTCACGTTATGGCGGCAAAATTACAGCGCAGTGTCAGCTTTAACGGATGGGATTATTGGTCTGCCCAGAAACAAGACGGCACATTGGTTGCGATTGATGAATTGCGTCAATATATCAGACGTATCAAGTCAGATATGAAACAAGCCGCATAGTAGATACTATTTGCTTTTAGCCATTTTTTTGATATAATTGCCTTGTCAGATAAATAAAAAAAGGGGTAATAAATGACACGTCCAAATAAAAATCATGTTTACGTAACAGAAGAATTTGAAAGAGCGACCATAAATATGATAAAACAGGTTCTTAGGTCTAATCGGGTTACGCGTATTAATAATTATGAAAAAAATAAATCGATTGCATTTGAAGTACTGAATACAGATATTTCAATTGATTTGTATAATGCAGGCAACGGCAAAACAGATTATTGTGATTTATATATTGGTTCTGATGCCATTCGTTATACAGGTGAACAAGCACAGGCCTTATATGACGCTTTCCATGCACGTTACTCAGAACAATCCAAGGAAAAGACTGCGGCCAAGGAAGCAGAATTGACAGCAAAACTGCGACAGTATATTGGCAATACAAAATAAAAAAAATCCCCGTTTGGGGATTTTTTTATTTCCCCTGTGCGGTGCTGTCCCACCCTTGCAACGCATTAGATTCCTGCCTTCGCGGGAATGACAAAGGAACAACATCTCGTCACCCCGACGAAGGTCGGGGCCCACTGCATTCCACCAAAACCAAAGAAATACGAACACATTGGATACCGGCCTTCGCCGGTATGACGGGAAAAACACCAAACCATCGTCATAGCCACCTCCCGGCTGCGCCGTACTAACCGGCGCCCAGGTCCCATCCGTCGCCGGGGCGTTCTGCACCCCGCGGGGTGGGGTGGACGCGAAGCGGACGGGGTGGGTTTGTTGTTTTTTTGTCATCCCTGCGAAGGCAGGGATAGGGACTATGAAATTTACAATATTCAAACATGTGTAATATGTATTATTTTGGCTCGCTACGCTCACACTGTATAGTCCCACTCCTGCCTTCGATAGGCGTGACAAAGGAACGGTGGGAATGTTGGGGGAAAAGTTCCCCTCTATGGAGGAATGTGCGCAGGCCTGTAAAAAAACACCGGCATCGCCGGTGTTTTATTTTTGCCAAGAGCATTAGGTCATATTCAATTGTTGTCTTTGTTGTTCAAGATTAATTTTCATTTGCTCTATCTTTTCTTGGTTCTTTTTGTAGTTGTTGTATTCTACTTGTGTTAAACCAAGACTTTGTCTTTCTTGTTCTTGTTTTTCACGCTCAGCATCTTTGGCGGCTTGTGCCAATGCACGTTCTTCTTGTCTTTCTTCACGTGCTGCTTGACGTGCTTCCTGACGCTCTGCCTGTGCTAACGCACGTTCTTCTTGTCTTTTTTCACGTGCGGCTTTGTTTGCTTCGCGTTCATTCGCCTTGGCTAGCAGTTCTTTTTCTCTTTCTTCTGTCTTGGCGAGTTCTGCTTGCTGTTTGTTGTATTCTGCCAATTCTTTTTGTTGACGTTTCAGCTCTTCTTCCTCAGCTTTTTGTTGTGCCAACAGCTGTTTTGCCTGATCTTTTTCAATCAATGCTTGTTTTTGCGCATCCAGCTTTGCCAGCTTTTTATCCAACGCAGATACTGGTTCTGCAGTTGCCACCTGATTTGTTTCAGGTGTTGCGACAGCCAACGCAGGTTGTGGCATTTTTAATGTAATATCTGGTGCACCAATTGGATCGACTTTCAATAATGCGACCTGGGCTTGTAAAGGTTCTATATGTA
This sequence comes from Candidatus Enterousia sp., assembly GCA_045651525.1. Lineage (GTDB taxonomy): Bacteria > Pseudomonadota > Alphaproteobacteria > Rs-D84 > Rs-D84 > Enterousia. The sequence goes on along the minus strand of JAZRSO010000002.1, from coordinate 60,781 downwards.
CTGGTTCTTGAACTACTGGTTCAACTTTTGGTGTTGACTTTATACAGAATCCTTTGGAATTGCCATTGTCGTATCTTGCCAATTCATAACCATCAATGCATTCTTTCGCTGCACAATTACCTGCGCTGTTGATTTCTGCTCTAGATGCAAATTTTGCTTCACAAGAATCGCCTTGTTTTGGTTTAACAGGTGCTGGGGCAGCTTTCTTCTTACATGTGTAAATTTCGTTGCCCACATGTGTTCGTTCATAACCATCTTCACATGTTGTTGCATTGCAAACACCATTTGTTCCGTAACCCCAAACTATGCCTTCGCCAGTGCAATTTACGCCGTTCACTATTAGTTGCTGCGTAGTCTGTGCAGGCGGTGTTGTTTGGATTGGTACTATTGTTTGGTTTTGGTTCGCCTGGCGATATTCGCCCGTGTTACCACAGTATTGTTTATGAGCCTTTAAACGTTCGTTGTGTACATTTGCCAGTGCCAAAACCAGGTTTTCTGGTTGTGGAATGGCCAGCGCGGCTACACATGGAACATTTTGACCGATAACATGCCCTTCTTTTGAAACCATTTTGGCCCAGCCGTCCATTTCTTCCATACATACCATAAAACGTGAAAGTTTTTCTGCTGGTAAATCTGCAATTGCTTGCAAGCCTGCGCCAACAGATTTAATGTTGTATTTAAATGTACATGTTTTTGTGCGTACATATGCAACTGTTGCATCGCTGACTTTGATGTAAAAATCACCAATCTTCTGCCAGCCTTCTTGCAACATTTCTTCGGCACTTTGGGCCAGTGCATATGCACCTAGTTTTATATTTTCTAAACCTTGGTCGATTTTTCTTCCGACTTCTTGGCCCCATTCATCAACAGCCTGATATGCTTTTTGTGCGCCATCTGCTACAGTTTTTCCGGTTTGAATTGTTGCGTCACTGAGTGCGACCCAGGCTTCGGCCCACGCTGTTTTAAGGCCTGTTGCATTATCAGCAACAGCAGATTGGGTGCCGACTGTCAATGCGATTATACTTGATAATACAATTGGAAAATTATGCTTTTTCATTATTTCAGCGCCCCCTCGCATTCATCTGCAACTGTTGATGCGCGTTTGATTGCGGCAATTTGTGTTGCGTTAAATATTGTTGATGTTAAACTGGCTGCGGTTGTGCCACCTGCCAGTACGTTGGCGGCGGTATTCAAATTCTTTTCTTTTTGTTGGTCGCCCGCACGTGTTTTATCTGTATTTGCAACTGCACTGGTAATTGTGCCCGCCAGACCCAAACCTGCGCCGATACCACTGGATACTGCGGCGCCTGTTGCACGTTTGTTAATTGAACTTAAATCAACTGTTTCAAACTGACCACATGCAGAAATAATTTTGTCTGCCTGTGTGATTTGTTCTGGTTCTGCACTGCCATCAACAGTTGCAATCATTTTTACATTTGCCAATGCCTTGACAGAACCTGCGCATGCACCAATTTTTGCGGCAAAGTCTTCATCAATTGTGTTTGTTCCAGCGATTGCGGCACCTGCGATATTTGTTGCAGTTGCGGCCGCCAATGTGCCAGTACGAATATTGCCCAATTTTTTGGATTTTTCGTACAGTTCTTGTAATCTATCAGAAATCTTTTTCTTGTCTTCTTCTGATTCTTGTGTAAGTTGCACTGATGCAATTTTAATTTCTGTCATGCCGTCCATATCACCAGACACGTTTTCCATAGATTTTGATATCAGTTCTTGCAATATTTCGTGATATTCTTCGTCAGCTTTGGCTTTTGCGATACCTGTACCCAATGCGACGCCCGCAGAAACAGTACCAACACCAGTCACAGCGGTGTTAATGCCGGCCATTGTCTTCATTTTATTCAATGTTGCAGATATTCCACCGCAATTTGTGCGCACGGTTTGTAACGCCTGGGCCAGTTCGTCAGACTGGGCGTATGCGCCATGCATTCCCCCAATAGACGCCAAAATCAGGCCTGTTGATATGATTTTTTTCATGATAAAAGACTCCCTTATCTCTCTGTTAGTTGTGTGTATTATATCATAAAAAACATTAAGAAAAAAGTCTTTTAATGGGAAAATAGTTTTTTCGCCCCACATGGGGCAGGGGGTAAAAAGTTCCCCTCTATGGGGGGGCGCAGGCCGGGGGGCTTGTTATTTCCTTGCGTCACCCCGACGCAGGTCGGGGACCATTGCATTCCACCAAAACCAAATAAATACGAACGCATTAGATACCGGCCTTCGCCGGTATGACGGGAAAAGTGCGAATGCAGGTCCGCGATAGGTATAATAGGAAAAAACACAAAAACATCGTCACCCCGACGCAGGTCGGGGCCACTGCATTCCACCAAAGCCAAAGAAATACGAACACATTGGATACCGGCCTGCGCCGGTATGACGGGAAAAACACAAAAACATCGTGACCCCGACGCAGGCCGGGGACCATTGCATTCCACCAAAACCAAAGAAATACGAACACATTGGATACCGGCCTTCGCCGGTATGACGTCTTCTTCCTTTCCTTTGTCATCGCGAGCGTATGCGTGCGAAGTCTCGGCGCAGCGTCAGCGAAGACGGATGCCGCGGTCGTTTCACTCCCTCGCAATGACAAAGCGTAACAAGTCCTGGTCAGCAGGTACAGGGGAATTTGGTTTGCATCACGAGATTCGCCGTTGTCCAGCAAAATATAGGAAAGTGTTGGCCTGTCATACGAAGCCTTGGCGAAGTATGGCACTCCCAACGGGAATCGAACCCGTGTTACCAGAATGAGAATCTGGTGTCCTGACCGCTAGACGATGGGAGCATTCAAAACTTGCCCACATATACTATACTTATTTGCAGATAATTTCAAATGAAAGTTTTCCTTGTTGTAATGTTTTTTGTTTTTGATACTATAATACGTATATGTAAAGGATATAGAATGCATTTTAAACATTTTGTCGCTAAAATCGCAGCATGCTTTGTACCCGGTAAATATAGACGTGCGATGGTACGTGTTAAAATTCAGTATGATACAAAATCATATGTTAAATTTGTGCGTGATTATATTGGTGACAGTGATGCGAAAATTACAACTTGTGTTGGTTATGGTTGTAATAATTTTATTGTGTTGGTAAATTCTCAATTCGCTTTTAAATTTCCTTTGAAAGACGATGGGGCAGAGCGTGCGTTGCGTGAACTTCGTATAACAACAGCGCTGCGTAAATATACTAAATTCAAGATTCCAGAAATGGAGATTATAAAATGGAATAATATGGCTGTTCGTAAATACGAATTTTTCCCAGGTGTTGCATTGATGGATGTGCCATCGTATGTTGTAATGGAAAATCGTCAGTATATTGTACAACAAATTGCGCAATTTATACATGAAGTTGGTCTGGCAGATCCTGTTGAAATACGTGACTTGAAGCCAAAAAAAACGATGAAGCCCGGGTATTTATATGGGTGGTTCCATAATGATATTTGGCACAATTTTATATTAAATCCGGATACTTTTGATATTGTTGGTTTTATTGATTGGGAAACTGTCATATTTGGTTCGTTTAAGCCATGTTTGGCCAGGTGTGATCGTATTTGGGATAAATTTGGATATCGTGGCTTTGTGGTGGATGTTTTAGCAGAGTATTCAAAACTGTACTATGAAAAATAAAGAACGTCCCAAATGGGACGTTTTTATAAGATGTTTTTACTTTCTGGTTCTTCGGATATAACTATTTCTTTGTCTTCGGCCAGTTTGTTTTTTAACCACTTGCCAATTTTAACGCGTGTACGTCCTGCGATTTTCTTGGTCAGTGTTATTCGTTGAACTGCCATACCGATTTTACGTGTATCGCCAGTTGGTGTATATGGTTCGCGTATAACAAAGCGCAGGTTTAATGTGTCGTCTTTCATCAGATATGCAGGAATACTGGCGGTATATTCTTCTTTATTGACGACTTTCCACTTGTCAATTTGTGTGCCGTTGGCGAACACGGTAATTTCCTGCTCGGTATATTTAGCTCTATCAAAAACACCGAAACCATAAACACCCAGAATCAGCGGTGAATTTTTTCCGTCCTTGACATACAGGTTTAAATCAATTTGTTTGCCAATCATACATCTGTGTTTTGGTTCTTGGCCACCCCAACCATTTTGCATAAGAATATATTCCGAACTGTTGCCTTCTTTGTTGAATGTAATTTCGGTGTTTGGAATATATGGTTTGAAAACATTTGTGTCAACAGATTTACTGTTTGGCCATGTGCCATCAGATTGAAATAAATATACTGCGATTCCAGCCAACACACACAGCACAACACCAATAATTATAAACAATTTTATCTTTTTCATAATGTATTTATTTCCTTGTGTTTGGAATATAGCACGTATTTTTACAATGTACACTAATATTTTTTTGTTTATTTTTTTATGTTTTTATGGTATAATATATTGCGTGCAGGCGATGATGTTTCATCGTCATTTTTTTATGTGCCCCCAATGGGGGCTTTTTATTATGGAGTTTTTAAATAATGTCTAGACAAATACAAATCAGACGCGGTACGAAAAATCAGCACGCGTCATTTACAGGTGCCATTGGCGAAGTTACAATGGATACCACAAATAACACATTACGTGTACACGACGGAAAAACAGTTGGCGGAAATGAAATGCTAAGCCGTAATGGATTTTTTTCATATGTTACAAACTGTATTACAGAAATTTCGCAAGATATTCGACTAGAATTAAACAACGGAACGTTGGTATTAAAATCTGGTTCAAAAATTTACATTCCAAATGGCACAAATAAATTTGAAGAATATACAATCAAGCAAGATCAAGGTTTGACCCCCACTACAAATGGCACTTATCTTGTTGGGTATGCGTTTAACTTTGCGAATGTAACGACTTATATATCTGCGACATCTGGTGACACAGAACCAACATCGGTATCAAATGGGTTTGCTTGGTATGACACAAAAAACAATGTGATTAAGCGTTCTTGGGCTGGGGCGTGGCAAAATTCATTGTTCTCTTTGCCGCTTGCGGCTATAACTGTATCAAACGGCGTGTGTGTAAGCATAGATTATGTTTTTAACGGTTTTGGTTATATGGGATCAACAATATTCACTTTACCTGGGGTTAAAGGTTTAATACCAAATGGCAGAAATGATGACGGAACATTGAAAAATATAATAATGAATAATACAAGTGTAAAAACAGTCACTAAATCAGGTGCATATTCTGGCGCCATAGCAATATCATCAGATGGTTCGCTTGATGGATATGGTTCATTAAATTATAATTCTGATGAGAATATAAATTATAGTGTAGGTGTCAAACAAAGTATATTAAACGCCGGTTCTGTTACATTTGGTTTAGGTGGTGAAGTTACATCATTTTCTCCAAAGAAAGTATTTAGTTTTACTTCTGCATAAAAAATCCCCCGTTTGGGGGATTTTTATTGTGCTGAATCTGCAATTTGTTTTTTTAGTTTGTTTATTTCTATTCCACGCCAAAAGAATCTTTTCATTTCCCCAACAAAAGAGTCGTACAATTGTATTGTTAGAGGTGTGATTTTTTTGTCCATAAATGTTTCTACTGTTCTGACAAAGTATTCGTCTGGTTGGGCCATATGTGGTTCAACGGCTTGTATGTTTTCGCATAATACTTGTATATTTTTGCCGAATGTTGTTAGCCCGGTTGGTATTGTATCTGATTTAAAAATCAGTTTGGCTTGCTTTGAGTCCATATTTGCTGTCAGATTCCAGAAAATAAAAAACTTAGATTTTTTATTTTTTTTAAATCTTATGACATTTACTCTATCAAAGTACATGGCATCATCGATATCTATTTCCATTGTTCTGGCAAAAGATTGTCCAACAAGAAGTCTTAAATCGATTTGTGGATTTAAAGCAATGCATTTTGAACCAAGGAAATAATCTGCCAGATATAATGAAGCAAATCCGCAGCTGGAAGATGCAACAAAAACAATGTTTTTCCAAGATATTTTGTTAACAGATGTTATTTTGTTGATGATTTGTTTAACGTATTCTAAATAATTATGGTCTTTATTTCCAAAAAAATAACTGGGTGAAAAATTTTTTTCAATTCGGGTTGGATCATCCATAAATAATTTAAAACCTTCAAATTTATCGCACCAAGATATACGACTATAAGTTGGATAATTGTCTCCTATATTATAACCGGACAAAAATACATACAGTTTTTTCTTTTTAGATGGAATTAAAACAGATTCAAATTTAGTTGTTGGTGCGACAATTTGTAATGTTCCGTTCGTTTCGTGTGATATGTCATCAATGTTGATAATTTGTGGCTTTTGCGTTAATACATTGCTTTTTACATATTCCCAAGTGTATTCAATTCCATCATTGGCAGTATTGTCAATGATGGTTGTTGTACTGTTATTGGTTATATTTTTGTGTAAAAATATATTTCTCAAGAAATCTTTCATAAAAACCTCCTTTTTTAATTGTATTCACAAATTAGTAATGTTTCGCCATTGATTGATTCAATGGTTGGTTTGAATATCTTGAATTTATATCCCAGATTCCAACTTTCTATCATTGGTTTGATGTCTAAGAAATCATCGATATTGTGATAAATTGATATCAACAATGTTGGTTTTTGTGTACGAATTGTTTCATATGCACCGCGCAAGAAAGATTGTTCTGCGCCTTCGATATCAACTTTTATCAAACCGACATTTAAATTATGTTCACGAACATAATCGTCAATTGTGATAACAGGACACTTTTCGACGTATTTTGGATTTTTGACCATTATATCATTCTGACTGCTGGCAGAACCATTGAATCGCAGTTCGATTTCGCCAGGCTTATCACCCACTGCTGTATGAACAGGCACAGCGTTTTTAATGCCATTTAATTCAATTGTTTTCAGCATATGGTTATAGTTTTCGTTTGTCGCTTCGAAACTATGAACCTTGCCAGTTGTCAGTGGTGCCAGCATCAGTACGGAATCGCCGATAAATCCACCAACATCCAATATGTCTTTGTCTTTGAATGTATCAACAGAGTTCAATTGACTTATTCCATGATTATAGACAAAAACACTGGGCTCAAAATGATTGATTGGCAACATATAGTTCTTGTATGCGTATAAATTATCAGAAACCTTTAGTGTTTCATTATTCAAGTCACGAACTTTTTTAAGTTGTGCTTTTTCTTCGTCTGTGAATAAATCCAATGCAGAATTTGTGTCTTTTATCATTTGTAGTCTGCGAATGATTTTTACGACTGTTTCTGCGCTTTCATCCGGCAGGCCCGCCATCAGTTTTTTGAAGCGTTCTTCAAAATTCGGCGCAGACACCATATCGCAATTACCACGTTCTGCATTAACACTTGTAGACCATGGGTTGAAATACAAGACTTGATTGCGTTCAACACTTTTTTTTGTGTCGCTGATACGATTGTTTGTATGTTCAATATCTTGTTTTACAGATTGTATGTTTGCTTTTGTTTCATCTGCGTTTGTGGCAAATGCCTTTATAACATCATTTGTATTTTTTACAATTTCTTGACGGTTTGCCAAAACCTCAGATTTTACATCGCTGTATTCTTTGGAAGATAACAGTGACATGTTTTTCGTTTCTGATGCTATGTCTGCAATTTGTTGTATCAGATTTTCAGCCATAGTACCTGTTGCAGCTTCTAAATCAGAAATCTGTTTAGACAATGTCGCAAATTGTTCATTAGCAGCGTTTTTCTGGCTAACAGAAATTTCATTTATCTGTTTTGTCAGATTGTTTTGTTTCTGTTGCAATATATTTATCTGGGCTTCTAATGATTTGGTATAAATATCAAGTTCATTACGGTTGTCAATGTTCAATACATTTGTATTTAAATGAAACTTGCGTGTCAGTTTTGTCCAAAATTTATCACTGCCAATCCAACTCATAGGATTGGTTTTAAAGTTTGAATCTGTGTCGTGAACATCATTCCAATGAACGTCAAAAAACACACATTTTTTATTTAATGTATATTTATAAATGCTTGTATCATTGTTATCCAATCGCACATTTATAAGTGTAATCTGTGTTTTTGGATACGTATCAGACAATGTCTTTATAAATCGTAGTATTTCTGCGACTGATTCTGTTCTGTCCATTACAAAACAGATATGTTTGCTTTCAGATAATATTTTGCAGAATCGTTCTTTCCTGCGATAAAAGATACTATTAAATATAGGCAAGTATTCTTTAACCGAAACTTCGCGTGGAAAGTGATGTAAAGAAATCATTTTTGATACATTATCTTGTACAGAATGATTTCTTTTATTTGGAATATCTTTTTCTGTAAAGTCAGCAAACCAGTTTAAATCATCGTTTTTCAATGTATCTATAATAACATCCAGGCTATAATTCATCATCCAATCAAATGGCAAAGAGTATTTTCGTAGCCCATGTTTCTTCAGATGATATGCAGGACGACATTTGTTGCCCAAAGGTATAAATGCATCTGCGTGTATGTCTGGCAGATTGTTGATTTTTTTGCAATTATATGCAATTCGTTTCAAATGTATGTTCTGTAATAAATAATACGGGAACAACAAATATGGTTTTATGCGGTTTGTTTTATTTTTCTTGTTCTTGATAGGTGTAGTTTTGGGCAGTTTATAATATTCTCCAGTATCAATATTGTATGCCAGTTTTGGCAACTCGATTAATTTGCCAAAATAATGATTTATACTTTCGTCATTCCATTTACACGTTCCAGATGCTGATGTAAATGTCATTTCCCCAAAATATATTGTTCCATCATCCATGCGATAAAAATCAACACGCACATGGTTAAAGCCAGCAGATAGCTTTTCTGCCAATTCAATCATTTCATCAAGATTGTCTGGGCGTTCGATAGTTTTTGTGTCCAGCGGATAAGAATACACAAAATCTTGTTTTTTCCAATTTTTATCATAAAACGCCATTTTTAAGCCGTCTGTATTGCGTTCAGACAAGAACTGAATATAGTGAACACGACCATTAAAACACCAAAACTTATAATCATATAAATCGCCACCAACTGATTGCTTGTTTTCGATATATTTTTCGATAATAATTTTTGGTGGAATGTTTAGATAGTGTAACTCACAACCCGCACGAAATGCGAAGTTTTCATTCATCCATTTATCTAACTTTATTTTTACAGCTGACAAATCTATTTTGGACTTATCTTTTATAATTATATTGTATCCGCAACCATGATTGCATTTTATAACGAATTGATTTGGCAGTTTGTCAAAATCAATTTCATCAAAAGAATCGTAAACCCCCAAGATTGGAATCAAATATTTTTTACCGATTTTTTCAGCAACCCAGTTGCGTACCAAATATTTATCCGCCAACAGTGTCTTTTCTGGTGTAGAATTATAAAGTTTTAACCACTGTATCTTTTCATTAAATGTTTGTGGGTTGTCAAGGTTCAGATTTTCTTTCTTTAGACGTAAATACCAATCGCATAGTTCTTGTTTGTAATCAATTTGTTTCGCATAGAACATATATGCTGGTGTCCCCTTGGCGTATTTCCACCATAATTCAGCGTATCGTAAATTACGCATTTTCCAGGGTTTTTTCCCCGATGAATAATGTATTATGTATGGGTTTGAACTTGCCATATCGTATTGTTCTTTGCAATATGTTGGCAATTGAATATTGTCTATCTTGAAAAACCACTGATAATTCCATCTTATATCTAAATAAAGGACAGAACCCTGACATGCTATGTTTAACACATCTTGGTCTGGAAAACGCAATGATTTAATTTCTTGTAATAGGTTTAGACAACGTTCTTTTATTTTTAGCTCTTTGAACTTTTTTATGTTGATAATCAAGACGCCGGAATTAAAATATTTTTCCGGTTCAACGCCCAATGTGTTTTTTATATAATCAGTTGAATATATTACAGGGTTAATTACAGCGGCAATAACATTGTCACATAAATCAGTTTGATACAGATTAGCTATGTCTGTATTTAAGACCAAGTCGCAGTCAATATAAATAACTTTGTTATATATGCCAAACATGTCAGCGATTAAAATGCGATAATACATTTCTTTTGAATAATGTGCAGTTGTATAGTCAAAGTTATTGCCAACTAATCTGTTTATATCGACAGAAATACAATGTACAAAGACGTTGTCTGTACACATGCTTTCTAAATGCTCTATGTCTGTATTGTCCAATTCTGAATGTAATACGAATACAGCATATTTTTTTGTTTTGTCCGCATTTTGAATTATGCTGTTTATCGTTACAACACATGGCAAACAATAGTTTTTATTTGTCGCAAGTACAACAGGTATATAGTCTGCGGGATTTCCCATGTGTCTTTTATTTAATATGTTTTGCATTTTTTCATAATTGGCCTGATTGAAGTATTGTTTCGTATTTATGCTATTAAATAATTCTTTATAAAATTTATTGATATATTCCAGTAGAAAAGTTTTTATAGGTTCTTTTAATGTTTCATAATTCCATATAATGTTAGATATGGCAAAGTTAACAAAGCTGACTTTGACACTTTTATACAGATCTTTTGCTTCTAAGAACCCTTTAATTTTTGTTACAGCGTTCACAATATTGAAATAAGATTTTTCTCTTGTGTTTTCCAGTGAACCTTTTACATGTAATCTGTGTGTTACCAAAGCGTCTGGAATAACAATAATTTTTGTAGCAAGAGTCAGATTGCAAAAGCAGAAAAACACATCGTTTGAAGATCTTTGGGATTGAAAACGTACTTTATTTTTTTGTACAAACGATTTTTTGTAAATTTTATCCCATACCCACCCTTGATTGAATTGATATATTTTTTCATAGATATCTTTTGCGGCAAAAGGTTGTTTGACTGGAATCAAATCATCATGTAATCCCCACGAACAATTTTCATACGTGTTTTTTGACATATTATATATGCGTACATGGCAGGTACATATTTCAGCAGATGTTTCAATTGCCTTGTTATACATTTTTTCAAACATATTTGTTTCAAAGAAATCATCACTGTCCAGGAACGATAAATATTCCCCGCGTGCAACTGCCAGACCTGCGTTGCGGGCGACGCCTGCGTGCAGATTTTGCTGGCCAATCACAGTTATACGATTGTCTTTTTTTGCGTATTCTTTCAAAATGTCCAAAGAAGAATCTGTGGATCCATCGTCTACGCATATTATTTCAATTTCTTTTAATGTTTGATTGCAAACACTGTCTAAACATTCGCGCAAATATTTTTCAACGTTATATACAGGAATAATTACGGATACTTTTGGTGTATAAGAAATCTTATTTTGAACCAAAATTGTTGCTGTTGTATCAGGTTCGCCGTCCGCATTTTTTACGGTAATGGTTTTAATGTTTTTACCTGTGCGTGCGTTTGTTGATTTTACTAACTTTTTTGTAATTTTCTTTACCATAACCCAACCCCTGTATTATTTGCCGCTTTTAATTTTTTTGATTTCGTCTTTCAGACGATGATATTCATCGTGTACGCGTACAGGATATTCCCATGCGTATTTAATTTTTTGTTTTAATGTGCGCTTTGGTTTTATTGTTTTGCCGGACACTGTTCTTATTGTGCGGCCTTCGCCTTTGCCGTATCTTATATAGTGATATAATGGGTTCATGCCGGCCTGTTTCACATCAGGATTAGATTTCAAATAGTATAATGTATTAAAATATTTTGATGGATTGCGTCCTTCGTTTGCACCGTGAACAATATAGTGTTCAATCGCGTCAACTTTTGCGCGTTTAACATCATTGTATGTTTTTAGATACCACTTTTTATTAAATAATTTTGATTTTTTTAATGCCTTGTATGCACCTTGGGTAATTGTTCTGTTTTGTGGAGCCGAGGGTAATTCGCGAACAGAGCGCCCTTCTAATTTTCCATAGTTTATATAGTGCACCAGTGGACAAACGTTTGCAGATGCGACGTCTGGATTGTCCGACAGGTACGCATCGTTATCAAAATGTGTTGACGGATTTCGTCCCTCGCGCCAGCCGTGGGTTATATAGTGATGTATTGGGTGTGATTTTGCCTGTTTTACATCTGGGTATTTATGTAAATAGTATTGTTCATCAAACATACCAGAATTACGAATTTTATTGAATAATACGATTTCTTCGTACTTTTTTGTTCTAATTAATCCAAGTGCTTTTTTCAATTTTAACCAAAACATGCTACTTTGTCCTTTAGATTAAACGGTTTTTCTTAAAAACTTGTTTTGCGTATGCGATGTTTTTACACAAATCGCAACGATTTGTTATTCTTGATTGGTCATCGGAATCGTTGTACAGCATACAAACTTCTTTGATAAAAACAGGTTTATGATGTTTTGTATATCTGACAATCAGTTCCCAATCAACCAAGCGGGTCATATTTTCATCAAATCCCCCCAGTTCATTAAAAATATCTTTGTGATGTACCAACGTGCCAAGATCAATATAGTTTCCAATCAATAATTGCTTAAAGTTAAAATCTTGACCTATTGTCCGGCCCAACATAGTTTTCCCCATACAATAGAAAATCTTGTTTTCTTGGGAATTCGTTTTAATTGCCTTTGCAAAAGTGTTTAAAAAATTAGGAAACACACTGTTGTCAGAGTCAAGATATGCAATCCAATCGTTTTGTGCGTGCTGTAATCCTGTATTTCGTGCGGCACAAACACCAGAATTCGTGGTGTATATGTATTTTATTTTATTGGTTTTAATGTGTTCTGCAAACAGTTCGTGTATCATTCCTTTCGTATCATCGTCTGAACCGTCGTCAACAATAATTATTTCAAAATTTTCATGCGTTTGTGCCAGCAAGCTATAAATCGCCTTTAACAACATTGCACATCTGTTGTATGTTGGAACGATTACTGAGAACGCAATATCATCACAAGATTGTTCTGTTAGCTGAATATTTTTCGGTTTGTGTGTTTCGTAATGAATCAGTGGGCAAATGTTTTTGGATAAACATTCTGGTATTTGTGAAGTGTATATTGATGTATTAAAGTTTGGCCCTGGATTACGTCCTTCGCGCCATCCAAACTTTAAATAGTGTACAATTGGGTCTGTGTTATCATCAACAACATCAGGATATGTTTTTAAATACCAGTCAGAATCAAACAACTTTGAATTCTTGACGGTATTATATTCTTTTTTTAAACGTCGCTGTTTAAAAAAACGCATTCTTTGTTATACCTCTGTAGTTGTTATTTTTAAAATAGGCAACTTATCAAGCAAATACATTTTATAGCTTGTGTGTTTACTGCCGTTTGCGTGTTGACGGTGAATAGTGATAAAGGGGATGCTGAATAATGTTAATCTGAAACATTTTTTATATTTAGCATTTTCTGTCGCCAATGTTAGCGGAATTTTATTGCGTACAGCATGTTTGTAAATATTATCAACGATTTGTAATGTTGTGTATGGGTACAAGAATTGCAAACCACCCAGCGCCTCTAATGCGGTTTTTTTTACAAAAGGAATTCCGTGTTTTAACATTTCAATCGGTTGTTGATACATGTCGTGCGAACGTTCGCCGTCTTGTCCTGATATAAACGTGGCCATTTTGTAGCCGTGCTTTAAAATAGTCTGTGATAAACCTACTTCGTATTTTAAAATAATCAGTTGTTTTGCAACTTCGTGTGTGACATTGTTCATAAAATCGGATAAGAACTGTTCGTTTGCGACGCGTTGACTTATTCCGACAAACCAAGATTGCACCTGCAGTGGTGTTGGTTTGTTTTGAAAGTCTGTCATACCGATTAAATCCACGCCACGGGATTCCAAATCTTCCAATATATTTTTTATATCAAACAACGGACCATAAACGCTGTCATTTACAAAATAAACCCAGTCATATTTATCCAGCAGTTTATTCTTTTTTGCATATTGAAAACCACGTTTGTATGAACCGAAATCATATTCGCCATGATTTACAGCTGTTACAGACAATATGTTTTTTATGGATTTTATTTTGCTTGCTTCTGTATCTGACAGACTGTTATCCATTGTAAAAATAATGTCACCCAATTCAGACAGTGATTTTAAATAATGCAACAGTGTTTCATCTACGATACAGTCTTTGTCGTATCCCGCAAAAATAAATAGCCGCTTAGACATTGTTTTTTCCTGTTTTTTTGATTCTGAATTGACATTATAGTATTAAAAAAAAGAAAAGCAACCTTTGATATACGCAAAAAACAGGTTCATAAGTCTGTTTTTGGGGTTTGGTTAAATTTTATTATGTATTGGATTAAAATTTTAAATGTTTTATATGTCTTATCAGGCGTTTTAATGGTTTTTCTTTTTGTTTAGGTGTCTTTGGAAAATCTTGCAAAGAAGATGCACTGGTACCATCAACAACCAAACAGCAATAATCAATAAGTAATCTGCAATCGTTGTTTTCTGTTAATGGTTCCTTGTATGGTGTTTTTGCCAGTTTATTTAAAATGCGATTTATTTGTACTGACAGTTTGTATCGTGTATCTGCTATTTTTCTCAGGTCGTTTTGCAGGCTAACAACATATGTATATTGATTTATGATTTCGTCAACTATTTGTTGTGCTGTTTTCTTGGTGTAAAAACTGCGCCCTGAAAAATTTTGTTTTTCTTCTATGTCAATATTTTCTGGGGTAATATATCCACTGCCACCAAAATAGTCATAGTTATATACAGGTTTGCCCATTGCCAGACAATATTGAACTGTTTTTCCAATTGATATGATTACGTCATGCCGTGCCAAAACATCAGGTGTTATATTTACGGGATTTTTACCGCCATAAATTGTCACTGCAATTTTGTTGTGTTCAAATATTTTAACAGCGTCTAATAATTCTTGGGGTACATGATTTGAAACGATTGCGATATTGGTAATATTTTTGTTTTGCGGTTTTTGTATAAAGAATTCATCTGGTGCAGTATTTGGTAAAACATGTATTTTGTTGTCTGTAATATTATATTGTGTTGCAAGTGTTTCTTTCATTGATTGTGTCAGACATAAATACATATCAATATTATTATCTAACATAATCGGACGTTCCAAAAACAAAACACTAGATATACATGAATTTATCAGTTTTTTATATCGCAATCCTTTGCGTATCAGATATGGAAATATTGGCCAATGGTGCGCCCAAACAATGTCGAAATCAACATCTGGTAAATCGTTGTGAATATCAAATACTGTTATGTGATTTTGTGCAAGAAATTTTTTTGTATCATCTTTGGTTTTTACAGCACATAGATATACATTATAACCAATAGAATGAAAAAAATTACCAAGCTCTGCAGAATACTTCACGCCACCATGCAAGCCGTCTGCATACCATAACGTAATCAATATATTTTTATCTAGGATTTTATTCATATTTGCACGATATACGAATGCAAATTAATTTGCAAACAAAAAAATATATTGATATTCAAACGATTGTTTGATAGTGTTCTGCCCCTATGCACAAAAAAGAGGTTGAAAATGAAGTTGTTCCCAATTAAACAAAATGCGAAAGTACGTGATTTTTATAATATTGTGTTAAATGTTTATAACGCGATTGCAAAAATGTCACTTGGCAAAGAATGTAAAATTTTTTCCAGACAAAATTGCCGTACAGCCAAAGAAGTTTTAAAAACAAGCCAAGAATTTATATCTGACAAACAATTAAATTTAGAAGAATTGGTGGCGGAATATGAAAAAGAAGTGTCCGAACGCGCATCGACCAGCAAATCTGTACCTTATTATGAAATTGCAACATGGTTGTCTACTTTAAAAAATCGCGAAGATTTCCAAATCAGGTTAAAGTCTGCCCAAGAAGAACGACAAAATATAGAAATTGCAGAAAGGTATTTTGATAAATTAAAACGCAAGAACATTATTGATGCACAGTTTTTGCGTGAAAAAAGTTTCTCAGAACAGCATCCACAGCACGCGCAAGCCGAAATAGATTATTCTGAAATCTATGAAGAAACAAAAAATATGCGCCGTGTTATAGATACGTATAATTTGCAAAAAACAAAGTAATAAAAACCGCCATTTTGGCGGTTTTGTTATTTTGTATTATCTTTACTGTTTGCAAGAATTACCGATTCTTGGTTTTCCAGCATTTGTTTTAATTTTAGACGAACGTCTTTGCGTTTTTGGTTTGCGTTTAATTCCAGCGGATTTTCATCATACAACTGTCTGTCGCGCTGTGGGTTTGCATAAAACATTTGCGCGTCAAGATTTATGTCTGGGTCTATAATGCTGATTGATGGTATGAATATGTCTATAAAGTGTGTCAGTTCATGTTTTAAATCCATTAAAAAGAATAACGCAGCATTTTGATATAATATAAATTGATAGTTTATATATAAAATTCTGTCGCGTGATACGCCCATCATTGCACCTGGGACATCTCTGTCTTGTACGTCCAGACTTGGGATGCTGTTGATAATATCTTCTTTGAATGCGGTATCAATTGTGTCATTGGTGTATTTATAATCACTGCCATCACGATTATGTAATTGTACGCGATTGTTTAAAATGTCGTCTTTAATATTGCGTGTAAAGACTTTTACGATTTTTTCAGTTATAGATATTTTTTCTGCGATTGATTTTGATTCCCAATTATAAAAACTGCCGAATATAGATTTGTCATTGCATGTGTCAATAAGTCTTTGTGTGACATAGTCGGAAAATTTTTCTGCTGCATCTTTGTCTAATTTTTTGCGAAAAACTTCGTTTTTGGCACGTGTTATTTTGTTCCATTTTTCTGTGGATTCCATTGCGTCAAGCAGTTCGGTCATTTCTTGATGTGTTTTATTCATAATTTAAATGCCTCTTTTTTTATAGCGTGATAAAAATTTGCTTATTTGTGAACTGGGTGCGACAGCCACAGTTGGCTTTTGTTCTATTTTTGTAATATTTGTAATTTTTTGTTTTGTCTTTGTTTTTACCGCATACAGGTTTTGATTTTCGCCAGTGCCACAGAATACTTCATTTAATAAATCATCATATTTTCTGCGGAATTCTTTGTTGCTTTGGTATAAAAAATCTGAAATACGTTCTACAATTCCTGAATGACTACTTGCGTTAAAGCTTTTTATTCGTGAAAATTTTCCATTTACAGATAATTGCATTGTTTTATTTTCACTTGCGCTGATTTTTATATCGTCAAAACAGATGGTGTTATTTTTTGCCGCATCTAAAATCATATCGAACAGAAAATCTTGCATTGCTTCGTAATCAAGTTGCCAATCTGGATATTTAACGTCAGCAAGATTAATTTTACATTCGGCCAAGTATGCGCGTTTTGCAGGGTCTGTTTCCCACGTATCTTGCATTGTTTCAATGTGATATTCTGCGGCCTGACGATTGGTGAAAAAATAATATCCGTTACTTTGTCCGCCCAACGCATTGTGTGATGGATTAAAGTAACCTGATTGTTTAATTTGATTAAAGGTCGCATCGTCTATTGGTGTAATGACATGGTATAAGATAATTTCTTTTGATTTTATCTTATCTGTTGCGGATTTTAATTTTTCAATTGTTGTATTCATTTGCTTTGTTTTTATTTTCTTGTTAGTTGAAATTATAGCATAAAATTGAAAAAAAGTCTATTTTATAAAAGCCCCCCCGGTTGAAAAAAGTGCTGTTTTGTGATATGATTTATACATAACCAAGGGGATTTTTATGGCGACTTTATATCATGGAACCAGTTCCAGATTTATAAGTAATATAATAAAAAATGGTTTGGGTGTTTCGGACACTGCTGGCAAGTATGCAGAAATTAGAAATATTTTGTCTAAATATATAAAACCGGATATTTTAACAGATGAATTTTTTGATAAATATGCTGGTTTTATTGATTCAGGGTCTTTTTCTAGTATATATATTCGTAAAAAACAGGCACAGCAAGGAAATGGTCCGTTTGGGGTTTTGGAAGCGGATTCTTCATATTGGCCAAAATATTATGCTGCCCCAGAATATGCCAAGGCAACAACCAGTTGGGGTGCTGGGGAGTTTGAATATGGAATTGTTAGATTTCTCAATACTATACAACAAAGATTAGAAGATTTTGCAAAAACAGATGGCGCAGCCTTGCAGTATAAAGATTTTTTGACTTTATTGAAAGACAATGCAAAACCAGAATATATAAAACCTGATGGAAAATTGAATTTTTATACAGATGGAAATTATGCCATAGATTTTCCAATATTGATTAAATTTGATGTCCCAGATAGTGAAATAATAATAGACGATAACAGTGATACTAGAACGCGCCATCATATAACCCCAGAACAAATCACAGGTATTGCGTTTCTGCCACCGTTTTATTATGATGACGCGATAAATTTTGATAGAATGGTTCCTGATTTGCGGTTTCTGTCAAAAGAAGAATTTTTACAAGAATTAAACAAACGTGCCGGCAAACGCCATTGGAATGAAATGTTTGAAACCAAGGATAGTGATGGTAATACAAAATATATGTTTCTGTTTCCAACAGACGATATTGCCTGTGTTCAAGAATTTTTATCTGGCGAGATATATTACTCGCATTTCTTTGCGCGGTCAGGCCATATAAATAAAGGTAAAATTGCGGAAAAAAGATATAATCACGGCAAGCCGTATGAGTGCACATTTTTCAATAATGGGCGCTTAACTGCAAGGGTAATGTTTAAGGATGGCAAGCCCGCCAGTTGCGCATTTTTTAATGAGCGCGGTGAATTTTCAGGTCAAGATTATTTTGTCACAGGCAAAGACGGAAAATATCATCTTGAATCGATGTCAAACAAATTAAACAAAAAGCAAATGTTTATTCTTGATTACGAAAAACAACCGCAAAAAATGTCAGATAAATCCAGAGCTGCGTATATACAAGAAAAAAAAGAAGAAATTAAATCACGATTAAAAACCAGAGCAAGCATTTTGCAAAATGGTTCCGCCCCAAAAGAAAATACAAATCCGATGTTGCGGATTGCGAACCGTGACTATACGCAATCTTAAAACGCCCCAAAAAGGGGCGTTTGAATCTTGGTTGTGGTGTGTGGGCGAAACGCGAGAATAATGAATTGAAAGTGCAATAGCAATATGGTATAATTTTGTCAAAGGGCTTGTTATATGGATTATACTTTATATCCAATATTTTCTGGGATTACAAAGGAAGCATTGGAGTATCTTGATGGTTTTGATAATTATTTAAAAAAACGTAGGTTAACCATCGGGTTTCAAGATTTGTTTATAACAAAAATTTATTTATATTATACATGGTTAAGTACAAAAGCAGATTTTAAAGATGGAAAAAATTTGAATTCTGTTCTTTATCACGAATATGAAATTGCAGTTAATGGTATTTCTTTGCTAGCTTTGGAGGGTGTAATATATGATTTCAGAAGAACGGTGAAAAATGCCCCGATTTCTGATGAGTATTTATACTTTGAGATGATAAACCAATGGAAAACTATGAATCCTGAATTGGAAATATTAGGCGGGGGTGATCCTACTAAAAGTCCAGATGGCTGGATTTTTAAAACAAGTTCTGGATATCATGAAGCAAAAAAACAAAACAAAGAATTGCATCGTTTTATACTCAATGTAGACCCAAATTTGACCTTGCTGAATAGACTTGATAAGTTTGCTGTAAAATACGGATGTAGTTATAAGGTTGCTGAAAGTCAAAACATAGCATATAATCGACCAGATTCTATTGTTATATATACAGCAGATGAGCGATTTAATCAACAAGTTGAAGATTTAAAGGGTATAATTTCACCATATGTGCGGAAAAAAGGTGATAATTTGTTGGATGGAAACCGAATAGGTCCAGGATTGTACTCCGCGGATAAAGAGCCAGATAGAAATGATATTGACAATATAGTAAAGCAATTACAAATAATCTATCCTAGATTGGCAAACCATTTGACATCAATTCTAAACAACACGACTAAGAGACATCCATTAAGTTTCGGGCAGTTTAAAATATATAAAGATATTTTTGAGAGTTTAAATATACAAAATTATATAGAAAACATATTGTCTATTGGTGTCAAAATACCGAGAGCTTCCGGTGGATTTAGTATTGTAAAAAAGCAGCAAATCAAAAATCACGAAAATACGTTTGTGTTTGAAAATTATGACAATCAAGGAAAACTTGTGACATCAATTAAAATTGATGAGATGGGATTATATATAGCAAAAGATAATAAAACAGGTGTGAAGTATACCAATGATATTGAATTGATAAAAAGATGTCCAGACTGCAAACAGTTGTCTAATTTTAATATTGCTAAATACGAAGTTTATAAAAAACAAGCGATAGAAATGGCAAATAATCAATTAAGGCAGAATATATCAAAAAATAAGTTAATTTATAACAACACCAACATGTTACAGGTATAACGATTTGTTTCGCCCGCCGACCACAACCACATTGAACGGTAATGTCGTGCGGGGTATATTATTGTTGCAAATCTAACCTTTTTACCAGTTCGAAAGTTTTTTTTGTGGTATTGATACAAACTTGTTTTCATTAATGTAAATATGTTGATATAGCCAAGAACAACCAAAAGTTCGAAAGTGTAAAAAAGAACATGGATTTTTAAAAATAAACTTTCGAACTTTTGCAACCCAAGCAATCCAAATAAAAAAATGCCCCTTGTGGGCATTGTTTTGTTTTTGATTGTGTCATATGTACAATTCGCGAGCCGAATTGTTAGATATTGGACAAGAAATTGATAGGTTGAATGATAAATTAGAGTTATTAAATTTATCGTTTTATCGGTTCACCAAAAACAAACGAATTTTTTTGTTCTTTTTTTGGTGTGCCAAAAGTATAAGGCCTGCTGTTCATGAACATAAGTGCAATTCTTAGTTTCATTATCTCCATACATTTCGGACAAAAATGTGTTCCAACTCCACTCGCATTCATAATGCAATGATCATCTGTGCAATGTTCATCAACACCAAAACGGTGTCCTAATTCGTGCTTAACTGTACTTTTTAAATGTTCTTTATTCTGCAAATCAAGTACAATAGTAGAAAAATGTTGTCTGGTACCAGTACCATTATTGCCAGAACCAAAGATATACGGAATTACCAAAATAGTTGTTAATGGCGACTTGTTGTCTTTGTATATTTCGTCAAACTTATTCCAATAATAATGAAAATGCAGGTCTGTAATTTCTTTTGTCGTTGCCGGTTGATTTTTGACAATGTCTGCTACGTTTGAATATGACATCTCTTTTATTTTGAACCAATCTTTTTTATCTGGAAATAAACGAAAGAACTCATCTATCGCTTCCTGTACAGCTTGTTTGTGTTCTTCGGATATTGCTGGCGAAACATAAAAATGAACATTCATGTCTCCTATACCCCATTTACCATGCTCTATTTTTATTTCAGGTTTTCCAAAATTAATCACCATATTGTATTCCCTTTCAACGCCAATTATAACACAAAGGGTTCGAAAATGTCAAAAATTTGCAATTTTCTGAAACGTATACAAAACATTGATAATGTTTTGCAGTACAATCACTGTAACTGATTGTACAATACGTGACGAATAGCAAAATAAAAAATGCCCCTTGTGGGCATTGTTTTATTTTGGTTGGGGCGCACTCAATTCCCTCGTCATAAATGCCTGCGGGGCATTCCTGACGATTTGATTGCACGTTGTTTATCAAATCTACTCATTGTCGAACCGGCAACTGGCGTTGCAGATTGCGAACCGTGGCCCCATTCAATATTAAAACGCCCCAAAAAGGGGCGTTTGAATCTTGGTTGGGGCGCACGGATTCGAACCATGATAAAGAGAACCAAAATCTCTTGTCCTACCATTAGACGACACCCCAATTGCGTCAATGATTATAAACATCTTTTAACAAATTGCAATAACATTTTTATCGTGTGTGCAATTTAAATTGTGTGCTGTTTTGAATCATATCTTGTAATTTGTCAAATTCTATTTGGTCGCGGGTGCGAATATTGTGTTGCACCAAGAATTCTTCTTGTTCTGCGATATATTCTGGTCGTTTTTGCCGGTTTAGCGATGCAATCTGCATACCGCGTTCTGTTGAAAAGAAATCCGCCCTATATCCGCGTTCCCACGACAGGCGAATTCTGTCGCCATCCCACAGACACGCAGATACATTGTCTGTTGCGTTGCGGCCTGTGGTGTGATTTTTAACGGCGTTCAATATTTGTTCAACCGTTCCCTGGGACAGGTGCGGATAATGTTTGGCCAAGAATTTTCTGCCAATTGGCACGGCGTCTGGGCCATGATTTATACACCATGCATCATTCGTTCTGGCACAGTCGTGCAGACCGGCCGCCAACAGTACAGGTAATGGGTCTTGGTTTATGTGGCATGCAATATCAAGTGCGAACAATGCAACCTGAATTGTGTGTGACAGTCCATGATATCCATAACGCGACTGATTTGTTATTTGCTGAATCTTTGGCAGAATATCATCAAAGAATAATTTTGTGTATTTTATGCGTTCGTTTAACAATTTTTTACCCCCGATGTGAATTTTTTACTTGAAATTAAATTTATTAAATTTTATAATCATTAAAATTTGTAATAATTTTACCAATCAACCCTATTATATAGGAGATAAAAATGTCGCGCAAGGAATTTGTTACGCTTTTAGAAAATAATATTTGGACGTTGGACAGACTGGCAGATAAACTGCGCCTGGATCGGGCTGAGGCAACCGGCTATCCACGTCAATTATTGTCTATATTGGTGCGTTTGCATAATGGTGGTCGTGCAAAATTAAAAGATATTGCGCGTCGTGAACATGTATCAACGCCAAATTTGTGTGCGGCATTTCGCAAGCTGGAACACGATGGGTTGGTTGTTCGTACCACTGATGACGAAGACAGACGCAATACCTGGTATTGTGTGTCGCCACGTGGTGCAGAATTATCTATTCATGCGATGGAATTGTTTCGCGATGGTGCAGAAAAAATATTCGCAAATATTTCCAAAGGCGACGAAAAACGCCTGACAGAAGCGTTGCGTACATTAAATTCTGTCCTTGAAAATGTGGAGTTGAATAATGAATAAACAAAAATTGATGATAATGATTGCATCTGTTTTTGCAGGTGCTTTTATATTGCCGGCAGGTGCGATGGATTTGTCGCTGGCAAATGCGGTTGAAAAAATTGTATCAGAATCGCATGATTTGAAAAAGGCCGATGCAAACCTGAGAAAGGCCGAGGCCTCGTTGGATGCCGCAAACGCCAACCGTTGGTTTAAGTTGGATGGTTCTGTGTCTTATATGAACTTGGTAAATTTGGAAAATCCATCAGAATCCAAGACTATTGATTTGCCACCGGCATTGGGTGGATTTATTTCAGAAAGCTTAAAAGACCAATCAGTCAGCATATCTATTCCTGATAATATTTTCCAGGCGGGTCTGTCTTTGACACAGCCAATTTATACATTTGGTAAAATTGGTAACGCGGTAAAATCTGTAAAGTCTGCGATTAAAATGTCCCAGGCGTCCAAAGAAATGACACGTCGCGAAGTAACATATGCGGCCACAGATTTATATTGGACTGCCAAAATGACAGATGAAATTGTAAAACTGGCAAAACAAGATTTGGCAAATGCGCGCGCAGCCAAAAAAAGTTTGACATCTGCAGGGCGCGCAAATCGCAGTAATTTGTTGAAAATTGAATCTGATATCGCATCAAAACAAATCAACGTTTCTGATGCAGAATTTAATCGTGATACCGCCCACAGAATGTTGAAAATTATGGCAGGTATCGATGTTTCTGAACCGTTGGTTTTGACAGACGAATTTCCATCAGAATTTGCCGAATTAAATGCAGGCGAATTAAAAACAACGCCACAGTGGGAAATACTTGGCGAACAGGTAAATATGTACGAACGCTTGGCGCGGTCAAAACGTGCAAACGCATATCCAACATTGGCGGCAACTGCGAATTACAGTTATATGTCAATGTCCGAAGATGTGGGTCACATGTTTGATAAAAAAGGCAGTCAGTCTGCATACTGGGGATTGGCATTACAAGTGCCGTTGTTCAGCGGCGGTCTAAATCGTGCCAACGCCACTGTTGAGGCGATGAACGCGATCGCCGCCCAACAAGACTTGGACCAGGCCAAGAAACTGACAACAGAACAATATAACAATGCAATCGCGCAATACGACAGATTGCGTGGTAATTTGGAAACGTTGACTCAGGCACGTGATTTGGCATCACAAACATACAAATTGTCGCAAAATCGTTTTGCGTCTGGTCAAACATCTGCGATTGAATTGGCGGATGTGTCTGCTGGTTTGTATCAGTTAGATATTGCATTGTTAAATACAAAGTACAGAATTTTAATGTCTGCGGAATCGGTAAAAAAGCTAGGTGAATAAAAATGGATAAGATACAAAAGGTTCTTCAAAAAAAGAAATTTAAACACGCGTTTTTTATTGCGCTGGTTGCAATAATGACCTGTTGGGTAATATTTAGATTTGTGGCATTTGCTGCAGAAAATAAACGTCATGTCTTTAATGCGTCGCGCGCGGCGATGGCGGTTGGCGCACCTGTTGAAACAATGACAGTCCAGGTTGCACAGGGAACATTATACGAACCATTGTCTGTAAAAAATAATCGCGCATATGTGTCTGGCGACCGTGCAGAAAAATTGCGTGCAGGTCAAAAAATAGAAAACGGAAAAATCACATTTGTGTCTAAAAGTCTTGATTTAAATACGGGTATGTTCTTGGTTCGCACATCGGGCGTGTCTGACGGTTTGCATTTTGCAGAATTTACCACAGATGGAATCTTTGTACCGTTATATGCAATCGCAGATAATTCTGTTTTTGTTGTTGAAAATGGTGTTGCAGTTGCGCGTAATATTGTGGTTGCGCGTCAAGATTCTGAAAACGCATATATTAAATCAGGTTTGAATACTGGTGACATTGTAATCTTGTCTAATGTTCAATCAGGTGACAAAGTTAAAATTAATAAATAAGGGGGTGTAGTTATGTTAAAGTTTTTTGTTCGCAGACCAATTACAACATTGATGTTTGTCTTGGTATGGGTTGTATTGGGATTAGTGTCTTTCCCAAATATGAATATTGAACGTACGCCTGCGTTGGATTTTCCAATGGTGACTGCGACATTTATTTATCCAGGTGCTGCCCCCCAGGAATTAGAATCTCAGGTTGTGAAGCGTGCCGAAGATGCTATTTCCGAAGTGTCTGAATTAAAGCGTACAATATCGTATATTTATGAAAACAGTGCGATGGTTATGGCGGAATTTAACCTGGGGGTCAACGTTTTTGACAAGGCAAATGAAGTTAAAACAAAAATCGATGCGCTGGTATCTGAATTCCCACAGGATATGGAACAACCGATTATTGAAAAGTTGAACCCATTGCAACAGTCGGTTGTTGATATTGTTTTACAAGGTTCTGATAAACGTGCCTTGGAAGAATATGTTGATGATATATTGTCAAATAAAATAACAGCTATCCCTGGTGTTGCAAGCGTATCTGTTTTTGGTGGTCTGCAACGCGCGATTCGTATTGCGATGAATCCTGATACAATGGCGGCAAATGGCGTAACAGTAATGGATGTTGTTTCTGCATTGGGATCTTATAACCTGAATGTTCCAGGTGGAAAGATAGAAACCAGTCGTAATTCTTTGAATGTTCGTTTTGTTGGTGAATTTGCATCTATTGAAGAAATAAAAAATCTGCAATTGACCACCGTCGAAGGAAACAAATTTAAACTGTCTGATATTGCGACAATTACAGATGGTGCGCGTGATATTGAAACAGGCGCGCGATACAACGGTGAATCTGTTGTTGTTGCATCTGTTGTTAAATCTTCGGATGGTAATGCGATAAATATATCACGTGCGTTGCGCGAAAAAATGCCAGAACTGGAAGCGGATGTGAAATCCAGATTCCCGGATACAACGATGTTGATTGCATCTGATTCTTCAACTGCGATATCTGATGAAACAGACAGTACAATCAATGGTATTATACTGGGTGTATTGTTGACAGTACTGGTATTGTTGGCATTTACACGCAACTGGCGTTCAACGGTTATCGCAGGTGTTGTTATTCCTGCGTCATTGATTGCTGGTTTCTTCTTTATGGATAAAAGTAATTTTACAATTAACGCACTTACATTGTTGGCGTATTCTTCGGCGCTGGGTACATTGGTATCTAATGCGATTATTTTGATTGAATCTGCCTTGCAAGAAATGCACGCTGGCAAAAAACCAGAAGATGCCGCAATTGACGGAACCAAGAAAGTTGCAGTATCTGTTTTGGCGGGTGTTGGAACGAATGTTGTTGTGTTCTTGCCACTGGCGTTTATGGCAGGTATTATCGGTCAGTTTATGGTTCAGTTTGGTATGACTGTTGTGTATTTGACGCTGTTGTCTTTGATGTTCTCGTTTACATTGACACCGATGATGATTGCTGTGTTCTTGCGTTTGACAGGTGATAAAAAGAAAGAGAAAAAACAAACTGTCAAGGCCGAACGTGCAACACTTGAACACAGTTGGTTGTATCGCTGGTTTGGTTTTCAGTTTGCGCATCCTTGGCGCGTTGTTGGTATGGCGGTTGCGATATTTATTGGGTCAAGTATGCTGATGAAATTTGTTGGTAATGAATTTTCGCCATCAATTGATGCAAATGAAATTGTAATTACTGCGCGTGCGCCAATGGGGTCTGTTTATGAAAAATCAGAATCCATTGCGATACAAATTGAAGACACTTTAAAACAATTCCCCGAAGTATCTGCAACCACTGTAAAAATCGGTGAACGCGGTATGCAGAATATCACTGTTATTGTTGAATTGGTTGATGCATCAGAACGTGATATATCAGATAAAAAATTGGTTCAACGTATGTTGCCTGTACTGTCTGAAATTCCAGATGCAGAAATTCAAATTCGTGCAGGCGAAGCACGCTCTAACAGTGTCAGTGCAGACTTGGTACTGAATGTGTACGGTGAAGATGACGCAATTCGTGAAGGTTATGCAAATAAAATTATTGAAATTGCAAACAATATATCCGAAGTCCAATCTGCTGTTCGCGCGCAACAGTTGCCTGCAATGGAAACTCAATTTGTGCCAGACCAAGAAAAGATGAATTTCTGGGGTGTGCAAAATGCGTATGCTGGTACAACTTTGCGTACAGCATTGTATGGAAATGACACATATAAATACAAAGAAAAAGGTGAAGAATATCCAATAATATTGGAATTTGCAAAACCATTTAAAAATGCCGCTTTGTTTGATAATGTGTATGTAAATTCGTACAAAGGTATGGTTCCATTGTCTGAGTTGGGTACAATTAAAACAGTGCCTGCAACACCTGATATTCGTCGTCAAAATAAAAACAGATTGACCGAAGTTGACATAAACATCGGTAAATCTACGATGGGGCCTGTTCAGGCAAAAATTGAATCAGAACTGGCAAAAATAGATTGGAAACCAGGTTATTATTATGAATTTGGTGGTATGTCTGAATATCAGGCCGAAGCAGCGTCTGAAATTGGCAAGGCGTTCTTGTTGGCAACGATTTTGACGTATATGTTATTGGCTGCGATTCTGAATTCTTTGGCGCATCCATTTACGATTGCGACATCTATTTTTACCAGTTTTTCAGGCGTGTTTGTAATGATGTTCTTGACGGGTGCTACCACAAATATTGGTGCGATGTTGGCGTTCGTTATGTTGGTTGGTTTGGTGGTAAATAATAATATTTTGGTGCTGGAACCAACAATCAACCGTGTGAACAGTGGTGAAAAACCATTTGAAGCGCTGTGGTCAGAATTAAAAGATAAAAAGAATATGGTCTTGATGACATCAATCGCGGTTGTCGCGGGTATGGTGCCACAGTTATGGTCTGTGGACGGAATGAAGGTTGCGATGGGTGCGGTTATGATTGGTGGTATGTTGGCAAGTTTGTTGTTCACATTTACACTTACACCTGCGTTGTTTGTACTGGTTGAACGTGCGCGCAGATGGAAACCAAAATTTCGTAAGTAAAGCGAAAAGCCCCTTGTAAATATGGGGCTTTTTTTATATAATTTTGATATAGGTAGTAAAATGGAAACAGATAAAAATATTTTAAACAAAACACCAGAACAAATATTTAATGAACTGACTGCGAATATGGACACTCGGTCAAGGTATGAATATATCAAATTTATGCACGATAATATTTTCGCAGGCAGCAGTTCTTTGGGGAAAATCATTCGCTTTGCTTATGCTGTTTTTGGTATGTATTCAACAGACAGACCGCACACAATATACGCAAAACAAATACACGATGTATGTAATGATTTGTATCTTCCGGGTGCTGTGATTCCAAAATATTTGCATGGTGTGATAGATAAACAGACAAAAAAATATAAACATCCATACGACAGACTGTTTATTGTAAAACCAATGCGCGGTATGTCGCAACAGTATATGGCGCAGTACAGAAAAGTTGCTGCCATATTCCGATATTTTGAACGAATTGCATCAATTCCATCAGAAAATACGTTGTTACCTGTTGTGTCGGAATTGTATAAAGAATTGCAGCAGCTTGTATCTATGACACGTGTTTGTATGGTGCCAAAAGTTGCACGTGATGTTATGAAAACAGGTTCTGTGCAAATGTTGCAGGAATATAATTTGTACGCATCTGCTGGTACTGTTTCTAATGCTGTCACTGCCAGACGTGATATTACAGCGCGGGCAGAATCAAATCATAAAAAAACGCGCGATTTATTACGTCAGTTGCATGATAACGAAATGGCCGGAATGCGCAAAAGACACGAAGAAGAACAAATAGGTGTCACAAATTTTGCAGAATTTCAAAACTTGTTGCGTCGTCAGGAACAAGAACGTTCTGAATTACTGCGCACCCAGCGTGACAAGATAAATGCTTTCTATCAAAGTCATGCACAGCGACAGAAAAAAATAGACGAAGCAAGAAAATTGGAAAAAATAAAAGCACAAATGAAGATGTCGCGTATTTCACGTATGCGTTAAAAAAAAATCCCCGATTTGGGGATTTTTTAATCTTCACCAAAATCCATGTCGCGTAACTTTTCTGCACGTGGTGTAATTTTAGATACAGATGTTTGTAACTGTTCAATGTCATTTTCAATCTGACCAAAATGACGTGCAACGTTTCCTGCCCTGTCGGATAAACGCCCCAAATCAGTCAGTAATAAATCCAGTTCTTTTTTGATTTTTGCGGCAACGCGTTTGATTTTTATGTCTGATAATACTGCACGAATTGTATTCAGTGTCGCCCACAGTGTTGATGGCGATACGATAAATACTTTCTTGCGTGCGGCATATTCAATTGTATTCGGAAATTCACGATGCAGTGTTTCAAATATTGATTCAGACGCAATAAACATCATTGCAGATTCTGCAGTTTGACCTGCGATAATATATTTTTCGCTAATTGCATCAATATGCTTGCGTACGTCCAGTTCGAATTGCTTGCGTGCGAATCCATCGTTTGGGTCATTTATCATACGGTTATAGCTTTCCAGTGGGAATTTGCTGTCAATAATCATGTCGCCGGGCGGATATGGCAGACGAATTATACAGTCTGGTCTGACACCTGTTTCCAGTACACTTTGAAATGCGTATGTTTCTGGTGGCATTATGTCGCGGACCAAATCTTCCAGTTGGCGTTCGCCAAATGTTCCGCGTGCCTGTTTGTTGCCCATCAGTATGTTTTTAAAGTTTGCAATGTCGCCACTGATATTTTTTAGTTCAATTGCGTTCTGTGATAATGCCCCCAGTCTTTCTGCCAATCTTTCGCGCAGACGTGCATTGTCTTCGCGCAGTGCCGATATATCAACCGTTGGTTTGCGCATCAGTATTGCAATCAGTAAAATGATAATTATTCCCAATAATACGAAAATATAAGTTGTCATTTGATAATCCTTTGCTATGATAATTATAAGAGGTTTTATAAATGTTGCAAATGAAACTTTGTGGTGATTTGGTTTTGCGTACTGTATGTACGCCTGTATCTGATATTGCACCAGAATTATTGGGTACCATGGATGAAATGGTAAAAATGATGCGTGAACAAAATGGTGTTGGGCTTGCAGCCCCCCAGGTTGGAATTTTGTCGCGCTTTTTGGTTATGATGGACCCAGATACAGAAACAATATATCGCATGATAAATCCAAACATTGTGTCGTACAGTGATGATACCTGCACAATGGAAGAAGGGTGCTTGTCTGTGTTGGGGAACGATGGTCTGCCGGTGTATGCGAATGTGACGCGTCCAAAATCTGTTGTTGTTGAATGGACAGATGAAAACGGTAATGCGAAAATGGCAGAAATGTCCGGTGTTCCTGCCCGTATTGTTCAGCATGAAACAGACCACTTGGACGGTAAGTTATTCGTTGATCATTTGCCATCTGTGCGTCGTGAAATGGTTATGAGAAAAGTTAAAAAGCGCAAGTAACATGAAGTTAGTTTTAATGGGAACAAATGAATTTGTTGTTCCAATCTTTGAAGCAATCAGAAATTCTGGTCATGAAATTATGGCGGTGTTTACGCGTGCGCCAAAACCTGTTGGTCGCAAACAGATTTTAACGCCATCGCCTGTGCATAATTGGGCGGTTGAAAATAATCTGACGTTGCATACAAATATCAATGAATATAATTACGCGCCAGATATGGTTGTTGTAATTTCATACGGTGTAATCTTGCGGGATAATGTATTGAATTCTGCACCTGTTGTAAATATTCACCCAAGTTTGTTGCCGTTGTATCGTGGGCCATCTCCGATACGCAGCGCGATTTATAATGGCGATAAAACGTCTGGTGTTTGCCTGATGCAGGTAACGCCAGAAATGGATGCAGGCGATATATACGAATGTCGTGAATTTGAAATTGATATAAATGATACCAACGATACGGTTGAACAGCGCGTATCAACAATTGCGTCTGATATGTTGATTAAATTCTTGGACAATCCAGATGTGTATGTTGCAACGCCTCAACATGGTGCGCCTACATTTACCAAGAAATGGACAGGTGCGGACGAAATTATTGACTGGTCACGTGGAAATGTGGCGGTTCATAATCAGGTTCGTGCATTGGGTTCGGGTCGTACAAAAATAAATGGGGTTGATGTAAAAATTTTATCAACAAAACTTGATGGCGATAAACTGGATATATTACAATTACAGCCCGCCGGCAAAAAGCCAATGGATTGGCGCAGTTTTGTAAATGGCCTGCGTGGCGAAACAGTAAAAATAGGAGTATAGTAAAATGTCAGTTAATGTTATTGAGGTTGTAGCAAAATCTGAAAATTGTATAAATTGTCAACATACTTATAGTATTAATAGCGCAAGTGGTTTAGAATGTGGTTGGCCATGCCGCTTGGTTCGTATCATTTTTGGCAGACGTCCTGTAAAGCCCAATGGTTGGTGCAAGCGCTTTGGTGCGATTGGTGCGCAAAAAACACGTTAAATGCAGATTGAGGAATATGTTATGCCTAATATCACAGAAAGTTGTAAATATTGTCCATCGTACAAATCGGGCGCTTGTTATTATGGACCAAAGTGGTTTATAAAACTTTTTGGGCCAATGTATAATGTACCAAAAAATGGTTGGTGTAATCGCTTTGGCAGAGGGTCAAGATAAGGGTACATATAAAATGAAATTAAAAAGTAATGTTAAAACTTGTAAAAAAGAACGAAAATGCAAAAATTGTACAGGTTATGATGATTATAAATGTTATCGCAGACCACTTATAGAATTGTTTCTTGTTGGTCCAAGAAGTATTAATCCAGAAAATACATGTATTAATTTTAATCCAAAAACACGATAATAACACATGACACGATATAAAGTGATCTTGGAATATGATGGTACAGATTTGATTGGCTGGCAGGAAAATCGCCAAGGACCATCTGTGCAGTCTATTATGAAAGATGCGATATATGGATTTTGTGGCGCGCGTCCAGATGTTGTCGGCGCTGGTCGTACAGACGCAGGTGTGCATGCGGTTGCGATGACTGCACATTTTGATATTGATGGCGAATTTGATGCAAATACAGTAATGCGCGCATTAAATTTTTATTTGAATAATAAACCTGTATCTGTTCTGAATTGCGAAATTGTATCTGATGAATTTAATGCGCGGTTCGATTGTGTTGCACGTCACTATAAATATATTGTTCTTAATCGCAGTGCGTCACCTGTGCTGAATAAAAATCGTGTTTATTGGGTGCCACGAAAATTGAATATTGATGCGATGCGTGTGGCGGCGCAAAAATTGCTTGGCAATCATGATTTTACCAGTTTTCGCGCATCTGAATGCCAGGCCAAGTCACCTGTAAAAACACTTGATAAAATAGAAATTACACAAAACGGCGATGAAATTATTTTTGAATTTTCTGCGCGTTCTTTCCTGCATCATATGGTACGTAATATTGTTGGTACACTTATTGAAATTGGACTGGGCAAGCCATACGATATCGATGAAATTTTAAGTGCAAAAAATCGCAGTGCTGCGGGTCCAACTGCGCCGGCAGATGGTTTGTATTTTATTCGTGCTGATTATTAGTGCCACTTGCGTTTTGATGGGGTAAGTTTTACGGAATTATTTGGATAGATAACAAATCCGCCACGCAGGATTTTATTGTCGCACTTTTTTGAATTTATATCAAAGTAAGATACGATATATTCAACACTGTCGTCATTACACAGTTGTGAAATATTTTTCATCAGTGGTACAAACTTTTGTATATATACAATATTATCGTGACGATAAACGCCGTTGTCGTGCTTTAATCTGATATTTTTAGTTTGTGTTTCTTCGTTATTCATTTGCTTCCAAGTGTCAAATGTAAAATAGTGATTTGATGCACGTGACTTATTAAACTTTAATTTTCCATCAGTATCCAAAATTCCAATCAGTTCATTGTCATATGTTGTATAGAATATTGGCTTTGGCGTCATATAAACGCAAAGTATCCCAAGTGTCATAAATACAAAAAATAAAATATAGTTTACTTTGATTTTAATTGGTTTGATTAAAATCAAACACATAAATCCGATTATAAATAATATTGCAGATGTGTTTGAAATATGAGGCACAGATATTGTGGCGTATGGTAAATCTGAAATCCATATGGCAATTTGATATGCGTAGTCATAGATTGTATGTGCTAAATCATTGGGCGCGGTAAAACCAAATGTTGCAGTCAGTGTTCCAATCAGTATCAGTGGCATAAGTGCAACAGAAAATATAGGCAAGAAAATCAAATTGCCAATCAGACTGTATAATGGAAATTTGCCAAAGTGCATTGCAACAAATGGTGCTGTAAATATTGTTGCGACCAGTGATGTTAAAACAGATATGTATAAAACTTTTAATAATTTGTTGCGTGGCATTTTTGGTTTTATATCTGTGTATAGCCAGACAAGTCCAAATACCGCGGCAAAAGATAATTGAAAACCTGCCTGCATGACATAGTGCGGATTGATTAAAAATATCGCGCAAAACGCCAGTGCAATATTACGCATTGAAATTGCGTTGCGCCCAAATATAAATGCCAAGAATATTAAACTGGTCATCAAGAACGCGCGTATGGTCGCAACATCAATGTCGGATAAAAATAAATAAAACAGCAATCCAAACCATGAACATATTATTGCGGGAATCTTGGCAGGGATTCGTCGGGTTATGTATGGAATGCTGCGAAATATCAAATAAAACAGCGCGAATATCCAACCGCCGACCAGTGTCATATGAAATCCACTAATTGACCAAATGTGTCCAACGCCTGTGGCGGCCCAGGTGTCTTTTACGTCTTGTGATATTGCAGATTTATACCCCAGTATTAATGTGTCTGATAAAAATGAATTTGATTTTGTGTGCAGGTATTGACGCATATTATTGATATTATTTGCGTGATTTTGTTTTATTATTTTTATTTCATCTGCGTATCCTGTTGCGGTCAAATTGTTAAAGTAAGACCATCGTGCATAATCAAATGTGTCGGGTGCCACGGCAGGTTTTGGTTTATATATTCCGCCATTAATTTGTACCGTATCGCCAATGTTTGGTGTTGGTGTGTCTGGTGATAAAGATACTTTGACTTTTGCGTATCCGTCGCCTGCACCTATGTCATTTGCGTTTACAGATAATGTCAGTTTGTTTTTATCGTATGTATAATCAATGTTTTCAACGGTGCCTAAAATTTCTATGTCATGCAAGTTGTGTTTTATCTGTGGTGTATTTATGATATTTGTAAATGCTGCTGCATAATAAAAGCCGAACAATATCAACAATGCACCACGAATGAGTTGTGGAATCTTTTTAATAAATAAACCCATAAATAAAATCAAGGTTATAGGAGGCGCTAAAAACAAATTCGGCTCGTTCGTCATTGCAAAGTACACCGCCGCACCAAATGCCATAAGAAACGGTGCGTACAAGAACATATTTTGCCACTGATTTTCAATCCAATCCTTCATATTGTCAGTATAGGAATTTATTTAATTGCACTGCAACGAAAATTTTCTTATGATACATTCCCATAAGGGGGTATTCTTATGGCAAAGTATATATTTATCACAGGTGGTGTAGTTTCCAGTTTAGGCAAGGGCGTCGCAGCAGCAGGGTGTGGCGCCCTTCTTCAATCCAGGGGGTACAGCGTTCATGCGCGTAAATTTGACCCGTATTTAAATGTTGACCCTGGTACAATGTCGCCGATTCAGCATGGCGAAGTGTACGTTACAAATGATGGTCATGAAACAGACCTTGATTTGGGATATTATGAACGATTCTTGGGTGCAAAATTATCGCGCAACGATTCGGTATCTGGTGGTCGTATCTATTGGGATGTATTAAATGCAGAACGTCGCGGGGAATATCTGGGTGG
Organism: Candidatus Enterousia sp.; assembly: GCA_045651525.1. Classification (GTDB taxonomy): domain Bacteria; phylum Pseudomonadota; class Alphaproteobacteria; order Rs-D84; family Rs-D84; genus Enterousia. Next base: position 25,895 of record JAZRSO010000002.1, on the reverse strand, counting down.
CACTGTTCAGATGATTCCGCATGTTTCTAATAAAATCAAAGAATACATATCTGCGCCTGTTGATACAGACTTTGTTGTGTGTGAAATTGGCGGTACAGTTGGCGACATCGAAGGAAAAATATTCCTGGAATCTATTCGTCAATTTGCAAATGATGTCGGTCGCAGAAATGTTATGTTTATTCATTTAACATTGGCGCCGTATTTGGAAAAGTCTGGCGAATTAAAGACCAAGCCAACACAAATGTCTGTGCGTAATTTGCTGGAAAATGGTATTCAGGCAGATATGCTGATTGTGCGTACACCACGTATGTTGACAGCAAGCGAACGTGATAAAATTGGTATGTTCTGTAACTTGCCGGCAAAAAGTGTAATCAGTGGAATTGATGTTGATAATATCTATAAAATCCCATTGGCGTACGAAGCGCAACATGTCTTTGACATAATCGCCGACCATTTTGGTCTGCCACATGCGCGCGGCGATATGACAAGATTTGAAAGAATTGAAAAATATTTGTCTGCCGATATTCCAACTGTCAATATTGGTGTTGTTGGTAAATATTTTGATGTTCCAGATGCGTATAAGTCATTAAACGAAGCGCTGTTCCACGCAGGCGTTCAAAATAATGTGCATGTAAAAATTAAAAAGATAAATGCCGAAGATTTCAGCGCTGATAAATGTGCGGACTTGGACGGTATTTTGGTGCCGGGTGGTTTTGGCGAACGTGGTGTTGACGGCAAGATTGCTGCTGCGACATACGCCCGTGAAAATATGGTTCCATATATGGGAATATGTTTGGGAATGCAGGTCGCTGTAATTGACTTTGCCAGAAATGTTTTGGGTATTACTGATGCAAATTCATCTGAATTTAAAAAAGACTGTACGCCTGTGATTGGGATAATCGCAGATTGTGATTCTGAAAATTATGGTGGAACATTGCGTTTGGGGGCATATCCATGTGATATAACACCAGATACATTGGCACACAAAATATATGGCGCAACACAAATCAGCGAACGTCATCGTCACAGATATGAAATGGATATATCGCTGGAAGAAAAGTTTGCATCTGCAGGTATGATAATATCGGGGCGCAGTCCTGATGGTCGTCTGCCAGAAATAGTTGAATTAAAAAATCATCCTTTCTTTATTGCAGGACAATTCCATCCAGAATTTCAGTCCAGTCCATATTCTGGACATCCTATGTTTAATGCCTTTGTTGCAGCGGCCAAGAACAGGAAATAAAAAAAGCCCCAAACGGGGCTTTTTTAAAATCTGTTTTATTACAGACCCAATGCGCTGCGATACATTTGTGTCAGTTCGTCTGCTTCGTCCAGTTCATCTGGATCCAGTTTGCGCAGGCGTATCATCTGACGGATATATTTGGGGTCAAATCCTGCGGATTTTGCCTCGCTATAAATTTCTTTGATATCAGCGGCGATTGCGGCTGTGTCTTCGTTTAATTTTTCAATTCTTTCAATAATGCTGACCAATTGTTGGTTATCAATTGCACCGTGATTTGCTTGTTTCATTTCTGTTTTCCCCTTGTTTATTTGATGACTTTATGATATACAATAAAAGACAAAAATCAAGAAAAACAAAATTACACAGGAAAAAGAATATGAATAAATATACAAAAATTACTGCATCAATTGGTCCAAAATGCGAAGACAGGGAAACATTAACACGTATGATTCAGGCGGGGGTTAATATGTGTCGCTTGAATTTTAGTCATGATACAGGCGATGTTCAGGGAAATAAAATTGATTTGATACGTGAAATTTCTGCAGAATTAAACACGCCTGTTGCGATTATGATTGACTTGCAGGGACCAAAACATCGTATTGGTAACTTTGAAACAGAAGATAAATACCCACTGACTATTGGGCAAAAGTTTACATTTGATACAGATGCTACGCCTGGTAACGCAACGCGTGTTCAGTTGCCAGATTCTGATGTGTTGGCGTCATTAAATGTTGGCGACAGAATTTTATTAAATGATGGCAAAATTGAAATGACTGTGGACAGTGTTGCGCCAAATCGTGTTGATGCAACTGTTGTTCGTGGAAATGAAATCTGGTCCAGACGTGGTTTTAATCTGCCAGATACAGAAATTTCAACATCTGTTTTAACTGAAAAAGACAGGGCAGATTTGGCGTATGCTGTTACAAAAAATCCAGACTATGTTGCGATTTCTTTTGTCCAGCGTCCCGAAGATGTTGCCGAAGTGCGTGATTTTATATCTCAGCATACATCACACCCAATTAAAATTATTGCAAAAATTGAACGTCCAAATGCAGTTGCCAGAATTACAGAAATTGCATCGGCGGCTGATGGTATTATGATTGCGCGTGGCGACCTGGCGGTCGAAGTTCCATATGCCGAAGTTCCTGCAATTTCTCGTCATATAATTCGTGAGTGCAGAAAGATGAACAAGCCGGTTATCGTTGCGACACAAATGCTGGGTTCAATGGTAAACAGTGAATTCCCAACCCGTGCAGAAATTACAGATGTTGCAAATGCTGCATATTTGCGTGCTGATTCAACAATGACATCCGAAGAAACAACAATCGGTGTAAATCCTGTGAATACTATTGAAACAATGGCGAATATTTTAAAGCATGCAGACGCAGATGCGATTGCAAATCCATACGATTGGTCACGTGTTGAAAATATCCCAGAAAATGATTGGTCGCGTTCTGTTGCGTCAATGGCATACTTGAACAAGGCGTCTGCAATTGTTGTGTTTGCACGTGATACAGTTGCAACAACAGAAATTTCATGTCGCAAACCTGATATTCCTGTGATTGCAGTATGTAATGAATCTGTAATTGCAAATCAGTTATGCCTGTTACGTGGTGTATTTCCAATTTATGATAATCAGTTGTTTGGTATGCGCGAAGGTTTTAATGCCGCCCGTCGTTTCAATATAAATTCTGGTAAATTGGTTATCGTAGACGAAGAAAAAATAAGTCTGCGAACATTGGATTAAAAACAACGCCCAATCGGGCGTTTTTTTATGTTGTGAATTTAAATGTTGGTATTATTCCAAACAGATATATTTTGTATTCTTTGTGTGGTATTTTTTGTTTGATTGAAAAAATTGGTACGTTTAATACAGAAATTTTCAATGTAGTGTGATATTTGTTATTCGTCATTATTTTTCCCTTGTTTATTATGCCAACAAAAAACCGTCAATAAATGACGGTCGGGCATTTCCAAGGTCATAAAGCGAATGACTCTGTGATTTTTGGCGTGACGCCTGTTGTATAATCACAGTAGCCCGACCGTTTTGGTCAGGCGCACAATTTTCATTGTGTTCATTACTTTTTTTTGATGTGTCGCTTGTCACATCTCACGCTTTATGGGTCTTGGGAACCCCGAACCTGTGTTTCAAGTTCGTAAAATATGGTATTATAGAAAGTTTTGTTTTTCAAGGTGTTTTATATATTGACCCGATTAGTATTTTTTTACTAATATTATTTTTATGAGAAGAATGTTCACTCTTTTATTATCATTGTTTATTTGTGCGTCTGCGTCTGCGGCGCAATATCGTGCGGCGTTGGTGGCTGATATGAATACAGGTCGTGTGTTATATCAAGAGAACGCAACTGAATTAAATTACCCCGCCAGTTTAACAAAAATTATGACATTGTATCTGACATTTGATGCGCTGGAACACAAACGTCTGGCGTTGGATGATTATTTAATTGTGTCACAGTCTGCTGCAAATGCAGAACCAGTAAAACTGGGGCTGGCGGCCGGTTCTAAAATCAAAGTAGAAGACGCGATAAAGGCCGTTGCGGTGTACAGTGCAAACGACGTTGCGCGCGTTTTGGCAGAAAATCTCAAAGGCGGCCAAGAAGAATCCTTTGCAGATTTAATGACACGTGTTGCGCGTGAAATTGGACTGACAAATACCAATTTTGAAAACTCGTCTGGTCTGCCAAATGATGATCATATGTCCACTGCGCGTGATATTGCATTGTTGTCTATGGCTGTGTACAAGCATTTTCCACAATATTGGCATTTCTTTGGTATTAAATCGTGGGTGTATAATGGCAAGACATACACAAACGGAAATCGTTTGCTGACTTCATTTAATGGCTGTGATGGTATGAAAACAGGCTATACCAAAAAGTCCAAGTATTCATTGGTTGCGACGGCACATCGTGGTAATGCGCATTTAATTTCAGTTGTCTTGGGTGCAGAAAACAAAGATGTTCGTGCAAATATTGCGGCCCAAATGCTAAATCGTGGTTTTTCAATGTTAAATTCTGGTGCTGCGCCTGTTTCTGTTTCAACGCCTGTTGCGCCTGTGGTTCAGAATAATGCGCCTGCAACCACAATGGCGGCGGCATATAATTTGGCAACTGCAAATACAATGCCAAAATATACTGCGTCAAAACCTGTTGCAAAAACATCTGGTAACGCAGGTGTTCAATTTGGTGCGTTCGGTTCTGTGGGCGCAGCAGAAAGTCATGTGAAAAATATAAAAAATAAATTGGGAATCGATACAGTTGTTGAACCAACAGGAAACGGTATGTATCGTGTTCGCAAATATAACCTGACAGAATCTGATGCCAAAAAAATAAAAGCGTCTGCAACCAATCATGGCATTGACAGTTATGTTTTTCATTAGTATTCTATAAAACACTATGAATCCAAAAATTGAAAAGTTGATAAAGTTATTTGCAAAATTACCACGCGTTGGTAACCGTGGCGGTCAGCGTATTGCACTGGCACTGTTGCAGGACAAAACGGGTCGTGGTGTGGCACTGGCAAACGCGATAAATGATGCGATGGAAAACATTGCGCCATGCCCAAATTGCGGTGTTTTAACAGAACGTGGGGCAGGGGCGTGTGAATTTTGTCGTGATTCTTCACGCCAAAATGGCCAGCTGTGTATCGTTCGTGATTTATCTGATGTATGGGTTTTGGAAAAGTCAGGCGTATTTCATGGTCGTTATCATATTATTGGTGGTCTGTTATCAGGTGCGTCTGGTGTATTGCCCCAGGATTTAAACGTTTCCTGTCTGCCAGAACGAATAGAAAAAGAAGCCGTAGGCGAAGTTATATTTGCATTGCCTAATACTGTTGAAGGCAAAACGACCCAGCATTATATCATGTCTGTTATTGATGGTGTGGACGGTGTGTCATTTACAGAACTTGCATCTGGTGTGCCATTGGGTGGTGATCTTGATTATCTGGACGATGGTACATTGACATTGGCGTTTGGGGGGCGTAAATCAGTATGACAGATAAAATTGCATTTTTGCCACCTGTATCAGAAATGATGCGCGAATGCGGATTGGAACCTAAAAAGCAGTTTGGTCAAAACTTCTTGTTTGATTTAAATTTAACAGGTCGTATCGCACGCAGTGTCCCAGATATTGACACAACCCCAGTGGTAGAGGTTGGCCCCGGTCCTGCCGGTCTTACCCGCGCAATATTGATGGCTGGGGCCAAACGCGTAATTGCGATTGAAAAAGATAAAACAACCCAGCCCATATTATCGCAGATTATTGATGTGTCTGATGGTCGTTTAAGTGTGATTTATGACGATGCGTTGTGCGTTGATTTTTCAAAACTTGGGTTTGATAATTATGCGATTTGTGCAAATTTGCCATATAATGTTGGAACGGAATTGCTGATTGGATGGTTGCACAAAATTGCAAATGGCGAACAAATTTCGTCTATGACACTGATGTTCCAGCGCGAGGTTGCATTGCGTATCACATCAAAACCAGGTGACGAACATTATGGTCGTTTGGCGGTTTTGACATCATTGTTGGCAGATGCAAAAATTTTATTTGATGTTCCAAATACTGCCTTTGTTCCGCGCCCCAAGGTGCAAAGTGCGGTTGTTCAAATTATTCCAAACACTGCAAAGATTTCTTTAATCCAAGATTTATCCAAGATTGAAAAAATAACTGCAAAATTATTCGGTCAGCGTCGCAAGATGATACGTGCAATTATGCCAAATGTTGATTGGTCGCATTTTGGTTTGACTGGAACTGAACGCGCAGAAAATTTATCGCCAGAAAAGTTTGCAGAATTGGCACAAAATCTGATATAATAATATCAGTCTTAATAAAAGCGAGAGAGAGTTATAAATGTCAATATCTATATTGCTGTTTTTTGCAACGGTGTTTGTGTTGGTTTATTTATTGCGTACCGCCAAGATTGGTGCATTGGTCGCGTTCTTTTTGACAGGTGTATTATCAGGGCCATATGTTTTTAATTTGTTTGAATTGACAGAAACGTGGAAGTTTTTGGGTGATTTAGGTATTTTGTTTTTGTGGTTTAATATTGGTCTGGAAATTAATATAACGCGCCTGTGGCGTTTGCGTCGTACGATATTCGGATTTGGAGCGGCTCAGGTTTTAATGGTTGCGGTTATGTTGTTCCCAATGCTGGTTGGGTTTACCAGTTGGTCTATTATGGGCTGTATAATGGTTGCGATGTTATTGGCGATGTCCAGTACATCTGCGGATTTGCAAATATTGACAGACAGAAATCAGTTAAATACAGATATGGGACGTCAGACATTTTCAATATTATTGTTTCAAGATTTATTGGCGATTCCGTTGTTGGCAATGTTGCCGGTGTTGTCTGGCAAAACATTTAATATGGGGGCGGCTGCGATTGATGTTGCGGTTATATCTGTGGCATTGATTGTATCTGTTATTGTGATTGGTCGTTTTATAATGACACCATTGTTACGTCGCGTTGCAAAATTAAAATCCAAAGAGGCATTTTTACTGGCTGTTATGCTGAATATTGTTATTTGGGCGGTGCTGATGGATTTAATGGGTTTGCCAGCAGGACTTGGTGCATTCTTGGCTGGTATGTTGATGTCAGAAACGATATATCGTCATCAAATTACTGCTGAAATATCACCATATGCCATACTATTTTTATCACTATTTTTTATAACACTGGGTATGGGGCTGAACCTAGATTTAATTGCATCTAATTGGTACATTGTGTTGGGTGGTGTGATTGGGTTAGTTTTGGTAAAATTTGTTGCTTTGTTTATGGTTGCGCGTGTTCGTAATGTGAATATTCCAGATGCGACAATGATTGCGCTGATTTTGGCCCAAGGTGGCGAATTCGCACTGTTGATGTTGCAGACGATGAAGTCCAGTGGTATTTCTGGTATTCCAATTGAACACAAAGATATTTTAACAGCTGTGATTGTGTTGTCTATTATGGTAACACCATTGTTGTTATGTTTATATGATTATTTGCAGCGTACAGGCAGAATATTATCTGCATCAGCAAATCGTGCAAATTCAGATATAGATAAAAAAATAAAGCCAGATGTAATTGTATGTGGTTTTGGTCGTGTGGGGCAAATTATATGCCAGATGTTGGACGCACGACGTATTCCATATGTTGCAATAGATATGGATGTAAATGCGGTTATGATGGGACGTGAAATGGGATTTAATGTTGTATATGGCGATGCGACGAACCGCGATGTGCTGTGTGAGTTTGGTCTGGCGCCCAGAAAGGTTAAAAGTGTTGTTGTGGCGCTTGACAATGCAACAACTGCAAAGCGTACGATTATAATGACTAAATCAATTGCGCCACGCATTAAAATATTTGCCCGTGCCAGAAACTTGGCTGATTCCCAGATTTTATCTGCCCAGGGTGCGCATATTGCGTTGCCTGAAACGATTGAATCCTCGTTGTATTTGGGTTATGGTGTTTTGGAACATGCAGGTGTTCTGGACAGCGATATCGAAGAATTATTGCACAGTATGCGTGCTGATAATTATGCTGCATTGTCAACGGTTATTTCTGATAAACAAGACTGATAAAAATTCCCCAAAAAATTGGGGACTTTTTATTTGATTTTAGTGTTGTATATTGTTATATTTCAACCTATATAATTGGGAAAGGTCATTATGAAAAAAACAGGTTTAATTTTATCAATAATTTTTGGCGCAGTTGTTTTAGACCAATTGTCCAAGGGCGTATTGCTGTATTTAATCACAGGTGGTGTCCCATTGTTTGGTGGCGCGTGGGAAATTGTTCCTGTGCCGTATTTAATGGCGCATGTATGCGATATATTTAATATTGTGTTTACTTGGAATCCAGGGGCATCTTTTTCAATGTTCCGTGGGCTGGGTGAATCATTACCATTGATAATTATTATTGCAACAGGTGTAATCATTGGATTTATCTTGCATTACCTGTTCGCACGTGCCAAGGGGTATGAGCGTGTACCATTAGCATTGATTGCAGGTGGTGCAATTGGTAATTTAATAGATAGAATCCGTTTTGGTGCGGTTGTTGACTTCTTGGATTTTCATATTGGTGGAATACATTGGCCTGCATTTAATATTGCAGATATATGTATTGTTGTTGGCGTTGGTTTATACCTGTTGAATTGGTATATTGCGCGTCGTAAATGTCTAAAATCAGTAAAGGGTGGTAAATAATCATGGTTCAGTATATGAATAATAATTCTGGGTTTAATCAGTGGAATGCAAATCGTAATGCCGCGACTAAGAAGTCTGGTTTTTCTGGTTTCTTGTGGTGGTTATTGGTGTTTATGGCGGCGTGGTGGATGGTTGGCTCTATTATGGCGCCAAAACAGGTTGTAACAGATGCGCCTGTTGAAACAAATACTGTTGATATGTCATCTGTTCCAACGCAGACAATTAAATCAGACAAGGTTTCTGCAAATGTCCAAGGTTTGCGTATTTCAGATATTTTATTAAATGAATTTCCAGTGTCGTCTGATTCTGTGGAACCTGTTGCATTATTGTCAGGCGATAATGATTATATAGAGGTTGGATTCCTGACCACTGGCACAACAGCACCTGTTGCAAATACTGTGTGGCGCGAAAAAGACGGCACTTATACTTGGCGCAATTCAGATGGTGTTGAATTTACACGTACCTTGGATACAGACGGCTATGTTATAACAATAACAGACACAATAAAGAATAATTCCAAGTCTGCTGTATCTGTATCGCCATATGCGCGTGTTGTACGTGAAAACAAGTCTGGTGCGCAATCTGCTGCGGTGGCAAACGGTTCAATTGTTTATGCAAATTCTGATATTGAACAACGTGCGTGGAATAAACTGGATAAGAAGTCATACGCATATTCAACAACATCTGGTTTTGCAGGCTTTAATGACCAGTACTGGCAGACAGTCGTATCAATTGACAGGCCTGATCAAACAATTCGTGTTAAAAAGACGGGCGATGCATACAGTTCAGACGTTGCGTCATCTGCTGTATCGGTTGGGGCAGGGGAAACAAAAAGTTTGGTTGCATACCTGTTCGCCGGCCCACGTGAACAACATGTACTGGATGTGGCAGAACAAAAGATAGCAGGCATATCAGAATCGGTTGATTATGGTTGGTTCTGGTTCTTGGCGCGTCCAATGTTATGGGTGTTAAATGGTATTCATCATATTGTTATGAACTATGGTGTGGCGATTATAATTATGACGATATTACTGCGTTTATTGATGTGGCCATTGACACGCAAATCATATACAAATATGGTCGCCATGCAAAAGATGCAGCCAGAAATGCAACGCATACAAAAGCTGTACGCAAATGACAAAATGCGTTTGCAGATGGAAATGATGAAACTGTATCAAACGCACAAGACATCGCCAATGCCAGGCTGTCTGCCAATGTTGATCCAGATTCCGATTTTCTTTGCATTGTACAAGGCGTTACTGGTATCGGTTCCAATGCGTAATGCACATTTCTTGTGGATATCTGATTTATCTGCGATGGATCCATATTTTATCTTGCCGATATTGATGGGGGCGACAATGTGGTTGCAACAGTATTTACAAACACCGGCAACAAAAAGTTCAAATGCAAATGATATTACTGCCCAGACACAAAAGATGATGCGTTGGATGCCGATATTATTTACAATAATGTTCGCATGGATGCCAGCGGGGTTGGTCTTGTATTGGACAGTATCAAATATATTCGGCATAATTCAAATGCAGATAATAAAAAAGCAAAGTAAATAAATATTACAAAACTTTAAAACCTCTTTGCAAACAAAGGGGTTTTAAATTACAAAAGAAAAATTTATTTTTATATTGACAAACAATATATTTAGTACTATATATTAATATAACAGATACAGAGGAGTTAAATATGAAAAAAGATTTAAAACGAAAAATGGCGAATGTGACATCAAAGTCATTGTTCGGTCTTGCACTTGCATTGACATTAAGCAGCTGTGATGTAGAACCAAGCCCAAGTGATTTGGCGTATATGTCACCAAGCGAAAGATACGAATATGACAATTACGGTATTGTGCCTGATGATATTACAGAAAAAGCAAACGCAAACCAAAAAGCGGGAATGTTGTGCTTCTTGGGTCTTGGTGGTGCGATTTCTTTAGGTGTGGTTCTTGGTGGTAAGAATACAAAATCACGCTAATTTTTATTTGTGCTAAATAAAAATCCCCCGTTTGGGGGATTTTTTTAAATCAAATATTTATATAATGCGTTTGGTGTTTGTATATGCCACTTGTTTAATCTGATTGCACGTTTGGTCAATTCAACGCAAGTGCGTACGTTTTTCGTATTAAAATCTGGCGGAATATCGCCTGTTAAATATATAAATTTCCAACCATTTTGATTCAGTATTTTTATATCTTTCATACGTAAATGTACTTTGACGCATATATTGCGCCGTATAAATTGATACATAATTAATTTGTCATTGTGTACAGCGATTGGCGCCACGTGTTTAAATTTACGACAAATCAGTCTTGGCAAGATTTTCGATGTTTTATCAGAAAAAGCGATAATAATCATATTTCGTACCCCAAATTTTAATATATCCAACCATGTTTTTGTGCGGCAACACTGATTACATCCATTGCGCTTTTCCATTGTGCGGCTGCGCGATTTTCAGACCAAATATGTTGATGTGGTGCGCGTCTTTTATCACCAAATTTTTTCATAACGCACAATTGTTCGTCTGTCAGTTTTCCAGACAGATACAGTTTTGTAATCATTGTTTCAACATCCAGTATTTCACAAGGTCTTTTTGTTGGGTTTGTACGGATTCTTGAAAAATCATTTCTTACAGATTTAGAATATAAAAACCAGAACCACAATTGTTCTGCGGATTGAAATTTTTCTGTTGCTGTCAGTGCGTTTGTTGCGTTCATTTTTCTTTCTCCTTTTTCTTTTTGTTGGGTATTAAAGTTATAATATAAGAAAAGATTCCTGTAAAACCTTACAACCAACGGTTGCAGCTTGAATCGGAAAACAGATTCGGGTTGCGAAAAAAATATATTTTAATCGAATCGGTATTTTTATCTTTTCTCGGATAAAAAAAGTACGCAAATGTGCGTACTTTGTAATGTAAATTATATTGTATCAGATATCAGTTATGTTTTATATCCTTTTTGTTTATATTAAAAAACCCACCATTTGGTGGGTTTTGTGTTTAATTGACCACAATTGGTGGGAAACAATCGCCCCCTGTTTCTGGACAACAGTTAAAGCCTTGGTCGCCCATATCGGTATATATTTCGCCGGCACAGCAACCATTTGCATCTGGGATCGAGCCATCAAAACAAGTAATAACTTCTTCTGCGGGTGCGGCTGGTTCAGATGGTGCCTCGTATGGGTTTTTAACATTTCCTTCGTCATCGTATTTAATGCCGATGATTTCTTCATTAAATTGTTGTGAACCAACACCACCCAAATCTTCCACTTTTTTATCATATTGCGCTTTTTGGTCTTCTCTATACGCTTCATACTGCAACGCCTTCTTTGATTGATAGTTCAGCGAATCACAATACATTTTCAGCGTGCTGTATGAATGTCCACCACATGAATTTAATTTACCATCGGATGCCCCAGCGCATTCTTCTTTGACACGCCACAGGCCATCTATTTCTACGCAGTACTGACCAACCGCGAATGAACGTGACTGACCAACCCATGAATCATCATTTGCGGGGCGTATGTCATTAAAGCCAGGTTTTGCACGGGGGGCACTACCATATTCATGAACTGCACATTTCTTAAATCGATTTGGGTCATTCTCGTCGTTCGGATTGCCGCATGTTACCATCAAATCAACCGGTGAATATACGGTAATACGTGTGCCAGCGGCAATTGTAAATGGTGGTACGGTATTATCCATCATATCAACCATCAGTTTTTGTGCAACCTGATTCCACGCGGTAATAATTTCATTTTTTGCCAATTCTGATGAACGCATTGTACCACTTTGTACAACAGTATTATTGTCTAAATCAATTTGATTTACAAATGCGTCTGCCACAGGGTTTATCAGGTTGATTACCGCTGGCACAAACGCGGTCAGCATTGGCATAAAGAATTGTTCCAAATAATCTGTACTGCCACGGCCTGGGACGCCAATACGACCCTGTGAGTCGCCAGAATATGGGTCGCTTTCCTTGTTGCCACTGAAATTAAATTCGACACCATTTGGCAATATAAATTGATACCAGTTTATATTCATGCGACCAATTGCCTTGTATGGGCCCGGGACTTCGCCTGTTACATAACCCAGTAATAATGTACCCGTTGGAATAATAACATTGCGGCCATTGTCGGAATAAACATTTCTGTCTACAGTTGCGCGAACTGGGACCCCACGACTTAACGCATCAATATCTGCACGAATGTCGGACACAATTGTCGCAGGAATTGGTTTATATTGGCGCAACAAGAATTGACGGTCGTGTATTTCTGAAGAAACAACAACAGCGCCTGTTGATTGATAAGAAACATCCGGTTTTGGCGCAGGTTTTACAATACTGTTGCCCATATCGTCAGTTTTACCCATGCCCCCACTGTCTGGTAATTCATCTGTTTCCAGCTGTCTTGCGCGATTTACCACCTTGATGGCAGGTGGGTTTGACAATTCTGGTAATGTACCATTCGCGATGGCGTTATAACCGATATGTTCTGCGTCTGTGCCGATACGTTTTCCGCGATTGTTTATATCTGTGATAATGCCATTGTCGGGGTTATAAATGCCAGTCGGGCTGTCGCATTCTGTATCAGAAAATGGGTGGAATTTGTATGCGCCACCTTCGGGTTTTATCCATCCGATTTGTTGTCCATAACTGTCATATCCAGGAAATGCAAAGTCCGAGCATGCCTCTGGTGCAGGGATATCTGTGTCTTCCTGTTCTTGAAAGTCTATTGCAGGTGCAATAATTTCAATTTGTTCTTTTATTTCCTGTTTTATTGGTTCCGGTTCTGATTCTGGCTCAGGCTCTGGCTCAGGTTCAGGCACAGGTTCTGGTTCCGGTTCCGGTTCCGGTTCTGGCTCTGGCTCAGGCTCTGGTTCTGGCATTGGTGCGGGTGTTACCACAGGATTTTTTGCCCCCAGTGTGAACACGATTTTGCTGTGTTGTATCATATCCTCAGACTTTGCCGCGTCGTACCAATCAATAAAGATTGTGGCCAATTCTGTATCGGACGCAACTGTTGGTGCATATGTTGCATATATTGCACATCCAATAGTTGGGGTTACAGTTTGTATTTGTTTGCAGTTAGCATTAAAGCTAAAACCGGCGACTTCCTTGTGCCATCTGACGTCTTTTATTTTTACCTGTGTATTTGCGGACACATTGATCTTTTGTGTTTTTTTATCGCCCACAGTAACGTCTGCCCAATCGACAGAATCTGGTGAAATTTTTAGTTCTGCGACCGCTTTGTCTGTATCTGGCAGTTTTGATTTTTTATCGCCACTGAACAGCAAAGTCATCATTATTAAAACAACAATAAACGCCGCCGCCAGTAACAGCCACTGAATATGCTTTGGTGTACTATTTTTCAAGTCTATAAATTGTTGTTTTATTTTTGACATACGCGAACCCACAATGTAGTAATGTTTATTTTATTGCATACGAACAACACTGCAACTGGTGCCACTGAATTTCAACAGTTTGTCACACAGTGTTTGTGCTGTATCTATATCTGCGAATGGCCCAACACGCAGGCGGTATTGACGCGCAGTTGCAGATTGTGCGCCCAGGTCGCCAACGCCCTGTTCATCCACAGCAAAGAATGCCATATCTTTATAAGGTGTCAACAAACCCTGACCGTCTTCGCCGCTAAATTTTGCCAGCAAGCTTGTCCAATAATCTGCCAATGCTTTTACTTCGGTGTCTGATTTTAGTTCAATTGCAACGCCCGACTGATTGCTTGTAATCAATGGAATATTAGATTGTGGCAGATATGCGCCCGCAGTATTTCGTTCTTGTGGCAACATATTTACAACACTGTTTGACGCAGGTAATGCCTGTGGAACAGTAAAGCCTGCTGGCATATAATAGCCTGCGCCAGTTGTTGGGTTAACAGTTGCAGTGTTACCGACATACATTGGTGTGCCTGTGTATGATGCGCCCATGCTCATTGCGGCCATACTGTCTGTATATGCGATATTGTTCAGCGACTGACCAGATAACATACTTTGTGCAACGTTTGCCTCTGCCAATGCCATAACGGACGCGGTATCTGCAATCAAGAATGGCTTTTCGCGTTTTTTGATACATACGATTCTTTGGCCGCTGCGCAGAACCATGTCGCCAACCGCCTCTACAATCAGCAATCTGCCGTCTTCGCCATCTGTGCGGAATCCAACAGGGGATTCGCCACCTTCGACCATCAATGAAACAACAGGACGCTGGGTCATAGATATAACCTTGTCGCCAAAGTCGATATATGTAAATATTCTGTCACGCCAAACGCGTTCAGGCGCAATAACATAATCGTCTGGGTTTGGAACAAATATGTCCAAATCAAAACGGAATTCAGATGGGTCAATCTTCATTGACTTAATCCAACCATAATCTTCGCCATCTGCGCCAACAGTTGCGGTTTTTGGTGTGCTTTTTTGGAATATTGATTTTGCGCCACCTGATGGTGTGCTTGCAGCGCCAGCCATTGGTAATGCGCCATTGCCATCCAATGTAATATCAACCTGAGAATATGTGATTTCACTGGAATTTGATGGTTCGCTGCGTAAATAGAATATGTATTTATTTCCAGATGCACCGGTTACAATTAAATTAGTATCAGAACCTTGGTTGTCTGTTTTTGGGGAAATGAACATTGTTCGGTCGCCCTGGGTTGCATCAATATCAAATAAACCTGTATTTCCAACAACGGCATCAGAAATTTTTTCACCATTTGGTAATGTTACCATTGTAACCATACCGTTTCGCAGTTTGATTGGTAATACAGACCCCGCAGACCAAGATAATTGTGCGTACCCTGGTTTAATGCTGCCGGCGGCCATATTTGCGGTTGGGTTGTCCCATGCGCTTTGTACGCCGTATTCAGTAGCGGTATATGCAGGCAAAGACAACAGACCTGCCAAACAGAATACAGTTAAATTTAAACCAATCTTTTTCGAAATCATCGTACCAATCCTTTCCTGTGCTTTTATTCTATTGCCAAGAAACCTGTATCCAGCGGATCACCGTTCCCTGACATAACCGTATATTCATCTACTTTTAATCCAAGTGGGTTTTCAATACGGTCGGCCCATCTTATTTGTGTGCCATCTTGTATAAGTTTCATACGTATTGTATAATCTTTTCTGGTCTGTCGTCCAGTATTATCTGCACAAAAATACATAATTTTTGTTTGATATGTGTCTTTGTTTATTTCGTTGGTAAGTAAATTCATTGGTGCGCCGTGAAAACTGACCGCACATTGTACGGGAATATTTGGTACGCTACTGCTCATAATATCATTAAATAATGTTGTTTTTGCAAAATCAGAATAGACTTCGTCTGTTGATGCTGTGCGAACAATACCGTTTGTTGCGTTCCATTTTTTGTGCATTTCTGATGCGTCGGCCCTGACTTCATTTCTGTATCTGATATATTCTTGGACGAAAGTCTTTTTATAGTTATCCAAATTTTCACTAGCAGGCTGCATTTCGACCAGTTTTACATCCTGATTGTCTGCCAATGTCGTCGTCAAAAAGAATATCTGCGGACGGTTCAAAGGGAACATTTTATATATGGTAAATGCCAATGTGCCCAGCACAACCAACGCCGTTGCCAAGACAAAGGTCAACAGTCTGGATAGTAAAATTGGCGGTTTTACGCGGTTTTGCACGATTTTCTCCCCCTTGATTATGTTGATTGTAGAAAAAAAAGTACGTGTCATGCAAGTAAAAATTTATGAATTTAGTTTAGTAAATAAAAATATTTACATATAAAAATGTTCTTGCCAGACTAAATGAAAAATATTATAATATTTCCGCTTGATTTTTTGTATTCGTGTGCTAATCTTTCACAGACTGTTGTATTGGCATGCAGTACATCGGACAGGTATAAGTGTGTTCAAAGGGGCATAGTTCAACGGTAGAATATCGGTCCCCAAACCCGCGGATGAGGGTTCGATTCCTTCTGCCCCTGCCATATTCCAAAACGCAGATGCGCTGCGTTTTGGAATATGGCGGTGGTGTCTGGCTGATGGAATCGAACCCGGATATATAAAATGTTGGGTTCGCATACGAGTTTGATTTTGCAAGCAATTGCGACGCGAAATCAGTACGAGTGGTGAGTGTAAACGAACATTCCTTCTGCTCCTGCCAAGATAATGGTTGAAATAAATTACGTAATTTAGGCAGTTTTTATGAAGAAAATACTTGAATTTTTAAAGTCTGTTCGCAGTGAATGGTTTAAAATTGTATGGCCAACACGCGACGATGTTATCAGTGCAACTATCAGAATATTGGTATTTTCTGGTCTGGCGACATTGTTCTTTTTTGTTGTTGATAGTATCTTAAACACAATCGTAGGCTGGATTTTCTAAGGAAAAGGAAGTGCAAATGGAAGAAAAAATGCAGTGGTTTGTTGTAAATGTTCATACTGGGTGCGAAGACAAGGTCGCACGTGGCTTGCGTGAACAAATTGACAAGCGTCGTTTAAACGCGTTGTTTGGGGAAATCTTGGTTCCAACGCGTGAGGTTACAGAAATCAAGGCGGGTAAACGTGTAAAAACGGAAAAAAAGTTTTTCCCGGGTTATATCGTTGTTCAAATGGTTATGAACAATGAAACGTTTACATTGGTTAAACAGATTCCTCAGGTTGTAATGTTCTTGGGCGCCAGACAAAAACCAATCGCGGTCAGCGAAGAAGAAGCACGTCGTCTGTTGAAACAGGTCGAAGAAGGTTCTGTTGTTGCAGATGATGTTATGTACGAAGTTGGTCAAGAAGTACATGTTATCGATGGACCATTTGCTGGCTTTAACGGTGTTGCGTCTGATGTTGATAATGTAAAACAAAAAATGACTGTAACTGTTCTGGTGTTTGGTCGTGAAACAAGTATGGAACTGGAATTTAGTCAGGTAGAAAGGGTATAAGATGCAAAAATTTCTGTCGTTTTCTGATAGTTCTGTAAAAGAAAGAATACAGATACCGACAGAGTATAGTGCGTATTTGGAAAAGTGCTGGGACAAGGCGAGAAAAAATCAAATACGTGCGTGGCAAGAACTGGGAAGCAAAGTAATGAAGTAATTGTGTTCCATGAGAGGTAAAAATGAGTGGTGTTCAGATAATAAGAACAAAAGACGGCAAGTTAGAAGTTAAATGTTCTTTGGATTTTGTTGAAAAAATGGCAAAAGGTTTTACTTTGTCGCCAGAAACAGAACGACGTATTCAACAAAATAGAGAACAGATTATCGCTACTTCGTTCAAGATGTTAGAAGAATACAGGGCGGTAAGAAATAGATAAAGTTTTTTGTGGTTTTCTGAAAAAAATGCAGTAAAATCACAGCAACACGTGGTAGATACGCCATATCGTACCACGACACAAACGAAAAAAACGGAGTGAAAAATGGCAAAAAAAGAAGTTAAGGGATTGGTCAAGTTGGTCGTCCCTGCAAAACAAGCGAATCCTGCGCCACCAATTGGTCCAGCGTTGGGTGCTGCTGGTGTAAATATCGCAGAATTCTGCAAACAGTTTAATGATAAAACATCTGATAAAGAACCTGGAATGCCAATTCCATGTATTATCACTGTTTACACAGATCGCAGTTTCGAATTCATTATGAAATTGCCACCTGTATCATATTATATTAAAAAAGCATTAAAGGCAAAAATCGGTTCTCATAAACCAGGCCGTGATTTTATTGGTACATTGACCAAGGCACAAATCAAAGAAATTGCCGAAGCAAAAATGCCGGACTTAAATTGCTCTGCCATTGAATCTGCTATGAATATCGTTGCAGGTCAATGCCGTTCAATGGGCGTAAAGGTGGAGGAATAATATCATGAAACTGACAAAGAAACAGCAAACTTGGAAAAACTTGGACACAGACAAAGTATATGCTTTGGCTGATGCGATTGAAGTTTTGCGTGAATATGCATCCAAGAAATTTGATGAAACATTGGAAATCGCAATTCGTTTGGGAATTGACGTAACCAAGGCTGACCAAAATATTCGTGGTATGTTGTCCTTGCCAAATGGCACTGGTAAATCAGTTCGCGTTGCAGTATTTACAGCAAACGCAGCTGAAGAAGCAAAAAAAGCCGGTGCAGACGTTGTTGGTGGCGAAGAATTGATTGATTCTGTGGCTGCTGGCAATATCAACTTTGACCGTGTTATCGCAACACCAGACATGATGCCAAAAATGTCCAAAATCGCACGTGTTTTGGGACCAAAGGGCTTGATGCCGAATCCAAAATTGGGAACTGTTACAAACAACGTTGCAGACGCTGTTGCAACAGCCAAGGCTGGTCAAATTGAATACCGTGCTGAAAAGAAAGGTATTATCCACGCTGGTATTGGTAAAATGTCATTTGAAACCGCAAAATTGGTTGAAAATGCAACTGCCTTGATTGACCAGTTAAAGAAAATTAAACCTGCATCCGCCAAGGGTCAATATATCTTGGGTATTTCTGTTGCAACAACACAGGGCCCAGGTCTGAAAGTAGATGCAAAATAATTAAATGCGATTGGGGCATAATGCTCTGGTCGCAAAACAAGATTTCTGTCCAAGACTGATGGTGTGGCAACACTTAATTTCCATCATAGACAAAGAAAAAATTCTTTGGGGCAGGAACCAAAGCCCCACCCAAGGGCGACCTTGGATGGAAAGTTAAACAAAACAGAAGCTTGAAGGAAAAATAGATGAGACGCGAAGAAAAATCAGATTTGATTTCAGCGTTGCAGTCGTCCCTGAAAGATGCAAACGGTGTTTTCGTTATTGAAAACAATGGTTTGACTGTAAAAGAATTTGAAACCCTGCGTAATGAATTGCGCCCATTGGTTTCTGTATTCAAAGTGGTCA
Organism: Candidatus Enterousia sp.; assembly: GCA_045651525.1. Taxonomy (GTDB): domain Bacteria; phylum Pseudomonadota; class Alphaproteobacteria; order Rs-D84; family Rs-D84; genus Enterousia. The sequence goes on along the minus strand of JAZRSO010000002.1, from coordinate 6,587 downwards.
AAAACCGTTTGATGAAGTTGGCGTTAAAAGACACTGACTTTGAACCTGTATCTGATATGCTGAAACGTCCAACAGCTGTTGCTGTTGCAACTGACGGTTTGGCAGTAACCAAAGTTTTGGCCAAATTTGCAGAAGAACATCCAAATTTGACAATTTTGGGCGGTAAAATGGATGCAGACGTTCTGGATGTGAACGGCGTATTGCAATTATCCAAGCTTCCTTCCCTGTTGGAAATCCGTGGCACTATTGCGCGTATCTTGGTTGAACCAGGTTCACGTCTTGCACGCGTTTCAGCAGAGTATGGAAAAAAAGAACAATAAACTCAGAATATCAAATATTCTGACCTACCTAAAGAATAGGAGTAAATAAAATGGCAGACATTCAAAAATTAGTTGAAGAATTGTCAAAATTGACTGTTTTGGAAGCAGTTGAACTGTCCAAAGCATTAGAAGAAACATGGGGCGTAAGTGCTGCCGCTGCTGTTGCAGTTGCTGCTGGTCCTGTTGCTGCTGCTGCAGAAGAAAAGACAGAATTTAACGTTGTCTTGGCAGAAGTTGGTGCAAACAAATTGGCAGTTATCAAGGCTGTTAAAGAAGCAACTGGCTTGGGCTTAGGTGAAGCAAAAACATTGGTTGAATCTGCACCAAAGGCAGTTAAAGAAGCTGTTGCAAAAGACGAAGCTGAAAAATTGAAAGCAGCGTTAGAAGCAGCAGGTGCAAAAGTTGAATTGAAATAATTCAACGCACCCCCAGAACCGAATGGTTCTGAAAAAATAAGTTGTATGAAAATACAACAAAACGCCGCCCGTGTGGGATAATTTCCCATACGGGCACAAAGGCGTAAAAAGGCACAAACACAAAAAGTCGTGACATAACATGTCGCAACCGTTTGCACAAAACGCACAAAAAAAAGGATTAAAACAGATGGCAGTTATCCAGAAATTTAGAAAATCTTTTGGTAAAAGTTTTTTGCAAACTCCGCTTCCTGATTTAGTTGAAATTCAATATGATTCCTACAAAGATTTCTTGCAGGCAGATGTTGAACCACAATCCCGCAAAAATATGGGATTGCAAAATGTATTCTCTTCTATGTTCCCAATCAAAGACTATGCCGGCATTGCCGACCTGGAATTTGTGGAATATACACTGGATAAGCCAGTTTACAATGTAAAAGAATGCATGTTGCGTAACTTGACATATTCCAGCAAGTTGAAATTGAAGCTGAGATTGATTTTATGGGACGTCGCAGAAGATGGCAAAAAGACCCTTCGCGATATCAAGGAACAAGAAATATTTATGGGCGAAGTGCCACTGATGACAGAACGTGGCAGCTTTATCGCAGCTGGTGTTGAACGTGTTATCGTTTCACAGATGCATCGCGCCCAGGGCGTTGTGTTTGCAACAACAAAAGAAGCAAAAGTTGCTGGAAACCCAATCACATACACTGCGCGTATTATTCCAGAACACGGTTCTTGGATTGATTTTGAAGAATCCAAGGGTGTTATCTATGTACGTATCGATCGTCGTCGCAAGGTTCCAGCCACTGTATTATTGCGTTGCTTACCTGCGGCCGAAGATGAAAAGAAATGGTTGGCAGAACCACGTAAAACATCAATCCGTGGTATGTCTGATACAGAAATTCTGTCTGTATTCTATAAACGTATTCCATTGTCTTTTGATGGCAAATTATGGACAGGCGAAACCGCCAGTTTCGAAGGTTTGGATAAATATCGCCTGAATTATGATTTGATAAATCCAAAAGATAAAAAGGTTATGTTATCCAAGGGTGATCGTTTGAATGGCAAACGTATGAAAAAGTTATTAGAAACATCTAAAAACTTTGGATTACTGCCAGAATCACTGATTGGCGAATATCTGTTTGACCCAATTATGTCAGGTGACGAAGTTGTTATGCCTGCGGGTACAGAAATTACCGAAGAAGTATTGAACGATTTGGACAAAATGAATGTCAAAGAAATCAGCCTGATTTCTATTGATAACGCAACAATCACTGCACATATGCGTAACACATTGTTGGCAGACAAGACAACAAACCGCGAAGAAGCATTGATTGAAATCTATAATATTATCCGTCCAGGCGAACGTCCAACACTGGAAGCGGCAATCAACTTGTTTATGCGTCAGGGCTTTGAACCAGCATATTATGATTTGTCTGCGGTTGGTCGTTTCAAGATGAACAAACGTTTAAAGATTGATTCTGGCAAAAAACCAGAAGATGAACGTCTGTTGACCAAGTCTGACTTCTTGGCAGTATTAAAGACATTAACAAATATTATTGACCGCAAAGACACAGTTGATGATATTGATAACTTGTCAAATCGTCGTGTTCGCACAGTTGGCGAATTGTTGGAACAGAATTTCCGTACAGGTATGGTTCGTATTGAACGCCTGGTACGCGAAAGTTTGTCATCGCCAAACATTGCAAATATGCAACCACAAGATGTTATCAACGTAAAACCATTGATGTCATTGGTATCTGAATTCTTGGGTACGTCACAATTGTCCCAGTTTATGGATGCGTATAACCCATTGGCAGAATTGGAACACAAACGTTTGATTTCTGCATTGGGGCCAGGGGGCTTGAACCGTGAACGCGCAGGTATTGACGTTCGTGACGTTCATCCAACACACTATGGTCGTTTATGCCCAATTCACACCCCAGAAGGTGCAAACATTGGTCTGATTAACCACTTGGCAACATATGCACGTGTAAATCCATACGGATTTATTGAAACACCATATTATGTCGTTGAAAATGGTCGTGTTACAGACAAGATGGTATATTTGACCGCTGACGAAGAATTGGGTCACAAAATTGCCCAGGGTAATACACCAACAACAAAAGACGGTGTTTTGGCTGATGATACAGTTACTGCACGTGTTGATGGCGAATTTACAATGGTTGCCAAAGAAGAAATTGACCTTATCGACGTTGAACCACGTCAGGTGGTATCAATTGCAACAGGTTTGATTCCATTCGTTGAAAACGACGACGCGAACCGCGCATTGATGGGTTCGAACATGCAACGTCAGGGCGTTCCATTATTACGTGTTCAGGCACCACTGGTTGGTACAGGTATTGAACGCGAAGTGGCACGAGATTCCCGTACAGGTAAGGTTGCAAAACACAGTGGTATTGTTGAATCTGTGGATGCAAACCGTATCGTTGTAAAATGTATGAACAGCCGCAACGTTGTAACAGGTGTTGATATTTACAACCTGGAAAAATTCGAACGTTCCAACAGTGAAACATTGATTCACCAAAAACCATTGGTCAAGGTTGGCGACCGTATTTCTGCGGGCGACATTATTGCTGATGGTTCTTCGATGAATTATGGTGACTTGGCATTGGGTCGCAACGTATTGGTTGCCTTTATGCCATGGCGTGGATATAACTATGAAGACTCTATTGTTATCTCGGAAAAGATTCCAAGGGACGACGTATTTACATCTGTAAAAATCGTTGAAAAAGAATTCAAGGTTCGTGATACTCAGTTGGGCCCAGAAAGTTTAACACGCGACATTCCAAACGTTGGTGAAGGAGCGTTAAAGAATTTCCAGGAATCTGGTATTATCTATGTCGGTGCGCGCGTAAAGCAGGGCGATATCTTGGTTGGCCGTGTAACACCAAAATCAGAAACATTACTGACACCAGAAGAAGCATTGTTGCGTAATATCTTTGGCGAAAAGGCATTGAATGTAAAAGATACATCACTGCGCGTCGGTCCAAACGAAGAAGGTACAGTTATCGGTGTAAACGTCTTGACACGTCATGGGGTTAAAAAAGACGAACGTACACAGATGATTGAACTGCAAAAGATTGAAAAAATCAACAAAGACCGCGAAGAAGAAATTGCCATTATTGAAAAAGGCTTTGCAGATCAGGTATTCCAAATTGCAGAAAATATGGTTATCGAATCTGGCACAGGCAGCGTAAAACCATTTATTGGTAAAAAGCTGACAGGCGAAGTTTTCGAAGGTATTAAATCAACTGATGTTAAAAAATTGGTTGTCAAAAACAAAGAAGCACAGGCCAAAATTGACGAACTGCGTGAACAACATGTTTTGAAATTGAAACTGTTGAACGAAAAAGCAGACGCCGAAGTCGCCAAGGCAACAGAAAGCAATTCTTTGAATGCGGGTGTATTAAAAGAAGTAAAAGTATACATCGCACACAAAATGAAATTGCAGCCTGGTGATAAAATGGCTGGACGTCACGGAAACAAGGGTATTGTATCCAAGGTTGTGCCAGTAGAAGATATGCCACACTTGGCAGATGGTACACCGGTTGACATTGTTCTGAATCCATTGGGTGTACCATCACGTATGAACATTGGTCAGATTTTGGAAACTCACCTTGGTATGGCCGCCCGCACATTGGGTGCACAAATTGGTGCTGTTCTGGACGAAGTAAAGGCAAAACGTGCTGTAACAGATGACTTGCGTACAATTATGGGCAAGGTTTACGGCAAAGATGTTGCTGAAAAATTAGAAAAAATGACAGATACAGATGTTCGTGCACATGCGGCGCTGTTGCGTGATGGTGTTCCAATGGCAACCCCAACATTTGACGGCGCAACATCCGAAGACATTCGTGATATGTTGAAACTGGCTGGTCTGCCAGAAACAGGTCAGTTTGACTTGTATGACGGTATGACAGGTGAAAAGTTTGCACGTCCTGTAACAGTTGGTGTTATGTACATGTTGAAACTGCATCACTTTGTTGATGAAAAGATTCACGCCCGTTCAATTGGTAACTATTCATTGGTTACACAACAGCCATTGTCTGGTAAAGCCCACATGGGTGGCCAGCGTTTGGGTGAAATGGAAGTTTGGGCACTGGAAGCACACGGTGCGGCACACTTGCTGCGTGAAATGTTGACGGTAAAATCTGACGATATTGTCGGCAGAAACAAGATGTATGAATCTATTGTTTCCGGCAGTAACGACATCAAAACCGGCACGCCAGAAGCATTTAATGTACTGGTTCGCGAATTACGCGGTCTGGGTCTGGCGATGACACCAAAGAAAATTGATTAGTGGGAAGTCTGAACCCGATTTATTCGGGTTCGGAAAAACACTAACGACTAACCACTAACAACTCTTAAGCGACTGAAAGGAGCGAAATATAATGAGCAATATGTTGCAAAAGATATTTGGACAAATAGAAACCAAGGAACAATTTGATGCTTTGCGTATCACAATTGCGTCCCCAGAAGAAATTCTGTCTTGGTCCCATGGCGAGGTTAAAAAACCAGAAACCATTAACTATCATTCCATGAAACCAGAAGCCGAAGGTCTGTTCTGTCAACAGATTTTTGGACCTGTAAAAGATTATGAATGTGCATGCGGAAAATATAAAAGAATTAAGTTCCGCGGTGTTGTCTGTGAACGTTGTGGCGTAGAAGTTGGTTCTTCTGCGGTTCGTCGTGAACGTATGGGCCACATCAAATTGGCGATGCCTGTTGCACATACTTGGTTCCTGCGCGAAGGTAAAATTGCGACGTTGTTGAATAACTTGCCACAGAAAAAGTTGGAACAGGTTATTTCATACGATGCGTATATCGTTATTGAACCAGGTTTAACAAATTTGAAACAATATGACGTTATCAGCGAAGACGAATATCAATCTGCTGTTGAAGAATTTGGCGCAGATGCATTCCACGTTGGTATCGGTGCCGAAGGCGTACGTTCAATTATCGCAAATTTGGATATGGGCGATGAACGCACACGTCTGCGTGCAGAATTGGCAGAAACAAAATCCGAAGCAAAACGCAAAGGTATTATCAAGCAATTAAAGTTGGTCGAAGCGTTCTTGGATTCCAAGACAGAACCAGCATGGATGATGCCTGATATTATCCCTGTTATCCCACCAGATATGCGTCCATTGGTAACATTGGATGCGGGACACGTCGCGGCATCTGACCTGAATGATTTGTATCGTCGTGTAATTATCCGTAATAACCGTTTGAAACGCTTTATGGAAATGCATGCACCTGATATCATCGTCAGAAACGAAAAACGTATGTTACAAGAAGCGGTTGATTCATTGTTCGACAACAGCCACAAGGCACGTCCAATGGTATCACAGAACCGTCGTCCATTGAAATCATTGTCTGATTCATTGCGCGGTAAATCTGGTCGTTTCCGTATGAATATGTTGGGTAAACGTGTTGACTATTCTGGTCGTTCAGTTATCGTATCTGGCCCATCATTGAAATTGCATCAGGTTGGTTTGCCAAAAACAATGGCATTGGAATTGTTTAAACCATTTGTTTTCGCACGTTTGATGGCTGGCGATTATGCAAATACATTGAAAACAGCACGTAAAATGGTTGAAAATGGCGAAGATGTTGTATGGGAAATCTTGGAAAAAGTTATCCACGAACATCCTGTATTGTTGAACCGTGCGCCATCTTTGCACCGTTTATCACTGTTGGCATTTGAACCTGTCTTGATAGAAGGCAAGGCAATCCGTCTGCATCCATTGGTTTGCGCTGGATTTAACGCTGACTTTGACGGTGACCAGATGTCTGTTCACGTTCCAATTTCATTAGAAGCACAATT
>JAZRSO010000001.1:0-35853 GCA_045651525.1 Candidatus Enterousia sp. | reverse complement strand
ACAATGCGTCAAATTATTGATATTGCAGATACAGGAAATATCATGCCACCAAAGACAACTTGGTTTGAACCAAAGTTACGCAGTGGTTTGGTAATTCATAAACTGTCATAAAAAAAATCCCCGTTTGGGGATTTTTTATTTCGTTCTATATTTTTTACATCTTCTGCATATATTTAACCCGTGCAGCATTGCGGCGTGTTCGCTGACGTGTGTACCTGGGGTATGCATATCGCCAATCTTGACCCAAAATTGTTTTGTTGGGTCGCATGTAATTTTGCAGTTCTCGGCGCATCCGTTACAACGAATGTCTGATTTTAATTCAAATGTTTTGCCGGGTGTTTTTGTGTCATAGTGTACACATAATTTACACAGGTTTAATCCAAAGTCTTCTGTGTTGTCATGCGCAGAACAATGTACCTTGGTTTCGCCAATAACAACGCAACCAAATGACAATGCGTGGATTTCACAGTTTTGATTACATCCGTTACAATGTGGACCATATTCATACATGCTATATTCCTTTTGTTTTCAGGAAATATAGCATGTAGTAGTAGATTAGTCAATTTTTACAGAAAATATAGTTTGCTGTTTTTCTGTATCCAGTGGATGATATTGGAACGGAACTGTCGCAAAGTCTATTTTACTCATATCAATACTGCGAATTGTTCTGTTATACATTGTGTGGTAATATATCCGCATGTTTTTCAGGTCTGTGGCAACTGTCCATTGTGTTGCAGCTGGCATATCTGTTGGGGATTTGCCAACGGCAAATTGTACGCCAGATGGAACATCAACGTTATTCAAGATATGAAATGCCTGTTCCACAGATTTTTCGCCAGATTCTTGTTCCAGTGCGAATGTCTTTAAGAATGCGGCGCGAACAAAACGTGATGGTGGGGTAAAGTCGCCTGGCAGACCATGTAATCCAGACCCCGAACCAAATGCGCGCAGTGTTATTGGACCGAATTTTGTTGGGCCGGCAGTTCCTGGGTGCAGGTTGACATATGTGTTCAGGTTGGTCATATGCCATGGAAAGCCAGGGGAATTAGTCAAGACACCAATTTCGTTTTCATAAAAGTTTGGTTTGCCGTCAACAAATTCCAAGACGACTTGACGGCCGTTTGGTTCTGTTATTCGCCAGTGTACAGTTGATGCGGTTGGGTCAACGTTGATAATGCGAACGTCGTTGATTGCTGCCTTGACTTGGTCAATGGTGGCAAATCGTGACAGAATCCATGATACAACCTGGAAATCAGCCAGTGATATGTCTTTGCTTTTTTCGTTGTATTCGACATATTCGCCATAGTTCGGAAAATAGAACAGGGCGGCAGACAGACCTGCTTCGTTTGTACCGTCAATTATGAATTCTGGTTCTGCGGCAGCCAACCCAGCATATCCATACAGTGATACAAAATTCAACCCATTCATTGTGCCGTCTGGCAGTAATGATTGTTGATTATGACCACGCGGAACAATCACATACATATTGTTGTTTTCAGCACGAGACCAATCCATTGTTCGCGCAACAACAGTCGCATTATCAGATGATTTTAGTGTTATACCTGTACATGCATCGGCCGATTGCATCAGCCCCAGACATACAGTCAATGTTGCAATAAAAAACATTTTATTCATGGTGTATTCCTCCTTTGATAAAATTATTTATATATCGGGGAAAATTGCACTAGGAACCTTTGCAATATTATTTTTATATGATAACATTCTTGCATCGGGTAAAATAGGTTATATATGAAAAAGACATTATATATTTTTAGGCATGGTGAAACAAACTATAACGTGGAAAAGCGTATGCAGGGCTGGTTGGATATCCCATTAAATGAAAATGGGGTTGCCCAGGCGCATATCTTGGCGAAAAAATTACATGGTGTTACGTTTGATTGTGTTTATTCGTCGTCTTCATCGCGTGCGCTGGACACTGCACGTGTCGTGGTGGGGAATAATGATACAGAAATTATAACAGATGATGGTTTGCGTGAACATAATTTTGGGGATTTTTGTGGTAATATCTGCCGCCTGACAGAAGATTCAGCAGATACACCAATCAAACAAAAAGGTGATATTGTATATATCCCGTTTGATTTGGTTGTCCAAGATGACTATATACCGCCAAACGGCGAAAGTCATACACAGTTTGTGAAACGTGTCTTGGATACATTGAATAGAATTGTGAAAAATACAGATGCAAAAACAATTGGTATTGCGACGCATACTGGTGTGGCCAAGGTTATAATTCAGAAACTGACATCTGCACGTTGGACCCGTGCCGGTATGCCAAATGCAGAATTTTTCAAGTTAGAACATGATGGGAAATCTTTTTCAATGCCAGAAATCCCAGATTGGTTGTCGCCTGTATTGATGGGGGGCGATGGTAATCCATTGGTTGCATATCATGGAACATATTATGAATTTGATTATTTTCGTCCGCTGACACATTTTGGAAAACTGATAAATGCACAGGCGAATTTGAACGAGGGCAAATGGAAACGCGACCCAAATATTGATATTGCCAAGCCGATAATTATACCTGTGAATTTATCGTCTGGTCGTTGGGCAGAAATTCCAGATTTAAATGACCACAGTGTGCAAAACTATATGGGAATTTTATTTCAGTATATGTGTGCTGATAAAATTTCAGAATTTAATCGTGTATTAAATATTGAAGACAAGGCGGAATTTGATAAACAAATCACATCCATACGTCAGCGTGTGCTGGATTCTGATATTGATGTGCCGTGGGAATTTGATTGGGTGTGTGAACCGATTGCGGGTAATATATCAACGGACGCAATGCAGGCAGAATTAAAACAAGAAACATTGTTTGATGTTTATACGCATGAAAATCTGTTCTTTCAAAGAATGATATTGTTCTTTGAAAAAATGGGTCTTGTTGGATTTAAATACAAAAATTACACCGAAGGGCCGGGCAGTATGTCGTATATAAATCTGCGCCAGAACAGTGTTGTGCGTACTGATAAGAAATTACCGGCGCATTCGATGCCAAATGCGAATCAAGTTGCGCAATTGCGCGCCATGCGTTCTGAATTCAGGGCAAGGCACAAACCACGTAAATTCACGACGGCTGAAAAAGAAATGCTGACTGCGGAATTGATTGGATTTACGGAATTTCGATTCAAAGAAATTAAATATCAATCACAAAAATCATGGGCAAAAGAAAATAATCAACAAGATAATGAAAAACTTTATGCTTGCATTGATAAAATAAAAGCCCTATAATCCACGTCGCATTGGGGCATAGTTTAATGGTAGAACTCCGGACTCTGACTCCGTCAGTGTTGGTTCGAATCCAGCTGCCCCAACCAAGATAAAATAAAAATGTCCCAATGGGGCATTTTTATTTTATTCGGGGCAGCTGGATCGGTCAGAGTGCCAACGGCACGCATGACCAATACGAGAATAGACAATTAGAAAAATCTTAAAAAATCGACAGGGGAGATTTTTTTGATTTTGGTTATTTGTGTATCGAGGCACCCAGCTGCCCCAACCAAGATAAACAAACCCACCGACAAAGGTGGGTTTTATTTTGTTTTCTAATGTTTTCACCGAGTTCGAAAGTTGGGAACAAAAAAAGTGGTGAAAAATCACCACTTTCGAACTATTTGTGGTATAATTCATCAAAGTAATAAAAGGAATAAAATGAAAATTGTTAATACACATACTGGAAAAATATATGTTGATACAGAACATCGTTTGGAATTTTTAACCGTTGGTGATTATGGTAAAGAAAATAATATAAAAGCAGATTTTTTGGGGTTGCACAAAGAAATAAACGGTGTCAAACATCATCCTGTGGATTTAACAAAAAAATGGGTTGCAACAATCAGTACTCAAAAGGGCTGTCCTATGAATTGCAAATTTTGTGATTGCCCTAAATATGGGTTCTTTGGAAATGTATCTGTTGAAGAATTATCCTATGAAATAGAAACAATATTGCGAAACGAAACTGTTAAAGAGACAGACAGATTTAATGTTCATTTTGCAAGAATGGGTGAACCTACATTTAATCCTGCTGTTTTGATTTTTGCACGAGAAAAGTTGCGTGATTTGACTGCAAAATACATTAAAGCCAAAACGATTCATCCAGTGGTTTCTACTATGTTGCCCAAAGGTAATTCTAATTTAAAAAAGTTTATTCTTGATTGGTGTGATATAAAAAATGTGGATTACAATGGGGAAGCAGGATTACAATTCAGCATAAATTCAACCGATGATACGCAAAGAGATTACCAATTTAATAACAGAAGTTTGAGTTTGCAGGAAATATCTGAATTGGCAAAATCTTTGCCACAACCTATTGGACGTAAATATACTTTAAATTTTGCTGTAACAAAAGATACGATTTTAGACGCAGATAGACTTACTGAATTGTTTAACCTAAAAATGTTTATTGTTAAAATAACGCCTATACATGAAACAAATTCTGCGGTACAGAACGGTTTTGATGTTACAACTTCTTATGATGATTATGATGTTTATCGTCAGTTTGAACAACCTTTAACACAAAAAGGTTGGGATGTTATTGTTTTTGTGCCAAGTCATGAAGAAGATTCTGACCGTATTACATGTGGAAATGCTTTGATTGCAGAAAAACAAATAAATTAATGCAAAATTGATAAGCATAATACACTTTTTATGCTATCAATCTCTTGCCCAATTTCCAATAACTCGGCTTGCGAATTGCATAGGCAGCACAACCAAGATTCAAACGTCTCGAGTAGGGGGCGAAAATTTCAATGTTTTTTATATAAAAAAATTAGCCAATGAAAAATTGGCTAATTTGATATGACGAATGTTTATTTGTTATGTTGATATTTTTTTATGCAATAATTACAAAGCTTTTTGCACATTGAATCAAATGCTTGTTTTTCTTGTTTGGTATACTTAATAGATTGTGTACATAACGTATCGTGTGCAAGTTTCTTTTGACATTTAAAATCAGACTGTTCTATCTTTTTGTTGGTCTCTAATGGACAACAAGTATTTAATCGTGTAGCCGATTTTTGTTTGGTTTGTTTGGTTTTTGATTTTTGTTTGGCTTTTTCTCGTTTGGTTTTGCAATCCCAGCATGTTTTTTTTTCGTAATGCTTAAATTCTTTAAAATTGTCTACATTTTTGAATTCTTGTTTGGCAAGAAATGGACAATATTCTGGTTGTTCACATGCACACTTTGGAAAAAGTCCGGAGTTTTGAATAATTGTTTCTATTTCTTGTCGGAATTCTGTTGGGCAACTGTGCAACAATCCATATAACCAATAATTCAAAGGAGCACAAGAGTGTGTAACATCTATGCCGGTCGCTGTTTTTAGACATGACCTAAGGTGGCATGCGTATGTATATATTTCTAGGTGTTTTTGTTCTGTGATTTTTCCGTCTTCCAACAATTTGTTTATAAGCCCTAAAATGGCATTGCAAAATTCATGACCTGCTGCGTTAGTATCGTACGCAAGAATTGTTTGGGCGATCACTTCGTGTAGTTTTTTTGTAGAAAGATTCCGTATTTCTTTAGGTTCTAGAAACCTAAAACGGTCATCTATTGTCAAAGCGCGGCTTGTTCGTTCAACAAGCTGTTGTTGTTCTTCTTCGTTCAACATCCAAAACGGTTTTCTTTTTGGTGATTTTTGTTCTGTCATTTTTTTCCCTTATTATTTGTTTTAAATAATAATACAAATGTACGCGTTGTCAATTATTTTGTATGAAAGATTGGTAACTAATATGCCATCGTTCAATTTCAACAATTCGGCTCGCAAACTGCACATGTTGCTCAACCAAAAATTCAAACACCCGCAAGTTTTTTTGTTGAAAATAAAAACTAATAAGCGTTTTGTTTGACAAAATGTATTGTTGTGTTGTATGGTTGGGGTTGTCAAAACCTAAAAAAGGATAAAATATGAAAATATCAGAATTGTTGAAAGATAAAACTATTTCTATTGAGATGATAGAAGAAACAAGATCTGTTAGTCAGCATATTTATGACGGACTGTTCGGAGGATTTGAAGAGGAAATATCTAATGAGAATTGGGTGGGGTATGCTGTTGTGAAAAATGGAAATAAGATTCTTGAAATTTTCGGATATAACAGAACGAAAGGTTATTATGCATTGTCTTTGACTATTAATGGCAAAAAGCAATCAGTTGATAAAGATGTTGCCATGGGTATATTTTGTGATATAAGAGATTTGTATCAGCAACAAGAACAAGAAAAGCGTCGTATAAGGATTGAAAAAGAAAAAGCCATATTGGAACAGAAAAAACAAGTGTATTACGATAAGTTACAAGAAAGCCTGCATCAGAAATAATTTGTATATATCATTTAACCCGCCGAATGGCGGGTTTTTTATTTGATTATTTCCTTGAATATTTCTGCGGGGATTGTGCCGCCTGTGATTTTAGAATCCATTGGGGTAAAGTCGTCGTTGCCCATCCATACACCAATAATTATATCGTCTGTTGCGCCAACAAACCATGCGTCACGGTTGCCGTTGCTGGTGCCTGTTTTGCCGCCCAGTACACCGCTTGCACGTGCGCGACCACCTGTGCCACCAACTGCCACAACGTCGGCCAGCAGGTGTGACATATATTCAACTGTTTGTGGTTGCAGGACCTGGATTGGTTCAGACGGATTGCGCTCGTATATAATGTTGCCATGGCTGTCTGTAATCTTGGTAATTGAATATGGACGTACAGAATATCCATCGTTCCAAATCACCGCATAAATGTTTGTTAGGTCAAGCAAACTCATTTCCGATGCACCAAGTACTGTTGAATATTCACGACGTAGTTTTGTGCCAACACCCAATCGGCCTGCCATATTTAGTATGGAATCAATTCCGTATTCTTTGGTCAGTTTCAGTGGCACAGAATTCACACTTTTTGCAAATGCGGTGGATAATGTAATGTCGCCATAATATTTTTCGTTATAGTTCTTTGGATTATAATCCCCAACTGCGAATGGGGAATCGTTTACATATGAATCTGGGGTCATTCCATTTTCCAGTGCAACCAGATATACAACAGGTTTAAAACTGCTGCCGGGTTGGCGCGGGGATGTCGCGCGGTTAAATTGACTGGATTGATAATCGCGACCGCCAGACATGGCGCGCAATGCCCCGTCAGGGGTCATCGCAATAACTGCGCCTTGGTATGTACCGACCTTGTTTGATATTGTTGTGGCAACCTTGCTTTGCAGGTTCATATCCAGTGTTGTGTGAACATACATATCAGAATCAAATTCGCCAATTCTGGAACGCAGTTCGTCCATTACAAAATCTGTCCAGTAACGATATAAATTTGTGTCTGGTGCAATGGTTGCAGGTTGCAGATTTTGGGCTGCAAAACGTGCTTGATTTATTGTGATGTAACCCTGACGTACCATTTCAGTTAAAACCACGCGCGCGCGTTCAATGTTGCGTTCTGGGTTTCGCAGTGGACTGTATGTTGTTGGTGCCTTTAACATAGCGGCGATTTGCGCGGCCTGGCCGATTGATAATTTATTTGCAGGCGTTTGAAATAATACGCGTGATGCCGCGTCAATTCCGCGCATGCCACCAACCAGTGAAACGCGGTTCATATATAAATCCAGAACCTGATTTTTTGTGAATCTGTTTTCCAGCCAGTATGATAAAATCAGTTCTTGAACCTTGCGCGAAATCTTTTTTTCGCGTGACAAGAAAATGTTTTTTGCAGTTTGCTGGGTTATTGTTGAACCGCCTGCGGCAATGCGACCAGATGCCAGATTTGAAAATACTGCGCGTGTTATGCCGCGCAGGTCAATTGGGCCGTGTTTGAAAAATCTTTTGTCTTCGATTGCGATTATCGCCTGCCAAACATGTGGGGGCAGGGTGTCCACAGATACAGGTGCTCCCATAATGCGATTTGCACTGCGGATTTCGTTGCCGGAATTGTCCAAGAACGTGACAGATGCAGGTCGGGTTTCGTGCAAAATCGCATCCAATGACGGCATGCGCAGGTATATAACTGAAACATACGCGCCAATGGCAACGCCGCATAACAACATTGCGTTAAACAGATATACAAACAGGCGCCATTTCCAAGACTTTTGTGCTTTTTCTGGTTCGCGATATCTGGTGTTTCTTTTTTGCATACATGTATTTTATCATAAATACCTTGCGTTTTTTAGTGGAATTTATAAATATATATGCATCACAACAAAGGAAAAAAATCATGAAAAAAGTATTGTTTGCGCTTTGTGCGGTATTGGCTGTAAGTCCTGTTATGGCAGACTATTGCGATGAAAATGCATGCGATAATTATGTCGGGTTCAGAATTCATAAAAATGAAAATATTGCGTTTGAATTTAACCCAGAATATGGCAAATCTGCGACGCTGCGTCGTGATAACTTTGGTTTGGGTGTGGTTGTCGGAAATCGCCTTAGTGATTATATAAAAGTTGAATATGAAATGTCTTATACTGGTGGTGAATCAGAACGTGGCGCAACAGATTTTGATTATGATGTATGGTCAAATATGTTTAATATGTATTTATTCCAAGAATTTTCTGGTGTGATATCTCCGTATGTTGGTGTTGGTATTGGTGCGACTGGTATTTGGGCCGATGTTGGTATTCATTCAGA
This sequence comes from Candidatus Enterousia sp., assembly GCA_045651525.1. Lineage (GTDB taxonomy): Bacteria > Pseudomonadota > Alphaproteobacteria > Rs-D84 > Rs-D84 > Enterousia. Next base: position 27,224 of record JAZRSO010000001.1, on the reverse strand, counting down.
TATGTCATTTGACTTGTCTTATCAGGCAATGGTTGGTGTGAACTTTGCATTGAATAATCGCGTTGATGTAAATCTGGGGTTAAAGTATCAGTACTATGGCGCGGTTGAGCATGGTAATGATTTGGCCGTCACAGATGTCAGTGCTACAGAATTTTACTTTGGTGCAGTATATAAATTCGGATTGAAATAAAAAAAGTCCCCGGTTGGGGATTTTTTTAAACAACTTCGGTAACTGCGCGCAATGAACCGTCGCGTGATAATTGAACGACACGAATTTTCTTTTTCATTTCTGCGATTAAATCTGTGCGGTCATATGCAGGTTGTGTGTGTAGAATTCTGTCTGCGAATGCGGCGTATGCAGCCTCGGAATTTTCGGCATGAATTGTTGTATAGAAATGGTCGTGTCCTGTTCCCAACATTTCCCACAGTACAGATGCGTTGTCTGTTGAGATTTCGCCGCCGATAATTACGTCTGGGGTCATACGCACAACCAAGTCCAATAGGCGCGCATAATTAAAATCATTTGTTTGTTCTGTACGAGATAAAACAAAGTGAACCCGATTCGCCTGAGGTACGCGAATTTCACGCGCGTCTTCGACAGTGATAACGCGACTGTTTTTATCAATCAGTGTCAGCATATGATTTAAGAATGTTGTTTTACCGGTTGCGGTTGCGCCACTGATTAAAACAGGACTGCCGTCATTTATGGCGGACATTAGTCTTTCATATGGATCGTCTGGACGAACGTTTTCACGCGGTTTAACTTTTAACAATTGTTGACCACGACGCAGATGATAGTTTTCAAAACTGGTGTCATGTGCGCCGCCACCACGAATGTTTAGCGCAACGCCACCTGTGATATCACGTTCATCATATTGAACGTTTGGGCCTGCGATTGCAGTAAAACGATGGTTGCCTGGTAATGTCGCGTATACCACAGGCATTCCGTGTATCGGGTCAAATGGGCGTTCATAAATATTGGCCACTGTATGAATCAAGTCAACCAAGTATTGCTTGCTAAGCACCTCTGATTGATATGAAACCCATGGAACACGTGCCCCATGCAGGCGCATCCATACTTCGCCAGCGTGATTTATTGCGATTTCTTCTACGAACGATGGTTTGTAGAATTCTTCCAGTGGTTTTAATAAAGATTCCAGAACAATATTTGACATCAATGTTATTTTATCATAAATCGTGACTTGAATCAAAACTGTTTATTTGTTAAAATTGTAAAAAAGATAAGAGAGAACAAAACATGAAAAAATCATTTTTATTTGCAATTTTGGGTGCGCTGGTGTTGGCTGGCTGTACGAATGGTGGCGATGTGCCATACAATGAAACTGACTTTGCACAGGGCGGGCCTGATGCACCGTTGTATAATGAACGCACCAGTGAATTTATGCAGGCGGAAAATCAGTATTCTAATATCGATTCGTTCAAGCCAAAAACTGCGGCTGAAAAAGAACAAACAAATACCCGTTGGGAAACCGCCAGAAAGGAAACACGTTGGCAAGAATATAAGGGCGCAATGGTTCGCGTTGAAATTTTGCTGGGGGGAACAGATTTGCGCGAAATGCGTTTGCGCTTGATGCAGAATGCAGATGGTATGGATATTGATGGTGATATTCGTTCTGTGTTGGCCAAGGTTGCAGATTATGAAATGAAACGCGTATGCGGCCGCAACGCAGACAGTATTGTTATGGTTTATGATAAACCATCATTTGACGTAATGCGCCCAACGCCTTATTTTGATTACAGGATAGAGGCCGAAGGCACCGCCATGCGTGAATATGGTTTTAGATGTGTTTATAATCAATAAAAACAAACAAAAGGGGAAAGTATGAAAAAATTAACGTCTGTTATGGGTGTCTTGGCAATGTTGGGATTGACAGCATGTGGTCAGCAAACTGCAAAAAATGGTGATACAGTTGTAATTGATTTTGCGGGCTTCTTGGATGGCACACAGTTTGATGGTGGTACTGCCAGTAATTATAAATTGAAATTGGGCAGTCATACATTTGTCCCTGGTTTTGAAGAACAATTGGTCGGCATGGCAGAAGGTGAAGAACGTGATATCAATATCACTTTCCCAGAACCATATGTCGAAGGTTTGGCGGGCAAGGCTGTTGTGTTCAAAGTAAAACTGGTTGATATTTTGTAAAGGAATGCCCCGTTTGGGGCATTACTTTTTTGTCTTTTTGTTTTTTACAGGTACAGATAATAATTGCATCTGCATTTTTAATATTATGTCTTCTTTGGTTTTTATTTGTTGTAACAATCGTTCGTTTTCCTGGCGCAGTGCGATTAATTCTTGGCGGCTGATTTGTGATTGGCGTGCCATTTGTCTGTTGCGCTTTTTGTTTAAAAAGAACGCAAAGGTTGCGCCACCGATTGCACCGATTGTTGCGCTGATTACATCAAAAAGTGTTTCCATGATAGCCATGAAAACACCATAACATTTTATGTGTGATAAATCACTGGGATTCTTTTCGCAGACCTGTTTTTGCATCAATCCAGACCTGTTCATCTGCGATTTCCATCATTGGTAAATCAGATTTGCTGTCAGAATATGCGCGCACAACGTGTGGTATAATTTTGTTTTCTTTGGCCCATTCGTCCATGGTATAAACCTTGGTTTGTCCCCAGCACAGAGATTTATATTTCCATGGTTTATCTTCTTCCATTTCAGAACAAAATACAGCGTCAAAATTCATATCGCGAACCAGTGGACGCAACAGATAGTTTGCAGATGCGGAAATTAGTAATACTTTGCGACCGGCGTCACGTTCGCTTTGTACGCGTTCTTTGGCCCAGCCGAATCGGTTGCGTTTATGTTGTTTGATAAAACCTGGTGCCAGTTTTTTTACCATCTTTTTTGTTAAAAAGCAGCGTGAAACCTGACGCCACCAGATGCCAGATGGATTTAAAAATTTGCATAATAATCCGAATGCAATCACAGGTATAAAGAACCAAGGGCGTACGGAATGACGAAAGCAGTACTTTGCAAATTCAACATTTGAATCAAATGCAGACAGCGTTCCGTCAAAATCAAATAAAACAACATCTGTTTTGTGCAGCATAAATAAAATCCTTTTATTTTGGATGTGGGTTTTCAGTCAGATTATATGGGAACAAATTTCTGCCTGCAAGAAAAAACATTTACTCCCCGCAGGGACAAAAGAAAAACTGTCTGCGATATGCGTGACAAGGAAACCAAAAAACTCTGTCATACCCACCTCCCGGCTGCGCCGTACTCCTCCCAGGGAGGAGAACTTAAAACCGGTGACAAGTTCCCCTCCGTCGCCGGTGCATTCCGCACCCCGCGGGGAGGGGTGTCACGCAGTGACGGGGTGGTTTTAACTGTCTGCAACGCATTGGATTCCCGCCTTCGCGGGAATGACGGGGGATAAATCCTTTGTCACTCCTGCCTACGCAGGAGTGATAAAGATGAGCGATAGGCGTGACAAGGAAACCAAAAAACTCTGTCATACCCACCTCCCGGCTGCGCCGTACTCCTCCCAGGGAGGAGAACTTAAAACCGGTGACAAGTTCCCCTCCGTCGCCGGTGCGTTCCGCACCCCGCGGGGAGGGGTGTCACGCAGTGACGGGGTGGGTTTAACTGTCTGTGATGTGTTTCAGAAATCTATATTCCGTATCCGGTTGATTGGTCGCTGTCTGGTTTCTTTACACATTTTTCTTGTTCTATGTTCCACGCGTGTGTTGCGGCGCTTTTGTTGCAAGTTTGCAGGTCTTCTTTTTGTTTTTTGCTTAAGCCCTTGATTTCAGTGTCTGCCAATGTTGTACATATATGCAATTCGCTGTTAAATTTTAAATCTCTGCCATAATGTTTTTCGCTTTTACATGTACACTTTTTCGTGCTTTTATCCCATGTGCCAAGTTCACCCTTGGTGCATCGTTCTTCTTTTTCAGGATCTAATAAACCTGTTTTGACGCCATCTGTGTCTTCTTTGTCGCCGATGTGATTCATTGCCAGGTCAATAACCGCAGAACCAACAGCGCCAACCCCCAGTGCAGTTGCGCCGCTTTTAATTCCCTTGGCAGATTCTTCTTGTTGTGCCTTCCATTTTTGTGCGTCTTCGCCGGTTGGGTCGGCCAATGCGCGTGCAAGTGATGTGAACATACCGCCGCGTTTACCGATACTTTCATCGTCGTGCAGACCGGCAGTTGCGTTGTCTAAAATAGCCTCGGATTCAATGCCGGGGGCGATGTCCAGTGCGGCCTTGCGTGCCTTTAAATCATTTGCCAGATTGACATATTGGGCATACAGGTTGATAAGTTCATTACCGCCGCCGATTTCTGCGTTTTTTGTGCCGCCTGGGACGCGTTTGCTGCCGTATTGGCAATAGAATGTAGAAAGATAAGCGCGCATTTGGTCTTCGGCTTCTTGGTCGGCCTGTTGTTCAGACATACTGGATGCCAGTTCCATTGCGCCCATACCTGTCGCCATCATTGTTGTTGCACCCAACAGTTTGTTTTCAGCAGATTGTTCTGTGGCCTTGGCGTCGTCGTATTTTTCCTGGGCGGCTGCAATTTTTGCGTCTTTTTCTGCTTGTTCTTCGGGAGTTAGTTCTGTTTTGGTTCGTTCTTTTGGTTTTGTTGTTGGGTTATCCGCCAAAACAGTGTCACGAATCTTTTCAAGATTTTTTATTTCTGAATTTGTTGCTTTAAATTTTTTTGCTTCTTTTATAATTGTATCGGCGTTTGCCCTGTATGTTGCATATGCGTCTTGTATTGTTTCTACACCAGTAAATTTTGATGTATAATTTTCAGTGTCTGCAAACGCGGGCAGTGACAAAACAATTAGTAAAGATGTTAATGCAATTTTTTTCATTATTCTTGTGTTTGGTTTGCTTTTATTTTTTCCAAGGCCTCATCTAGCGCTGATTTAAGCGCAGTCAGATTTTCTTTTGCATTTGTGAATGCTGTTGTTTCAGACACACATCCTTTTGTTTCGTCAAATATATGTTTGCTATTTTTACATATGCATTTTTCTTTTTTATGGTCCCAATCACCTTGGTTGCCTTCTTTACAGATGTCTTCAAGCTTTGCGTTTGTGGACATTTTTTCATTTAGCTTTACAGTTATAGAATATTCCTTGCTGTCGTTACCATTTTTACATATTGGAGAGAAATCGTATTTAACATTGGCTTTATGTGACGCTGGTTCTTTTGTTTTAATAGAGTATGAACATGTGATTGTAATTTTATTCCCGACACAGTTTATATTAGCGCCGTTCATGTCGGCACCGTTTTTATTGTCTGTTTTGTTGCAATAATGTTCTAGCAAAGCATTTTCTAGATTTACTTTTTGTGTAAATTTTTTTGTTTTTTCGTCTTTAATAAAAACTGTGTTGGTTTTATCGGCGTTACAATAGTTTTGCATTGCTTTTTTCATTTCGCTTTCTACGCGACGCTTGTATTCGGTACAACCGAATTCCACGCTGTTATTTGATTTGCAATTATTGTTAAAGGTCATATTGCTGGCAGATTTACAGAAACGTTCTGCAGCAGTTTTTTGTAAATTTCTACGTCTTCCAACTTCTTTTTCTGTTGTTTCGTCTGGGCAAAGTATGGCGACAGCCTTGTCTTGCGTCATGCCAGAAACAAATCCGTTGTTACATCTTATTGTCAAGTTTGTGCAATTTAGTCGATGTGATTTTGTTGTGCAAATCTCTTCAATGGTTGATTTTGATTTGTCTTCGTTGTGCTCGTTGTCTTCTTGAAATATTGCGTCAAGTGTAGCAAAATCTTCGGCTATAACATTAAAACAGGGCAGGGTGCATAATGATAATGCGATAAAGATAGATGCAATGCGTTTCATGGATAAAATTCTCTCCCTGTCTATGGGGTATATTATATCATTTTTTGTAATCCCCCGCAATGATAAAAAATTGTGTGTTTGTTAAAAGAATTCTGAAAAATCGGCTTCGCCTTCAGCGGGTTCGCTGGCAAGGCGTTGCTCCTCTTCGGTTAAGGGGGCGGAAACGCTGGTTCCTTCGTATGATGGTTCTGTTTTAGTTGCGGGTTTTTCTATGCAGCTCTTGTTGTCTGCAGAAACCTCGTAGCCATTTTCACATCTTGATATTCGACAATATTCTGTTTTGTTATCGGCTGCAAGGGCGCCATTGCCAGCGGTGGCATGTGGGATTTTTGTATAGCAAGTATTATTATATTTTGGTTTGTTTTTATTTGAACTTGTCGTGTTATCTAACTCGTTGTTTTTAGTGGTGTTATTTACCCCCCCCCCCCTCTTGGGCTTGTTCTCTTCTTTTAATTTTTTTGCTGCGGCTTTATCTGCCTTTTTCTGGTCTCGTTCTGCTTGTTTTTGATCTTTTTTATCTTGTTTTTCTTGTTGTTTTGCAGCTTTTTGTTCTTCTTTGGTGCCGTTTTGTGCTTCGTCCAGTTCTTTCTTGGCCTTGTGCGTGTCCATTGCGCGGCCGATTGCGCCAGATGTTACTGCGCCAACACCAACACCAACGCCGGCACCCAATGCCGCAGATGTTGCAGACTTGGTTGATTTTGTCAGGCGGGCCGCGTTTTCCATAAATGTGGTTACGTCAATGCCAAACCAATCTGCATCACAGTTAAAGCTGGTTCCGGCATATGCTTTTTTCGATGCCATTAAATCGCCGTTTTCGCCACCATAGAAATTGATTGAATATACACAATCCAGTGTGCGGTCATCAAATAATGCGCCCAGTCGCCCACATGTTTCGCGCATTTGGTCGCGCAGGTCGTACAGACGTTGTTCGTCGCGTGCAATCAGTTCTTCGGCATTTACACGCAGGTTGCCCATCACTTCGGCAACACGGGCAGGCATACCGCTGTCCTGTTGTTTGCATTCGTTTGCGAGTTTTTCACATTTTTTTATCGCTGCGTCGCCTGCAGATTTGCCCAAGCAATTTGAAAATGTTGTTCCGCATTGCGTGATAATACAGTCGTTATATCTGTTGCCACAATCAACAATTGATTTGTAGCCTGCCAGCTGTTGATTTAAATCACGATCGGCCTTTATTTCTTGGGTAAACAGGTTGTATTCTGTGCCGGTGCAAGTGATGCCTTGACGGCATAAATCCAATTTGTCGCCCCATATTGTATCGGTGTCGCTGGCGCATTTTGTAAAGTCTTCGCCACATTTTGTTTTCATACAAGCGCGCAATTTTTGGTCGCAATCATTCTTGCCAGTTGATAATGCGGTTTTTGTTTTTGTGGTTGCGACATCCTTGGCGGATTGGGCATTAAATGCCTCGCGCTGTTTTCTGATTTTCTCGGCCAAATCTTGGTCGCTGTCTGCGTTTTGTGTTTCTGCTACTTCGATTAAAAAGTCGTCAAATTGTGATGATTTGTTTTCAATTACTAACTTTTCTTCCAGTTCGTTTTCAATTTTTGTTTTTGCAACAGTTTTTGTTGCGGTTGCTTTTTCTGCTGTTTTTTGTGTGGCTGTTGCTTTTTGTATGTTTGCACGTGCCGCCGCCTGGGTTGCGCGTTGTCCGCCACGTGAAGAAACATTGGCCGCGGTTGCCGAATATACGACAAACATACATCCAATAACAGATGTCAATATTTTATGTAAAAAAAGTTTTTTGTTTGTCGTCATTTGTTTTCTGTTTAATCCAATGTGTTGCATGCGGTTTTGTGGAACTGGCACAACAGACCTGCGGATACTCGCTCATCTTCGGCGGCGCATTTGTCTGGCATATTTCTGTTGCAGACTGTTTCAATGCATTCGTCGTATAACCGATTGTCTTTGCAGCCGTTTTTGATGTCGGATAATGTTGCGTCACGCATTGCCTGATATGCGCCGACAATTTTTGCCAATATCAAATCTGCGTTTTCAACAGCATTGTCGCGTTCGCTTAATAACGCAGTGCGAATTTCAGATGTAAAATTGTCACAGCCTGTGGACAGTGCACTGCACGATGCAAAGACGCGATCAAAACTGGCATTTTCTTTGCAGGCGCGATAGTCCGCAGTGCAACCCGACGCGTTAATGACGCATGCAGTAATTTCCGATTCGCAATCTGATTTTGTGCGGGTCTTTTTCAAATCTGCCTGTAATTTTTCCATTTGGGCAGAAACGCCAGCTGCCGTACACGACTGTTCAATTAATTTATCGTACACTTCTGTAACATCGTCTGGTGTACAGCCCGAAACCTTGGCAATACATTGTTCTGTCGCCCATGCATAGCGTTCACCAGGTGCGGTTGGTGCCTTTTTAAGGTCTTTGTCAGAAATGTTATATTTGGCAGATGCGCCAACAGATACAGACTTCATCTTGGTATTTGGTGGGGTGCCCGCACTGACAGAACCGCAATATTGACAACGTGCAGCCGGATTAGATGATATATTGATTGCGCATACAGAATCCAAACAGCGCGTCAAATTAGCGCGTGAACACTGTTGCGTTGCAGCAAATGCCCCAGAACACACCGAAATAAATAACAATGAAGATAAAATGCGCTGTTTCATATTCTCTCTGTTGATGGATTATATCATAATATGGCAGGGTGGTGCAAAGAAAAAATAATTTTATGTTTAAGCCTTGACAAAACAATATTGTTTGTCTATGGTATTATGTGTAAGATAAAAAACGATTAAACAAAAGGATTTTAATATGTCTAATAGAGTAAGAGATGTTATGTTGACGTTGGGCGCTGGTTCATTAATTGTGCTGACAACATTGTTTGGCATGAAACAGTGTTCTGGTGATTCTTGTGGCAAAAAATGCAAGGAACCTGTAAAAAAACAAAAAATTGAAATTGTGAATAATAACAAAGTTATTGTTGATGGTGGTGTTGAAATTGATAATAACAGTGTAATTATTGTTGATGACAGCGTTACAATTGAAAATAATAATGATGTCAAGGTGCCATCTGTTAAAGATGATTGTGGGTGTAAAGATACTGTTGTTGTCATTGTTAAACCACAACCAAAACCAAAACCAAAGCCAAAAACTGTTGTTGTGAATGATACTGTTCGTAACAAGGTTGTTGTAAACGATACTGTGCCTAATGTTGTGCCACAGGATACTGTAAAATCAGTTAAGCCAACTATTGCATGGGGCTATGCGTGCAGTATTGGCAGCTGTAACCAAAGATAATTCGTATGTGTTTGTGCGAATGCACAATCGGGTCACAGAAATGTGACCTGATTTTTTTGTTTTTTATACTAGACAGATAAATCGTTATTATGATAAAATATAATTCATATTAAAGAGTGTAGGTATGAAGCTTATTAGAATTTTAATCGTTTCGTTGTTTTTTGCACCAATCGCATCTTTTGGGGCAAGTAATGATTTTATGGTGGCGGCACAATTGCTGGCGGCGGCAAAAAATGCCGATATTCAACAGGTGCAAAGTCTGGTTAATGCGGGCGCAGATGTAAATTTTGTTGATTCAACTGGACTTTCTATTGTTTGTACCGCGTTGATGAATAATGACGTGCGCGCGGCACAAATTTTGCAGATGTATGGCGCAGATGCGTCCAAATGTGATATGCAAATTAAAAAATATAATAATCGAACCAAGCCGCGGTCGTCGGGTGGATTGTTCAGCGGACTGTCGTCTGCCCAAAGCATCAGTTTAACGGCGGCGGGGGCCGCCGTTGTCGTAGGTGGCTTGTTCTTGCTGACAGATTTGTTTGATCCAGGTAATAACAATGATAATCCATCCAGCGGTGGTAATAGACCGGGTGGCGATGGGTCTGGGGGCGGTGGGGCCGCTGGTGGAACGCCTGCGTTCAAGTTACCATATGGCCCGGCGATGCCAACTGCAAACGATGAGTATAAATTTTATACAGCAAATTTGGATTTATACAGTACAACTAGTGATACTTTGAATTATGGCAAGAATTTTGAATTGATGTCCAAAAAATATGGACAAAATTATTTGCTGATGATGCATGGTTATTCGCCGCTGGCGCGTGGGTATATGGGAATGCGTACGCTGCGTAATTCAAATAAAGAGCCTATTAGCCTATCTAATGTTAAGTGGCGCGGTGAACAGGTTCTTGGTGGGCGGCCTGTAAATGTTGCTTTGATTACGTCAAATGGTATCAATGCAAATAATTTTGTGTATGGTGTTGATGCTGTGTCTTCGTTGGGTGATACTTTGTTGCCTTGGACAGAGGTAAGTAATAATTCTGTAAATCAAACTGATGATACAATGGTGTCCAGCAAGTATTATAATAATGCTGTTGTATTGGGAAATGGTGAAGAGACTTTGCGAAATGCACAAACCACAGAAGATGCAAATTTGTTGGATTCTTTTGATTTGGCCGGATGGGGGACAGTGGTAAATAACGCATATTCGTCTGATGCTGATAACTTGTTGGCCAAGATTGTTGGTGGTCGTGATTCTGGATATAGTGGTGCAGATTTTATCGGGTTTATGCCAAATGGACAGATGACAATTTATCGTACAGGTAATGGTGTGGGGGTATTAAAACCAACACAAGAGGTTACCGGTACATATACTGAAATAGCCGGAAAAATAACAGAGATTGTTTTGTTTGATGAGACACTGACTGTTGTGCAAAATGGAAATACTTTTGTTGCAACAAATTCTGATACAGAAACTCCAAAAATGTATAAAGGTTACATTGGAGCAAATGGCAAACTGTATATTGATAGTGCAGCTGATGGTGTTATTAATCAAATGTACACAATGTCTGATGATGGTGTGTTAACATTGTCGGGTGTTGCAGGCAGTGTTGATTATATGAATTACAAAGCATTAAAAAATGCTGCTGATTTATGGAAAAAAGGTGATTTGTCTGGTGGACGTTCTTTGCCAAGTGTTGTTGCAAATGTGTCTGTGCCAGATTCTTTACGTGATAGTGATGTTAAAACAATTCAAGATGTTTTGTCTGATGAAAATAAACAGACGGCATTTTCCGGTTTTGTAAATGACTATTATGACGTTGTGTCGGATGATTATTATCCCGGGGCAGATGCGACTTACTTTTTCAAAAATCTAGGGTCTATTTTTTCGCCGATGGCAATCTTTGCGACTGGCGCTGCCGAAACAGACAGTAAATATTCCGGGGTAAAAACAGCGACCTTTGAAAATGCAGCACCGTTGGCATTTGAAAATACACCATACAATTTTATGTCTGTGGTTGGTGTTGCGTTAACTGGCTCTGGTACCGGTGATGCAGATACTGTGTCGGGTTTTGTGCCGACAGGAAAATACGCATTGTCGCAGTGGCAGGTGGGGACTGATGAAGAGGCAAAGTATTATAAATCTCGTATATGTGATATTGCGGGTACTGGTACTACATCTGTGGATCCATGGTGTTTTGCAGGTGCAGGTGTGACAGATGAATTGGCGGTGGCATCGGTTGCTGGGGCTGTTGGGGCGATACAATCTGCATTTTCTTATTTAGACAATAAAGACATATTCTCATTGTTGGCATTGACTGCGGATGGGCCGTTATTGGCGACAGATGCAACAGGTAAAGCAATGTCTGATGAAAATTTGATTGCTTATTTGAAAAATATGTATATTTTGCCGGCTGAATATCAATATCGTGTTGATTATATGAATGCTGATTATCTGGATGTCTTTGCCGAAGTGTTTGGTTACGGTTTGATAAATTTGGAACGTGCGACAAAACCAGGGACATCTGTTTATTTCTATGATGGGGAAAAGATTGTATCTGCAAATGGTGATGCGTATTGGCGGGCGGCAACAAATACCGCTTTCCGTGCGTCCAGCGCGTTGAATTTGCGCAGTGCGACAATCAGTGCGCCGTTCTTTGATGTGCTGGAAAGCGCAGATGGAAAATTATCTGTGCCACGTATTTGGGAAAATGAATTTGCATTTGGTGCAACTGATTCACGTGGGTTGTATATGGGCGATGTATTGGGTGAATTAAAGACAGTGCGTGATAATTCACAGACGATTAAAATTGGAAGTCTTGATTTTTCAATGGCGACGTCTGAGCGTGCGTATGATGACTATATGGGCGGGTTGGATAATTTAAGTTTAAAATATAATTCTGGTAATTGGAATTTTGGTGCGTCGTATCAGCGTTATCTGACAGATGGCGCATCCCGTTTCAGTGGTCTGCAAAATCCAATTATGGGTTTGGCGTCAAATGCAGTTGTATCTGATGCAGAATATAATTATGGAAAATTATCGTTCGGTGGTCGTGTGTTTTCTGGGGCAATCACAGACGAAGGCCTATTGGAAACCGACCCGACAATATCATCACAATATATGCCGGCAAAACTGGGGCTGATGCAGGGTGCTGATTCATATATTGCATTCAATGGCGATAAATTGTCGGTCAAGACATCGTTTGGTGTGGCAAATGAATCTGATACATTATTGGGTGCGTATTCTGATGGATTGTTGAATCTGGGGGCAGGGGACACAATATATACAGATATTGAAACGCGTTATAATTTGTCTGATAAAATTGGCGTTATGGCACGCGCAACATTTGCGCGCACGACGTCAGATGCGTCTGGTAATTTTATATTGGGACTGACAGATATTGATTCAAATGCATTTGCGCTTGGTGCGAATATTGGAAATTTTGAATTCAGCGTTTCACAACCATTGGCAATTACAGACGGTTCCTTGAAATACGCGTATGCAAAGTATGATGTTGATGAAAATTCGGTGTTAAATATTGTTGATACGCATGTGGCAGACCTGTCATTACAGGCAGATAAACGCGAAACAAGATTTATGGGCACATATCGTCATAAATTTGGTGAATTTACAGACGGTGCATTTGGATTTATTTATCGTGTAAATCCAAATCATACGGATAAATTCGGCAATGAATCTGTATTTATGTTGAAAATGACCCACAAATTGGGAATATAGTTTGTGGGTATGAATCCTTGACAAAATAGCTTTTATAGTAAACAATAATTCAACTATAACATTATATAAGGTAAAAAATGAAACAAGATAGAATAAACGTTTTATATGTTGTTGTTGATTATGTCAAAGATTTATTTTCTGGCAGTGCTGTTGCACTGGAAAATCGTGATATGAATAAGGATGTCAAGGCATTGATGTATCTGTCGTCTGGCAATATATTTTATACAAATGCACGTAATGGTCGTGAATATCTGTATTGCTTTGTGCCTGATAAATCGAATGTAAACGTTGCAAGAAATATATTGCGTGCAAATGGTATGAATCCGAATTTGCATCTTAGTCACTATTACAATACACCAATGTTGGCGTTGCGCACACCGGTCAAAGAAATTGCAGAAAACGACCAAGCACAACGATTTGCAGACAGATTGATGGTTGAACGTAATCGTATTGCTTTTGATAAAGATATTGTGAGCTATATTGCTAATATACGACAGAGAATTAAATAAAAAAACCGGCGATGCCGGTTTTTTTATTTCTTAAAGTATTGCGTCTTTTGTTTTTTAGATGCGTTGTACATTGTATTAAATAGTGTTTCTGCAGCCTTTTGTGTTGTTATTGTAGTTGTATTTGTATTTGTGGTTGTTATTTCAGCACCATTTAACAGAACAATGCGTTCTGGCTGTAAACCCTTGCCACATTGGATATAGTATTTTGATTCGTCTATGTATTTACCAACACATTTGCCATTTTTGACGGCGATATATCCATCTGTTTTCAAAGATTTACAAGTTGGTTGTTCGTCATGGTTATAAATAATTTCACCATCTGCTAATGTTTCGTCTGGTTTGTTTAAAATGCCATGACAATACAGATTTACATAATCGCCATTGACCATAACAGAAACATTTTCTTTAGTAATTTTAGAGTGTCTTTTGCCGAAACAGTCGCCAGATTCACCCAACTCATCTGGGGCAAAATCTGGATTTATCATATTTTCTATATTCTTTATAACAACCAGTTCTGGTTTTTGCGACGGTGTCTTTAACGCATTTGGGCAAATATATTTCACGCCCCAGCAACTTGCAGTTGCGTCCCACATTCCAGGATCAAAGCCTGCGCCCATTGTAGTATAGCATTTCTTCGGGTTGTATTTGCATACTGTCGGTTGATTCCACCAATCGACAGTATCTGCCGTGGCGGTTAAACATACAATTGATAAAATCGTAAATATCATATTTTTTTTCATGTTTTTTCCTTTGTTTTTATTCGATTCCCGGTGTTTCAGTTGCTGGGGGGATGCATGGTGTTGTACTTGTGCTTTCTAAGCATTCTCCGCATGTTTCGTATGTTGTTACGCCACCTGTGAAAATTTTATCCATTTCTGATTCGTATGTTGCATATTCTCCGCTTTGGTGTGCGTTTGGTTTGCCAGTGCAGAGATCGCCTTTTAAGGTTGTTTCACATATGTGTTTTGCTGTGTTGCATTTATCAACGCAAAATCCCACGGTTTTATCCGCGCCTGGATAGTTGTTGTAAAAAGTTGCAAGGAACTGAACGTTCGCATAGTTTGCCGTATTTGATATCGTGTCATTAATCCATACACCGCCATAGTTTTCACATGCTTGTTTCCATATCGCTTTCAGGCTGGCGCACCAACCCCATTGGTTATTAGCTGCTGTTTCTGTATAGAATTCATTATGGACCAAGTCCTGGTTATCAAGTTTTTCATTAAATGCATATATTTGCCATTTGCCTGTTTGACGTTCGCATTCCTTGGCCAGTTCGTTTGCCATATCTGTTTTTAATTTGGACATAATTATACTGATGTCTTGTAATACAGGGCCGGGCAGTGTTGTTGAATCGTTTTCTGTTGGTCGAACACAGGTTTGTTTTGCGTATTCTGTTAATTTATAATAGACGGATGTTGTTGTTGGGGTTTTGCTCAAGGCGTCTGATGCATTGCCTGGTGAATATGTGCGACAACTGTATGGATAGTTGTGATATGTGTCGTTGCTGCGTACTGCGCACAGTTCGGCCAGATAGTTTTCCAGTGTTGTTTTACATTCTTGGCCAATTTGTTGGTCAACAATTTCGTGCATTGTGTTGACCAATTGTGTCATGCCACCATACACGTTACTGCATGCGTCCAGTTTTTCTTGGCACATCTTTTCAGATAATTCCAAGCGTGCCCCCAGTAACAACGCTTCGTCTGTATTAGTAAAGTCTTTTAATGATTTGTTTTGTTCGTCATAGCATTTATTCACGACTTCCATACATTCGTCTTTGACCTGGCGTATTTTGTCTTGTTGTCCCTGATGAATTTCTGTAATTGCCTGACGCAGGAATTCGTCCCACACCGTATCAGATATATCACGACATGTGTCCAAACCGCGTTCTGCATAGTTGCGCATGTTACGTAAACGAAGTACAGTCATACGATTGGCTTGGTTAACCAACAGGTCGCCATCCATTGATGTCATATTGTTTAATTCAAAGAATCTGGATGAATATATTGGTTCGCCTGTTTCATAGTTCAAGTATAATCCTGTTACGTCCAGACAGTGTACATAATCTGTACCGCATGCGTAATTTGATGTAATATCTTTGCGAACCTGGGCAATACAATCATTGATAGGCGCACTGTTATGATAGTTATAGTTTTCCAGTCTTTTGTCGCCCAATTCATATTTTGTTTCGCGTACGGATGTGTTCGCAATGGTTTGTTTTTTGTCCAGTCCGTTTACTAACAATGAACAATCGTTTTCAATATACATCCCGTATGCAGATACAACCATTGATCGTGTTGCTGCGTTTGAACATTCGTTTGTCACCATTTCAACACACTGTGCATGAACCGCATTATATAATGCTTCGCCTGTTAGGTTTGCAATCAATGTTCCGCCCGCCAGGCTGGTTGTGTTCCATATAGAACTGATGTCACCTGCAATATCTAGTGTACCTTGGGTAGATAGCGATTGTTTTTTTGTGTTTGCCAGAACATCGCTGATACCGTCTAATGCCTTGGCACTGTCGGATGTGTCTTTGGCAGATTCTTGTGCCAGTTCGCCTTCGCTGGCACTAATCATTGCGTTTACTTCCTTGGCGGTTTTATCAATCACTTCCAGATTTAGTGATTTAAAGTCTTCTATTTGTGTTGCTGTTTGTGCCAGCGCGCGTTCGCGTGATTGTATTTCGTCAAGCTTTGAAGAACATACGCATCTGCGATAAGTTTCATTTATGGTGCCACAGAATTGATCCATACATGTAAAATATGCGTCACGACATGTTGTGTATCCAGCGCCAAGATTACTGGTCGTGTCAATAACAGCAGAACGTGAAACAACAGTTTTTTTTATATCTGTTCCTTTTGATGGGGCAACACTGCGTGATGTTATTTTGTTCGGTGTTTTTTTTGTGCCCAATACAGGATGTTGCGTATTCGTACGTGCAGAACGCGCAGAAGCGGTATTGGTTTTGGCAGTACGATTGACAACAATGTTTTGGCGACTGGTTGCAGAACGCGCAGCAGATACAGTGCGAACGTCTGATGGTGTTTTACTGCGTGTGATGCTGTTTTGGTCACGAACAGCGGCGTCGGCAACACCAACGCATAACAGCAGTCCGATAAAATATAATATTCTTCCCTTCATTACATTTATATATATTTTATCAGAATGTTGAATTTTTAACAAATAAAAAAACCGCGTTTCGCGGTTTTATTATATGTTTTTTTTTATTAGGCGTTTTCTGTGCCGGGTTTGTTACGTTCGACAAATGTTATACGACCCTTGTCCAAATCGTATGGTGTCATTTCAACACGAACCGTTTCGCCGACGTTAACCCAAATGCGTAATTTACGCATTTTTCCAGATACAGTCGCCAAAATTTCATGGCCGTTTTCCAATCTTACACGAAACATTGTGTTCGGTAATTTATCTTCAACAGTACCAGTAAAAACAATTACATCGTCTTTTGCCATAAATAATCCTTAAATTTTGTCCAACATATATAATATTTTGTTGGTGGTAAAAAATCAAGTTGTTTTTATCTGCTTGCACTGGTGGGTTTTATTTGATAAAATAAATCATAATTTTATGTAGGGTGGAATCATATGAATTTACGTTTATATACAGTCTTGTTTGCTTTGTTGCCAGGAATTGCAATGGGGGCGGTACGTGGTGATGCGTCGCGTGTGGGTGTGTCGCGTGCGCCTGCTGCGGGTGCCAGGGCGCCTGCTGTGACCAAGAAAGCGTCGACAAATAAAAAGACAACAAACGCGTCAAAGGTTGCGCCTGTCAAGACTGTGTCTGTGGCTGAATCAGTTGCAGAAGAAGAATATATAGAACCCGAAGTAGAAGAAATCGCAGAAGAAGTAGTTGATGTGGCCGAAGAAACGGCCGCTTCAAAAAATGAAAATTGTCGTGATGCGTATCGTGCATGTATGGATGAATTCTGTTTGTTGGATGAGTCTGAGGGATACAGATGTGCGTGTTCTGATAATATAAACGCGTCAAAGTCATTAATTCAAGAGATTCAAAAAATTCAAGCTGAGGCTGATAAGTTATATACCGAAGGTGTGGAACGTGAAAATCTGGGTGCCAAGGCAAAGTTGGTTTTTGGTGAAAGTGCGGCTGCCAAGAAAAGTTCCCGTGCGTCCGGATTAAGTTTTGCAGATTGGCTAAATGGTGGCGGTTCTGGGGATGAAGATTTGGCCGCAGACGAAGATATTGGCGACGGTTTGTATTCAATGGCGTCTGAATTCTGTGCCGCGGAATTAGAGGCTTGTGGCGACAAGGCAGATATGGAAGAAATGCTGTATTCGCGCCAGATTACATCAGACTGCAAGGCGTTTAGTTCGTACTTGGCAGATCAGAAATTAAATGTAGAGGCGAATAAGCGTACCGCAGAATCTGCTGTGCGTCAGGCGCGTTTGGCAATGCTGGATACAAGAAATAAATATAATCGTGGTGAATGTTTGCTGGCATATCGTGCATGTATTGCAGATAAGGGTGGTTGTGGAACGAATTTTGAAAACTGTTTGGATTCTGGGTTATTGACACGTCGTGCGTATGCATGTGAAGGTGTTTTGGATCAGTGTTTGGCTGTGCGTGACGATGTCCTAAAAGACTGGGAGGCTGAATCCGAAAGTATCTTGGCAGATGCTGTGAAATTTGCAGATAAATATCGTCGTCAGACATGTTTGGCACAAATTCAACTGTGTTTAGAAGATGGCTGTTCAACGTCAACGAATGTTGCGTGTTTGTCTGATGTGAATGTTGCGGCAGGTGTCTGTCCAATTATTGATGAATGCAACGATATGATTCCAGGTCTTAAAACGGTGGTAAATGATAAATTGGGCTATTTGCGTACTCAGTTTTGTCAGAATGATATTGATGCGTGTTTGCGTGATAAATGTGGTGAAAACTTTACTGCGCCAGAATGTGTCGGCAAAACACCAAATCAAATTGTTGAACTGTGTCCACAAGATATGTTCCCATCGTGTAAGAACGAAACACAGTATGATGTTATTGTGTCTGCGGCTGTATTACAGATGGATTATCAAATGATGCAAGGGTGTGTAAATCATTTCAGTGAACAGCTGGGTCGTGTTTGTGGTACAGATATGTCTTGTTTGCCTGCGGATAATAAGGTTACTGGCCTGACAGATATTCCAAAAGATGAACAGGAAATGGTGGAATTGCGTGAACAGGTTATCGAAAATTCCAAGACCGCTGTTGCTGAATTCTTTAAGCAGTTCGAAAAAGAAGCAACAGTTGCTGCGTGTAAAGATGCAGAAAAACCACAAGGTCGCAGCAGTATGGGCAGCAGTATATTTACTGCCGCAAAGTTGATTGCGGAAATCAATGCAGAAAATCGCGCGTTGCGTGAATTGGAAACAAAAATTGCAGAAATTTCACGTCAGCAAAGTTTGGATGAAGCAAAAGAAAACTGTCTGAAAACGTATAAAGTTGAACCAAAAGACAAATCTAAGAAAAATTATAGTTATATAAAAAGTGTTTCGTTTGAGCCAAGTACACGTAGCTGTCATGTATGTCGCGTGCAACAAATATGTGAAACTGGTGGCGAATCTAAGGCGGCGGCCGCGTTAAAGGCAGCGTCTGGTGGTTTAACAGCAGGTGCATCAATGGGAACAATGGTCAGCCCAGGTTGGGGAACTGCAATTGGTGGTGTTGTTGGTGCTGTTGGTATGGGTGTTATGGGCGCAATGGCAGGTGGTGAAAAAGAATTCTGTCAGGAAATCCCAAAATGTGAAGATGTTGCAATGTAATTGTTTGAACGTGGAGAGAGAAAAACATGATGTTCAGAAAAATATCTATATTTGGTTCATTGGTTGTTTTGATGGCTTTTGTGCCATGTGCTGATTTGTGTGCTGCAACTAAAAAAGCGGCGAAGCAATCTGCAATTCAAAATGGTACCAAGGTGCGTACCAAGGTCGAAGTTTCTGGGTTATATGATAAAGAATGTTATGATGCATATTATGGATGTATGGATCAATTTTGTATTTCTGATAACGAAAGTGGTGGCAGCTGTGCATGCAGTGATTTAAATGCACAGTATGAAAAAGAATTGCTTGAAATCAAAGAATTGTTGGCCGAGGCAGAACGTATCAAAACAGTAGAAGTTGAAAAAGTTCAAGCCGGCGCACATGCAGATATTATATTTGGCGATGGTAAACGTGAATATGACGAAGATGGTAATATCGTTGATGCAGATACCAAGGCAAGTAAAACAGATATTTTGTCATTATGGAATGCAGAATCTGATGATGAATATGATGAAGAAATTGATATTTCTGAACAGACAGGTGACGCGTTGTACAAGGCAGCGCATGAAATGTGCTATGAAATGATTCCTGAAAAATGTGAATCTGATATGGCTTTCTTGACCCAGGTATATAAACGTCAGATTGTTTCAGATTGCAAGGGGTTTGAAAACAGTGTTTCTCAAAAACGTGGTGAGGCCGAAGCCGCAGTAGCCAGTGCCGAGGCAGATGTTCGTTCTGCATTGAAAGATTCTTTGGATGCTGCAAACAAATACGACTTGGGAACCTGTATGGTCGAATTTAAGAAATGTATGATGACGGATGACGCCTGTGGCAGCGATTGGGGAAACTGTGTTTCAACAATTGCGGACGCAAATATGCAGGGGATTTCAGAAAATAAAAATTTCAAAAGCGAAAATATGAAAAAATCTGCACAAAAGGCAATGGATAACACAACATATGGTATTGCGGCATCTACAATCGAAGGACTGGATTCTAAACGTGTTATTTGTGAACGTGTATTGAATCAGTGTATTGCTGTTCGTGATCAGGTTTGGCCGGCTTTCCTGCGTGAAGCGGCCCCAACGATTAAGGTTGCCGAAGCGTCGGTCGAATCAAAAATGCGTCAGTCTTGTCTGTCTGATGTTTCAAAATGTTTGCACAAGGCATGTCAAGATGATATTGCAGCCAAAGGTACCGCAACAATGGATGCGTGTTTGGCACGTCCTGATATGGCACGCAGTTTTTGTAAAATTGAAATTGACAGATGTGAAAAAATGGAACCGCAAATCTGGACTTATGTTACAGATAAATTAAAAGCAATGCGTGTTGATGCATGTACCGAAGAAGTTAAAGAGTGCTTTACCGCAGAAACACGTTGTGGCAAGAATTTTGAAAATTGTATTGGTATGGACTATGAATACATTCACGATATTTGCCCAATTGATTCGCTGGTTGTATGTAAAGCTGATAATCCAAATTTTTCAATGGATGACTTGGATTCTATGTTGATGGGATTGTATTTAAATGTTGATAATGCCGCATTGGAACAGTGTCAGACAACAGTGGACACATATATGGCAGAATTGTGTGGCAGTACCACAGACTGTAATCGTTTTGCCGCAGATGAAATTATTGGAACTGGGTCGTTACGTTCACAAAAGACCGGTCAGAAATATACTATTTCTGGTATGATTTCATTCGGTTCTATTGAAATAGGCAAGGCAGGAACCGCAGATGCAGGTAAAATCAATGTAAAGAAATATATCGATACTTTGTATGATAAGTATAATGTTGCAGATGGTGGAGATACCGAAGAAGCACAAATAATCGTAATTATCGAAGAAGAACTGAATAATATCGCAGGTACAATAAACCGTGCGATTGATATGCTGGAATCAAATCAAAAGATTCAATGGTGTGTAAATGGACGTAGTCTGGAAAATATCAATGGTTCCAAGGATGTAACAGAGGCACGTTTCCCACGTATGTTGGATCAGTACAAGGTACAAATTGCAGTATCTGCATTAAGCAAAGCACAACAAAACTATAATAAAAAGTTAGCCGAAGAAATCGCCAAAGGTACACGTGAGGCTAATTTGGATTTGGCACAATATATGTGTCATAAAATCGCAGCAACGGGTGCATCGCGCGCAACAAATGGTGTTGGTGTTTCTGCGCCCGAAGAATTGGCAGAGCCAATGTCAATTAAATATGAAATTGCGGCTGGATTAAAGACGCAGGATTTGACAGCTAATGGTGGCTCGTTTGAGAAAAAATATGGCTTTGAAATGAAGAATAAAAAAGGCGAAGTTGTTGTCAAAGGCGGTGGTATGATACGTGAAGTTACATCTGTCTTCTCGCGCGAGACAAGAATGTGTCACGTATGTACAACAACGCATATTGAAACATGTAATGTGGATAAAAAAGGAATAAATGCGCGCAAGGTAAAAATGGATTGTTCAAATCATACCCAGGGTCCGACATGTGAAGATATACCGATGTAAAAATCCCCCAAATGGGGGATTTTTTTGTGTAAGTATCCCTGCGACGCAGTGGATTCCCGCCTGCGACGGGCGTGATAAAATATAGTGTATGTTAGTGAATTGTTTTGGCAAAAATAAATTTTACATAACGAAATCTTCGCCCAGATATACTTTTTTTACCATTTCGTCCTGGATGATTTCGTCTGTGGTGCCGTGTTTTAATATTTTTCCGTCGTGCAAAACGTAACTGCGGTCTGTGATACCCAATGTTTCACGAACGTTATGGTCTGTAATAATTACACCCAAACCACGGTTTTTCAGTTGTGATACCAAACTGCGAATTTCGTTTACTGCGATTGGGTCGATACCTGCAAATGGTTCGTCCAATAATATAAACTTTGGATTATTTGCCAATGCGCGTGCGATTTCAACGCGTCTGCGTTCGCCACCTGATAATGCAGTGGCCGGACTGTGACGCAGGCTGGAAATTGAAAATTCTTCTAGTAAGGAATCCAGTTTCTTTTTGCGTTGTTTTTTGTCTGGTTCGACAACTTCTAAGATTGCCATGATGTTTTGTTCAACCGTCAGTCCACGGAATACGCTGTTTTCCTGGGGCAGGTATCCGATATGCAATCTGGCACGTTGATAGAATGGCAAATGTGTTATATCCTGGGAATTTAAGAATATTTGACCGCCTGTGGCCGCCAGCTGACCCGTAATGCAATAGAATGCGGTTGTTTTTCCAGCACCGTTTGGTCCCAACAGACCGACCGATTCGCCCTGACGTGCATATAATGATACATCTTTGATGACCATACGCTTGCCGTATGATTTGGATAAATGTTCAACGCGCAATTCAGATTGTTTCATAATTTTATCACCAATTCTTTTGTTCTTATTTTGTCGCCATTGCTGGAATCAACGCGGACGTTGCCAATCAGTGTAACAGTTTGTTTTGTCTGATTGTATTGTCCTGTTTTGGCAGTGATATTATCTGTAATAACCTTGCCATCACTGATGCGATTAATTTTTCCAGAAACAGTTTCCATAAATACTATATCAGGATTTTCATATTCTTGATAGCCAATTTTTGCATGTATTTTAAAGGGTTGACCATTTTTATCTGTGCCAACAAAAGATGCGTTGGACATTTTGAATTGATTGGTGACAATATCGCCCATATTTATTGCGGATATCGGTGTCCATAATAATTGTTTGGTAAACAGCGAACCAGCAATCAATGACGCAATCATGACAAGGCCCCAGCCTGTAAAAAAGAACTGCCACAATCGTTTCAGGCGACGATGTTTTGACTGTATGATGAAATGACGTTTGCTTGTTTGCATATATGTAGTTTAGACCGACAAGAATAAAAATGCAATTTTTATATTTATCTATTTCTTTTTTTATGTTATAATGATTTTTGAAGAGAGATGAGAAATAAATTACTTCTTTTTATAGGATGCTTGTTGGCTGTGCATAATACGGCTGGTGCTGTGACAATTAAAAAGGCGGCGCCTGTGGTCAAGCAAGAGGCGTCTGCCCAAAATATTGGTGCGAACTTGTTGCCAACTGTTATGGGGTTGGTTTCTGGTATTCAGGCATTAAATCAACAGCAAAAAACACTGACAGCAGAATGTATCCCCAGCAGTCAAGAAATCAATTTTGTAAATAATACCATCAAAGAATGGGCAAAAACAGGTGCGTCAACCGCAAAAGAAATAGAGGGAAAAATGAATGGTATGGAACCTTGTAATGCCGCGTCTGGTGGGTATGAAGAATCTGTGCGTATCGCCGCAGATACCGAAGATAATGAGATGATTTGCTATGATTGGTTTGATGACAGTTCTGATAAAGGAACTGTTTGGCATAAATTCCCCAAGGCGGTTAGTACATATTATTGTACTGATGGTTCGGAATCTGGTTGCAGCGAAAAAAATAGAAAGCAGGTTTCAAATATCTATGATGTATTTAATTTAATTGATTTTACAGAGGCTGATTATACCGCACAAGAAGCAAAAATGGCTGCAACGCTGACGGCAAAGATTGAAAATTGTTCGTATGCAAAGCTTAGTGCAAGAAAGAAAGCGTTGTGGGGCGAATTCTTGACGACCACTGTCGGTGGATTGGGACAAAAGACAAATACTGCATCTGTTATGGAAACGGTCAGTGGTATGGCTGGCTCGTTGGGTGGTGGCGGATTACAATCTTTAAGTGGTATCGGCAGTATCGCAACACAGTTCTTAAATAAATAATACGTTGTTTTTCCGCTTTACTAGTTTGTATAAAAATCGTATAATATATAAAAACAAAGAAGGATAGGGCAGATGAAAAATAAATCTGGCGTTGCCACATGGGTTGTATCAAAAATTATGCCGGCACTGGCGGTCGCTGCGTTGGTGGGGTGTACACGTTCGAATGAAGTCGCAGAATATACTGGGCCGGTTGCAACACCGACTGTTGATTATGTTGAAATGTTGGATGTTTATTCTGCACCACATAAGGATTCTTTCTTGAATCAGTTGGCGATGAATTATCGTTCTTATGCAATTTATAATGCACGCACCAGTGGCTATTCTGAAATGGGCGAATTGTTCGCAAACAAGGCTGTTGCCGCATTTTCTGGCGAAGTTCCATTCCCAGAATCATTGGATAACTGGCCAATTGAAAATGAACAAGAATCGTTTGAATTATATACTGCCTATAATGAATTGATGGATTTGTTAAAGAACGATGCGTCTTATTTAAATCCAGAATTGGCAGCCGAGGCACAGGCCAAGTTTGACTGTTGGTTATCTGCGTCTGCCAGTGGTCAGGTTGCAACCGCACATCAGTGTCGTGAAAGATTTGAAAAAACATTGGTGGCTTTGCGTGACTGTCAAGGTGGCAAGATTGTTAAAAAAGAATCTAAACCCGTTGAACAACAGCGGGTCGTCGCAGTGGTTGAAGAAACAACAACTGAAAAATATTACCCAGATACACGTAATATGATGCTGGCACGTGGGGACGCACGTGAAGGGGTTATTATTGTAAATAACGTTAATGTTCCTGAACATTTGATTAAACCAGAACCTGTTCAGCCATTGATATTTAACCAAAATATTTATGGTGGTGACAAGACTGTGAATAAAACCATGAATAAAAAGTCCGGCCCAGAAGGTTTGGTTGTTGTTACAGAAACACCAGAAACACAATCTGCGCCATGTCCATCTTGTCCGGCATGTGAGCAGTGTCAACATGAACAAGAATATCAAGAATGTGTGGTTGAACATAATTGTGAACCATGTCAGGTTATTGTGCCAGAAGTGTCAGAAATTCCACAAATTAGTGATGAATTGGTAACTCGTGAAGAATTTGTTAATATGATGATGGCAATGCGTTCGGAATTGATGGCAATAAACGCGCGCTTGGATGAATTACAGGCGGCCAGTGGCGAAAAAACAATGATAAAGGTACAACAAATTCCACTGGAACCAAAACAGCACGTTATGGAAGAAGTGTTCGAAGTCAGATTTGATTTTAATAAATCTATTATCAAGCCTGAATATCAAGAATTGATTCAGAAATTGGCATCTGCAACCCAGGAAAATAAAAACATCAAGGTTTCTGTGGTTGGACATACAGATACAATGGGAACTGAAAATTATAACTATGCGTTGGGCGGTCGTCGTGCCGAAGCGGTACAAAAAATGTTGATTGAATACGGAATACCGGCCAGCCAGATTGTCGCAGTGTCTGCAGGTGAACAGGGGTTGGCTGTTCCAACACCAGATAATACACCAAATGCAGAAAATCGTCGCGTTCGTGTTGTCAAAGAAGTTCACTATACCGAAGATGCAAAACCAGCCCCAATGGCAGTTTCCATCGAAGAGGTAGCGGTTCAATAAAGACAAGAAAAATATATTTGTAATAAATACTTGACAAAAAGTTTTAATTCGTATATATTGATTTTGTCAGAGAGATGTTAAAAAGGCGTTTGAAATGACAGATATAGTAAAAAAATTTGAAGCAGCTACATTAACTCTGCAACAAAAACAGGGGCGCTTTAATCGCAAGCCTGATGAAGTACTGAATGTTGTGGCAAAGTTGCAACAGTATGGTTTGACTTTTGGCGGCAACGAAAATCAGTAATAAAATGACATCGAATCCCAAGAAAGTGTTTTTCTTGGGATTTTTTGTATGTATTTTTATAAAATTACTTGATTTTTTGTAAAAAACACTATAAACTGTGCCTCGCTGGGTAATCAGAACTGATTAGTTGATGGTGCATTTTGGTCCCATCAGTGATAAGGATTCTGTAAAATATCTGGCACCGAAAAACCAAAAAACATAAGGAAAATAAAAATGGCAAGAGCTGGTGCAAAACGTAGCACACGTAAATTGAAAATCGCTCGTTCTTTGGGCGTAAACTTGTGGGGTCAGGCAAAATCCCCATTTAACAAACGTAAATATAAACCTGGTCAGCATGGCCCAACAGCACGCGGTGGTAATTCATCTGATTACGCAAAACAGATGCGCGCAAAACAAACATTAAAGGGCTATTATGGTAATGTTGGCGAAAAGAAATTCCGCAAATATTATTTGGAAGCTGTTAATATGAAGGGCGACACCCCAGAAAACTTAATCGGTTTGTTGGAACGTCGTTTGGATGCAGTTGTATATCGTGCAAAATTGGCGCCAACTGTATTCTCTTCACGTCAGTTAATCAGCCACGGTCATATCAATGTAAATGGCAAACGTGTTAAAATCGCTTCTTATCAGGTGAAACCAGGCGATGTTATCACAGTCAGTGAAAAAGCAAAACAGATGCCATTGGTTGTATTGGCATTGGAATCTGCGGAACGCAACTTTGCAGACTATGTATCTGTTGACAGTGCAAACTTTACAGCGACATTTGTTCGTGTACCTGCATTTGAAGACGTACCATATCCTGTACAAATGTTCCCAGAATTGGTTGTTGAATTTTATTCACGTTAATAGATTGTGTATGCGAATTAAAATCCCCCGTTTGGGGGATTTTTTTACATTAGTGTTAGTGGAAAGTGTAAGTGGTTAGTGCCGGAATAAAATACCCACCCCGTCACTGCGTGACCCCCCTCCCCGCAGGGGGCGGAACGCCCCGGCGTCGGAGGGGAACTTGTCACCGTCATACCGGTACAGGTAGAGTGTACAAGGAATAAAACTTAAAAACTCTTGTCACTCCTGCGTAGGCAGGAGTGGGTCTAAATAGTGTTCGCAACGCGAACATCTATTTGAATAATGACCTGGTTCCTGGGGTCATCCGCCCAAGGCGAGATTCAGCCCCAGGATGACAAAGGAAGAAAAAAACGTCGTCACCCCGACGCAGGTCGGGGGCCAATGTATCATTATTCTTATTACAATAGATACCGGCCTGCGCCGGTATGACGAGTTTTTCTGTTTAGTAGCGGGCAGGGGAAAACACACCCCCTTGTCACTCCTGCGTAGGCAGGAGTGGGGTCTATACAGTGCGGGCGTAGCGAGCCAAAATAACACATATTACACATGTTTGAATATTGTAAATTTTATAGCCCCTATCCCTGCCTTCGCAGGGATGACAAAGGCAGAATAA